>CANQXA010000001.1 GCA_947627765.1 uncultured Clostridia bacterium
GCTCGAGCAGATCCTCATGCGCGCGCAGGCGTTTTTGTACGGCGTACCCATCTGCACGGTGGGGTACGGGTTCGCGCAGGCGGCGGACATCGCGGGCAAACTGCGGTTCGGCTCTCCCGTCAACGGTTGCGTCTACGACTTCGAGCGCGAGCAGGAATATCATTTGGTGGAGACAAGGCGGCGCGGCCTGTCCCGCCGTAAGAAGACGGGCTTCTGAAAAAAACCGCCGTCCTGAGGCGGACGGCGGATCGCATGGCCGTAATTATTTGACAAATCTCATGCAGGCGACGGCGAGCGCGCCCGGCCCGATATGGCAGGAGACGGAGAGCGAGAGGGGATCGATATAGGTCACGGGCAGGTTGGGGAAGGCGGCGGCGAGCTCGTCATGAAAGATCTTCGCTTCCTCGTAGTTGTCGGTATGGGCGACGGCGAGGGCGAGTTCTCCCGATTTTGCGAGGTCGGCGAAGCGGGTATCGATGTCACTGCGGACGGCGGCGGTCATCACCTCTTTCGCCTGTTTGAGGGTGTGAACTTTCTTGAAAGCGTCGAGCTTTTCCCCTTGGATCTGGAGCACGGGCTTGATCTTGAGGATGGTCCCGATGAGCGCGGCGGCGGGGGTGAGCCTTCCGCCCCGTTTCAGATACTTTAAGGTGTCGAGCGAGATGTAGATACTGCTGTCGAACTTCGTCTTGGTGAGATAGTCCTTGATCTCCTCGGCGGAATAACCGCGGTTGGCGAGCGCGAGCGCGTCGAATGCGCTCTGTTTCTGGGTCAGAGAGATGCGTTGGTTGTCTACGACGAAGACCCGCCCCGGATAGGATCTTGCGAGCCCTTCCGCCGTATGGCAGGATTCCGAAAGCCCGCTCGACATCGGGATGTGCACGATGTCGCTCCCGTCTTCGAGCAGTTTTTCCCACAGTTCGGTGATATTGCCGATGGCGGGCTGGGACGTCGAGACGGCGGCTCCTCCCGCGAGTTTTTCATAGAATGCAGGCTGAGTAAGATTGATGTCCTCGAAGTATTCCTCCCCGTCGATCAAAAAGGGCATCGGGACGACGGTGATCCCAAGTTCCTTCGCTTCCGCCTGGGTGATCCCGCTGTTGGAATCGGTCACGATTTTTACTTTTGACATACTTATTCTCCCAAAGTTTGAATCCTTGTAAACTATTATATAAGAGCGTTTCCCCGAATGTCAAGGGCATTTTCCGTAATTTCGGAAAAAAATTGAAGATGTGTAAAGTTGACAAAAGTTGTTGAACTATGTATAATGTCCCCGAAAGGGGGTAGTGAAATGGTGCGGATCGTCACAAAACGCTCACTGCGCGAATCCGTCGTGCTGATGGAATTCGAAGCCCCGCTCATCGCGGAAAAGGCGAAGGCGGGGCAGTTCGTCATACTTCGCGTCGGGGAAGGCGGAGAACGGATCCCCCTCACCGTCTCCCTTGCCGACCGCTCCCGCGGTACGGTCACCGTCGTCTTCCAGACGGTCGGCGGGACGACAATGTCCCTCGCTTCCAAAGAGGCGGGCGATACGATCGCGGATCTCGTCGGACCTCTCGGGAATCCCACCGATGTGAGCGGTGTGAAGCGTGCCGCAGTCGTCGGAGGCGGCGTGGGCTGTGCGATCGCTTTGCCCGTCGCCAAGGCGCTCCGTAGCGCGGGCGCGGAAGTGACGGTCATCGCGGGCTTCCGCAGTGAGGGATTCGTCATCCTCGAAGACGAACTCTGCGGGGCGGCGGACCGCCTGATCTTGACGACGGACGACGGCTCCCGCGGCGTCCGCGGCAACGTCTGCCAACCCTTGCGGGAACTGCTCGCGGGCGGCGGATACGACGCCGTCTATGCGATCGGGCCGCTCGTGATGATGAAAGCTGTCGCCGAGGCGACCCGCCCCTTCGGGGTCAAAACAATCGCAAGCATGAATCCCATCATGATCGACGGGACGGGGATGTGCGGATGTTGCCGCGTCACGGTGGGGGGCGAGATGAAATTCGCCTGTGTGGACGGGCCCGATTTCGACGCCCATCTCATCGACTTCGACGAGGCGATCCTTCGCAACCGCCAATACCTCGCGTTTGAGGCAAGAAAGCGCGAAGCGCACTGCAATTTGTTGCGGCAGGGAGAGGATCATGGATAATATGACGAGAAAGGGGCATACCATGCCCGAAAGAGACCCCTCGGAAAGGATCTCAGACTTCTCAGAAGTCGCGCTCGGGATCGACGAAGAACGCGCCGTTTCGGAGGCAAAAAGATGCCTTGCCTGCAAGGGGAGACCGTGCACGGCGGGCTGTCCCGTCGGCGTCGCGATCCCCGAGTTTCTCGCGCTCGTCGCCCAAAGGAAGTTCGGCGAAGCATACGAAACGATCCGCGCGGCGAATTCTCTTCCCGCCGTCACGGGAAGGGTGTGCCCGCAGGAGCGGCAGTGCGAAGCGCGGTGCGTCCGCGGCAGAGCGGGGGAACCCGTCGCCATCGGAATGCTCGAGCGTTTCGTTGCCGACCGTCATGCGCGCTCTGCGTCTCCCGTCCCCGAAGAAGGTAAACCGTGCATCCCCGAAGATGGCAAACCTTGCGTCGCCGTGGTGGGATCGGGTCCCGCGGGGCTCGCCTGCGCAGGCGACCTCGCCGCGATGGGGTACGCCGTCACCGTCTTCGAGGCGCTCCATGTCGCAGGCGGCGTGCTCGTCTATGGGATTCCGTCCTTCCGTCTTCCCAAGGAGGTCGTCGCCCGTGAGATCGAAGACCTTGCGGCGCGGGGCGTCCGCTTTGTGACCGACGCCGTCGTCGGAAAGACGGTCACCGTCCGCGAACTTCTCGAAACGTACTCCGCCGTCTTTCTCGGCACGGGCGCGGGGCTTCCCAACTTCATGCACATTCCGGGGGAGAACGCGTGCGGCGTGTTCTCCGCCAACGAATATCTCACGCGTATCAATTTGATGAAGGCGTACGAAGAGGACGCCGAAACGCCCGTCTATCCCGCGCGGCACGTCGCGGTGGTGGGGGGCGGGAACGTCGCGATGGACGCCGCCCGCTGTGCCCGCCGCATGGGTGCGGAGGTCACCGTGATCTACCGCCGTTCGGAGGAAGATCTTCCCGCGCGGAGGGAGGAGATCCGCCACGCAAAGGAGGAGGGCATCGCATTCCTCTGCCTTTCCAACCCCGTGGAGATCTTGACGGACGGGACCGCCGTGCGCGGCGTGCGCTGTGCGGTGATGGAACAGGGGGAAGCGGACGCCTCGGGAAGGCGCGCTCCCGTCCAAACGGACAGAACGTTCGAGCTCGGAGCCGACTGCGTGATCATGGCGCTCGGCACCTCTCCCAACCCGCTCGTCGTGCGGTCTACGCCCGGTCTTACGGCAAAGCCGCGCGGCGAACTCATCACCGACGAGGGGGGCATGACCGCGATCGAGGGTGTATTTGCGGGCGGAGACGCCGTTACGGGCTCGGCTACGGTGATCCTTGCGATGGGGGCGGGGAAGTCCGCCGCAAGCGCCATAGACGGCTATTTGAAGGAAAAATACGGCGTCCGCGCGGCGTCTCAAACATGAACGGAGATGAGGGCTCATACAATAACGTATGAGCTTTTTTTATCGGCACCGCGTACTGCTCGGGCTGTGCTGTCTTGTGCTCGCCGTCGCGGTCACCTTCGGGATCTGCTTTTTCGCGCTGGTGCGGACAGCCGCCCAATCTCTCCGTCTCACGATCGTGATCGACGCAGGTCACGGCGGCGTGGACGGCGGCGTTGTGGGCGTACGGTCGGGCACGCGGGAGAGCGACATCAATCTTGCGCTCTCACGGATCTTGCAGGAGCGTTTCGAGGAAGCGGGCTTCGTGGTGATCCAGACGAGGCCGACCGAGGCGGGGCTCTACGGCGCCGCGACCCCCGGCTACAAGCGCAGGGACATGGAAAAGCGCGCCGAGATCATCCGCGGAGCCTCTCCCGCGGCGATGATCTCCATCCACCAGAATTTTTTCTCGCAGACGTCGCGGCGGGGGGCGCAGGTCTTCTACCGCGAAGATTCCGATTCGGGGAAGACGCTCGCCTCGCTCATCCAGACCTCTCTCAACTCCATGCCCGAATGCGTCAAGCGTTCGCAGGCGCTCGCAGGAGACTATTTCGTTCTGAACTGTTCGGACGTCCCCGCCGTGATCGTGGAGTGCGGATTTTTGAGCAATCCCGAGGACGAAGCGCTCCTTTTGACCTCCTCCTACCGCGAGAAACTTGCCGACGCCATCGCCGAGGGGACCCTCTCATTTTTTTCTTCCGCCGCAAATCTGGCGCGAATCTCCCGCGCGAACGGTTGACTTCCCCCGCGAGTTATGTTATACTAAGGTTATGATGTCTCACTATGCGAACTTTCGGACCTATGAGCTTCGCTATTCGGACTTTGATTTCAAGGATGAGATCAAGCCGTCGGCGCTGTTGGAGCTCGTTCAGCAATCCGCCTGCGAGAGTGCGGACGAGCTCGGATTCGGGTATTACGATCTGAAACCCAAAAATTTCGGGTTTATCGTCGTCAATACCTATTGCAAATTTCTCCGCCCCATCGTCCTCGGCGATTTGATCACGGTGGAGACTTGGCCGCTCCCGCCCAGACACGTCATCTTCGAGCGCGGATACCGCGTCACCGACCGAGAAGGTTCGGCTGTCGCGCTCCTCACGTCCCGTTGGTGCCTTGTCGATCTCGGGAGCTTTTCTCTGCTTACTCCCGACCGTTTGGGAGAAACGCACGATCGCTGTCCTTACCGTGCGGAGCGTTCGGTAGACGTCCCTTCGTGGAAGATCCCCCGCGCCGAAGGGGGAAGGGAAGTCCGCAGGATGCGGGTCGGAAGCTCCCAATGCGACCACTATTTCCACGCCAACAACGCCCGCTATGCCGATTTCTTCCTCGATTGTTTTACGATGGAAGAACTTGCCGCGCGGGAAGTTACGGCGTTCCAGATCGCCTATGAAAAACAGGCGAAAGAGGGCGGAGAGCTCGTCTTTTTCCGCCGCGACGAAGAAGATAATACCGTCTGCGAAGCGCGCGTGGGGGAGGACCTCATCGCCCGTTTCAGGATCTGGTTCAAGGAGAAAACAATATGAAACGTTCGATCGGGCCTTCAACCTGCCTTGCCCCTCTTCCCGCGGTGATCGTCACCTGCGGGGACGGATCGGAAAACAATGCGATCACTCTCGCTTGGGTCGGGACCGTCAATTCCGAGCCGCCCATGCTGACGATCGCGGTGCGTTACAGCCGCTATTCTCTGCCCCTCATCGAGCGGACGGGAGAGTTTACGGTCAACCTCGTAGACCGCGCCCTGCTCCGCGCGACGGATATTTGCGGCGTGACGTCGGGGCGGGACTGCGATAAATTCGAGAGGGCGGGAATCACACGCGCAAAGGGGGAGAAAGTCTCCTGCCCGTCCGTCGCCGAGAGCCCCGTCTCCATCGAGTGCAAAGTCAGATCGCGGGTAGACCTCGGCACGCACGCCGTCTTTTTCGGCGAGGTCGTCAATGTCATTGCCGCCGAGGAATATCTCAAAAACGGCAAGCTCTCCGTCCCCGAAGGCCGCCTCGTCGCCTATGCGAACGGCAAGTACGTCGGAACGGGCGAAGCGCTCGGGACTTATGGATTTACCGCAAGGGAGAAACGCCAATGATCGTCAAACCGGGCGTCGAAAGATTCATCAAGATCGTCAAGAGGATCTTTATCGGCGTGAGTTGCGTGTGGATCCCGGGCGTCATGGTCTGCCTCGTCTATGCCTTCGAAGGCGCGATGGCGTTTTGGATCATCTCGCCCGCCGTGATCATCGCCTATCTTGCGATGTACATCTTCTACGCGCTCCATTACTCGATGAGCGCCGTGATCGGCTACGAGCTCACCCCCGAAGTGATCCATATCAAGACGAAGCGCAAGACGTATACGTACGACCGTGAAAACGGCTGTATCGGCGCCGAAGCGCACAAGAATAAATACGTCTGCACGTTTGCCACGCAAGATTCCGTGGACAAGTATATCTTCTATCTCCGCGTGCCCTTCTCCAAGGCGTACGAGGAGCAGTTCACGGAGGAAGAGATCTTGAAGATCTACCCCAAACTCCATGGCGAGGAGACGGAGGAGCTCCCCCTTTAAGAGAACGGAGTCATTCATGAGAAAAGCATATGTAACGCTTCAATGCGGCAAAGTCTTCGAGGGATGGTCGTTCGGCGCGGAAAAGGAAGTCGTCGGCGAGCTCGTCTTCACCACGGGTATGACGGGCTATCTCGAGACGCTGACCGATCCGAGCTACTATGGGCAGATCGTCACGCAGACCTTTCCCCTCATCGGGAATTACGGCGTGATCCCCCCCGATTTCGAGAGCAAAAAGTCTTGGGTAACGGCATACATCGTCCGCGAAGTCTGCGAGGCGCCGAGCAACTTCCGCTCGGAGGGGACGCTCGACCGGTATTTGAAGACGCAAGGGATCCCGGGGGTCTACGGGATCGATACGCGGGAACTTACCCGCATCGTGCGGGAGGCGGGCGTGATGAACGCCGCAGTCACTTTCAAGCCCGTCAAGGACTTCTCGGAGATCAAATCGTACCGCGTCAGGGGAGCCGTCCGTGCGACGACTTGCGGCGGCGTCTCAAAAGAGACGGCGGGCACGGGTCCCCGCGTCCTGCTCTACGATTTCGGCGCCAAGTACAACATCGAGCGGGAGCTCGAAAAGAGAGGCTGCCGCGTGACCGTCGTCCCCGCGTATTTTACGGCGGAAGAGGCGCTCGCGCTCGATCCCGACGGGATCATGCTCACCAACGGCCCGGGGGATCCCGCGGAAAACGAGGAGATCATCGCCAATCTTGCAAAGCTGGCGGGCAAGAAGCCGATCTTCGGCATCTGCCTCGGGCACCAGCTCTTCGCGCTCGCGATGGGGGGCAAGACCCGCAAGATGAAGTACGGTCACCGCGGCGCAAACCAGCCCGTCATGGAGATTTCGACGGGGCGCGTCTTCATTACCTCCCAAAACCACGGGTACGAAGTCGTCTCCGCGCCGTCGGGCACCTTGTCCTACGTCAACGTCAACGACGGAACGTGCGAAGGCATGGATTATCCCGATAAGAACGCCTTTACAGTACAATTCCATCCCGAGGCGTGCGGCGGCCCGCGCGACGCGAATTTCCTCTTCGACGAATTTATCCGCAGGATCTCCGAGCACAAGGGATCCGACTGATAGGTGATATATGCCCAAGAGAAGCGATATTCAAAAAGTTTTAGTGATAGGGTCGGGGCCCATCGTCATCGGGCAGGCGGCGGAGTTCGATTACGCGGGCGCACAGGCGTGCCGCGTGCTCAAAGACGCGGGTTGCAACGTCGTCCTCTGCAATTCCAATCCCGCCACCATCATGACCGACAAGATGCTCGCCGACGAGATCTATCTCGAGCCGCTCACCGAGGACAGCCTCAAGCGGATCATCATCAAGGAGAGGCCTGATAGTCTCCTCGCCTCCCTCGGCGGACAGACCGGTCTCACGATGGGCTGTAAGCTCGCCAAGAGCGGCTTCCTCGAAGAATGGGGGGTCAAGCTCATCGGCACGAAGCTCGACGCGATCGACCGCGCCGAGGACAGGGAACTCTTCAAAGAGACCATGCAAAAGCTCGGCCAGCCCGTCGTTCCCTCCGACATTGCCTACTCCGAAGACGAATGCGCCGCGATCGCAGGAAAGCTCGGCTATCCCGTAATCGTACGTCCCGCGTTTACGTTGGGCGGGGCGGGCGGCGGCGTCGCCAAGGATGAAGAGGAGCTCCGCCTCATCGCCCACAACGGGCTCATGCTGTCTCCCATCTCGCAGGTCCTCGTCGAGAAATACATCGGCGGATGGAAGGAGATCGAATTCGAAGTTTTAAGAGACGGAAAGGGGAACGTCCTCACCGTCTGCTCGATGGAAAACTTCGATCCCGTCGGCGTCCACACGGGAGACTCCATCGTCATCGCGCCCGCGGTGACGCTGTCCGACAAAGAATACCAGATGCTTCGCACCGCCTCCCTCGAGATCATTACCGAGCTCGGCATCGAGGGCGGATGCAACTGTCAGTTCGCGCTTCATCCCGATAGTTTCGAGTACGCGGTCATCGAGGTCAATCCGCGCGTCTCGCGCTCCTCCGCGCTCGCTTCCAAGGCGACGGGCTATCCCATCGCCAAAGTTTCGACCAAGATCGCCCTCGGCTACACCCTCGACGAGATCAAGAACGACGTCACGGGGAAGACCTATGCCTGTTTCGAGCCCGCGCTCGACTATGTAGTGGTCAAACTTCCCAAATGGCCCTTCGATAAATTCCTCTATGCGGGAAGGAATCTCGGTTCGCGCATGAAGGCGACGGGAGAGGTCATGGCGATCGGTTCCTCCTTCGAGCAGGCGATCATGAAAGCGGTGCGCGGCGCGGAGATCTCCCTCGATACGCTCGGGCATCCCAAATTCGAGCGGATGACGAAGGAAGAGCTCGCCCTCGAGATCCACAAGCAGACCGACGAACGGATCTTTGCCGTCTATGCCGCCTTAAAGCAGGGGATCACGGTCGACGAGATCTTTTCGGCGACCAAGATCGACCGCTGGTTCCTCGCAAAGCTCTCCAACCTGATCGCTTACGAGAAGAGCATCGCGGGGCATAAGCTCACCAAACGGGAATACTTAGAGGGGAAGCGGCTCGGATTTACCGACCGTACCCTTTCCCGTCTCTCGGGCGAGCTTCCCATGCACCGCCGCGCCTGTTTCAAGATGGTGGATACCTGCGCCGCGGAATTTTCGGCGTCCACCCCTTATTTCTACTCCACATACGACGATCTCTCCCACGACGAAGCCAAGCCCTTCGTGGAAAAGAGCAAGAAAAAGCGGGTGATCGTCATCGGCTCGGGTCCCATCCGTATCGGGCAGGGCATCGAATTCGACTATTCCTCCGTCCACTGCGTCTGGACGCTCAAAGAACTCGGTTACGAGGTCATAATCATCAACAACAATCCCGAGACGGTCTCCACCGATTTCGATACCGCGGACAGGCTGTATTTCGAGTCTCTGACGCCCGAGGACGTCCAGAGCGTGATCGATGTGGAGAAACCGTACGGCGTGGTCGTCACCTTCGGCGGGCAGACCGCGATCAAGCTGTGCGGTTATCTCGCGAAGAAGGGGATCCGCATCCTCGGTACGGGCGCGGACAGCGTAGACATCGCCGAAGACCGCGAGCGGTTCGACGAACTTTTGGAGCGCTTCGGCATCGCCCGTCCGCAGGGGCTCACCGTCATGACGAAGGAGGAGGCGGTCCGCGCCGCGGAGACGCTCGGCTATCCCGTCCTCCTGCGCCCTTCGTATGTGATCGGCGGGCAGAATATGACCATCGCCTTCACCGAAAACGATATTTCCCGCTACATGGACGTCATTCTCTCGCAGAAGATCGAAAATCCCGTCCTCTGCGATAAATATCTCATGGGCAGTGAGCTCGAGGTGGACGCGATCTCGGACGGCGTAGACGTCTTGATCCCCGGGATCATGCAGCACATCGAGCGCGCGGGCGTCCATTCGGGGGACTCCATCGCCGTCTATCCGCCCTATCATCTTTCGGACGTCATGCTCAAAAAGATCGTCGAGGTCTCCACACAGCTCGCCGTCGAACTCAAAACGAAGGGGCTCATCAACATCCAATATCTCATCTACCAGAACCGCCTCTACGTCATCGAGGTCAATCCCCGCGCGAGCCGCACCATTCCCTATATTTCCAAGGTCACGGGCGTTCCCATGGTGGAACTCGCCACCCGCATCATGGCGGGCGCAAAGCTCAAAAAACTCGGCTACGGCACGGGGCTCTATCCCAATTCTCCCTACGTCGCCGTGAAAGTGCCCGTATTCTCCTTTGAGAAGCTGAACGACGTCAACTCCCAGCTCGGTCCCGAGATGAAGTCCACGGGCGAAGTGCTCGGCATCGGGAAGACGATCGAGGAGGCGCTCTTCAAGGGGCTCGTCTCCGCGGGCTTCAAGATGTGCCATCCCACGAAGGACCGTCCCGTCGGGGTCTACTTCACCGTCAACGATCAGGATAAGCCCGAGCTCGTCGCGATCGCCAAAAAGTTTGCCGATCTCGGCTGTAATCTCTATGCGACGGCGGGCACCGCGAAGGTCATCTCCGATCTCGGGGTGGACGTCATGGTCGTGCCCCGCCTGAAAGCGACCAAAGAGGTCTCCTCCCTCATGGATCAGGGGAAGATCGACTACATCATCTATACGGGAAAGACGGACGTCGATTCCATTGCGGACTACATCGAACTGCACCATCATGCCGTCCTGCTCGGCGTCACCGTTCTCACCTCCCTCGATACGGCGCGCGCGCTTTCGGACATCATCGCGAGCAAGTTTACCGAGTACAACACCGAACTCGTGGACATCAACGACCTTCGCACCCGCAAGACGGAGCTCTCCTTCGTAAAGATGCGTTCCTGCGACGACGATTACATCTTTTTCGAGGACATGGAGGGGAAGATCACCTGCCCCGAGTCTTTGACGATCAACTTTGTAGACCGCCACACGGGGATCGGCGGCGAGGGTGTGGTGCTGATCCAGCGCTCCTCCTATGCCGACGCCAAGATGCGCGTCTTCAACCGCGACGGTTCGGAGGGCACGGATACGGCAAACGCCATCCGTTGCGTCGCAAAATACCTCTATGAGAGCGGGCTCGTACGGACGGATACGATGTCGATCGAGACGATCGGCGGGCTCCGCAGGGTGACCGTCTATTCCTTCGGCGGAGAGGTCACTTCCGCGAGCGTAGATCTCGCCGCGCCCAAGCCGCTGGCGTCCCCGAGGAAGATCCCGGGGAGCGGGGAGTATCCCGATCTGCTCGTCGGCGAGCGCGAAGGGAAATGCTACGAGCCGCGGTGCTACGACGCCGAGGGGAGCAATGCCGTTTTCTTTTGCGACCGCGTCGAGCGCTTCCCCCTTGAAGAGTTTTCCGTGCAGGCGGCGGAGAGCGGTCTTTTGCCCAAGAGGACGAATATCGTCGTCGTGCGGCACGTCAACGCGGCGACCTTGAAGCTCCGCGCATACGAGTACGGAAACGGCGAGACGGCGAGCGGTACGGCGGCAGTTGCCGCGGTCGCCGCCGCGGTGGAAAACGGGCTGTGCACGGCGGGGGACATCACCGTCAACGTGCAGGGCGGCGAATTGGTCGTACATTTCGATCCCGCGGGCAAGAACTGCGTCACGCTCACGGGGAACGTAGAAAAAATCTTTGAAGGAAAGGTGAAATTCTGATGGTACGCGATGGATTTTACGAGGAGAGCGCCGTTTCCGCGCGCAGTGCGAAGGAGGCGAAATTTTATCTGTTCTTCAAGATCTTTGCGATCATTTGCGGCGTCGTCGCCGTCTTTCTGCTCACGTTCGCCTTTCCCTTCATCCGGTCGGCGACGGAGACGGCGAACGAAGATCCCGCGAACAAGACGGAGATCATGATCTTTGCGCTTCTGCCGTATTTCGGGGTCGTATTGCTCTTTATCGCCGTCGGCGTGGGCTCTTGGTTCCTGAAAAACCGCTTCAACGTGAGCTACGACTACACGTTCGTCGAAGACGAGCTCCGCATCACGCGCGTCTTCAACGGAAAGCGCCGCAAATTCATCATGCGGCTCTACGCCGACCGCATTCTCCAGATCGGCTGGATGGACAGCGAAGCCTTCGACCGCGCGGTCAGAGGGTTCGCCAAGAAAAAGATCAAACGGTTTACGCCCAACCGCGAGCCTTCGGAGGGGAAGGAATTTATCTATGTGATCCACTCCGATTCCATCGAAAAGACGATGTGTATCCTCGAGTGCCGCCGTCAGCTTTTGGAAAATCTCGTGATGGCGGCGGGCAGAAATAAGCTGGAGCGCAAATGATCTATCTCGACAATGCCGCGACGACCCGCCCCGACCCTAAGGCGCTTTCGCAGGCGGAAACGTACTATTCGGAAAACTATTTCAATCCCTCCGCGCGTTACGGCGGAGGGTTTGCCGTCCGCCGCGCCGTGGAAGAGGCGCGGGAGGAACTTCTCGCCCTGATCGCAGGGGAGGGCTACGAGCTCGAATTCACGTCGGGCGGGACGGAGGCGGACAACCATGCCGTCCTCGCCGCCAAGCGCGGGAACGCGGTCACGACGAAGGGGGAGCACGCCGCCGTCTATGAGAGTTTCGTGCATCTCCGCGAGAGGGGGACGGAACCCCGCTTCGCCGCAATCAATCGGGACGGGAGCGTCGATCCCGCCTCCCTTCTTTCCCTCGTCGACGAAAAGACCTCCCTCGTCTCCGTGGTCCACGTCAACAACGAGACGGGCGCGGTCAACGACATTGCGTCCCTTGCGCGGGAAGTCAAGAAGAAAAATCCGCGCTGTCTCTTCCATAGCGACGGCGTGCAGGCGTTCGGGAAGATCCCCTTCCGCCTTTCCCCCGCGATCGATCTTTACAGCGTGAGCGCGCACAAGATCGGAGGGCTCAAGGGGACGGGCGCGCTCTACAAGCGCAAAGGGATCGCGCTCCCACCGCTCATCTTCGGCGGGGGACAGGAAGAGGGTCAGCGCAGCGGGACGGAAAACGTGCTCGGGATCTTGGATTTCCTCTATGCCGCCAGCGCGAAGTTTCAAACGCTCGAAAAAGACTATGCCGCCCTTTCCGCGCTTCGCGGGCGGATCCAAGCCATTCTTTCGGAGAGCGGACTTTTTACGGCGATCTCGCCCGCGGAGGGGTCGCCCTATCTTCTGACCGTCGCCTCGGAAAGCGTGCGCGGCGAGGTCATCCAGAGGATGCTGTTCGACCGCGGCGTCGCCGTCGGAACGGGCAGTGCTTGCTCCTCCAAGAAACCATATAGCCGCATTCTCGAGGCGTGCGGGTATTCCCGCGCCGCGCTCGGAGGGGTGATCAGGCTGAGTTTTTGCCCGCAGACGGGGGAAGAGGCGTTAGACGCCGCAAAACTCTTGGCGGAAACCGCCGAAGAATACAGACGGAAAGTCTCACTGTAAGGAACATTTATGGAAAAAGTTGTCATTATCCGCTATTCGGAAATTCATTTGAAGGGGAAGAACCGCGGCTATTTCGAGCGGATCTTTTCCGTCAACCTCGAAAAGAGCCTGAAAGGGCTCCGCCACGAACTGCACCGCACGAGCGGCAGATGGTTGGTGGAAAAATTCGAAGAGGGATATGCCGAGGAGATCGCGGGGCGCATTTCGCGGGTCTTCGGCGTACATTCCTATTCCGTCGGATACCTCACCGACAGCAGTCTCGACGGGATCTATTCCGCCGCCAAGCTGGTCGCTCCCCGCGGGGGCTCCTTTAAGGTGGATACGCACCGCGGAAACAAGGGGTATCCGCTCACGTCGATGGAGATCTCGGCGGCGATCGGCGGACGCCTTCTCTCCGAATTTCCCGGCCTTCGCGTCGATGTCCATCAGCCGGAGAGCGTCGTCTATGTAGACGTCCGCGAGAACGGTTCCGCCCTCGTCTTCGGTTCGTTCGAACAGGGCGCGGGCGGGATGCCCGTCGGCGTCTCGGGAAAGGGACTTTTGCTCATTTCGGGCGGGATCGATTCCCCCGTCGCGGGATATATGATGGCAAAGCGGGGGATGACGGTCGAGCTTCTGCATTTTCACAGCTATCCCTATACCAACGAGGGCGCCAAGGAGAAGGTGAAGGAACTTGCGAAGATCCTCTCCCGCTATTCCCTCGTCACGCGGCTCACGACGGTCTCCGTGACCGAGATCCAAGAGGAGATCCACCGCAAATGCGCGGAGGAGCTCAACGTCACACTGCTCCGCAGATTTATGTTCCGCATCGCCGAGCGCGTCGCCAAGGAAGAGGGGATGCAGTGCCTCATTACGGGGGAGAGCCTCGGGCAGGTCGCGAGCCAGACGATCGAGGGAATGACGTCCTCCAACGCCGTCGTCACCCTTCCCGTGCTCCGTCCCTTGGTCGGATTCGATAAGGACGAGATCATCGAGCGCGCGAAGAAGATCGGTACCTTTTCCACAAGCATCCTTCCCTACGAAGATTGCTGTACCGTCTTCCTGCCCGACCACCCCGCGATCAAACCGAAGCTCGCCTACGTCGAGAGCGAAGAGAGCAAGCTCGATGTGGAGAGATTGGTAAGCGAAGCGGTCGCCGCGCGGGAGAGCGAAGAGCTCTGACTTTCCCACCAATCGTCGGGGATCGAACCGCCTTCCCGAATGTGTACGCTCGGCAACACGGCTGGCTCGCCTTCCCGTCCCTTATAATAGGGGATCACGGTATAGACATAACTTTCTCCCGCCGTTACGGAGTTATCGAGGATCCGTTCGCGGTAGGGGCCGCTGTAAATCGTGGCAATTCTGCCGCGATTTTCTCTTTTTACGACGTAATCGTAGTATTCTGCCTGACATAGTACTATGCAAACGCTTCCATTTTCGAGCGAAACGGTCGGCGTCTGGATGACGGGATGGGTATACCGCGTACAGCTCTCTTCGGGCAGATTGCTTTTACGGAAGAAATCGGAGGGATCGTAGAGGGGCGTCAGCGGGTCGGACCGTACGATCTTGTGATTTTTTTCATATTCGTCCTTATCGTAGGCGATCCGTTCCACATCCGCGGGGGGCAGGAAGTTGGCGGGCGTGTGATTGCGGTAGAGGTAACTCAAAATGTCCTTTACAAAGTTGGCGGGCAGACCTCCTCCCGTCGCGTCCACGGGCGAATTGTCGGCGTTCCCGAGCCACACGGCGACGACGTCCTCCGTCGTATAGGCGATGGTATATGCGTCGAGATTTCCCTTTCTTCCCTCGTTCGTACCCGTCTTGGCGGCGACGGCAAAGGGGAGCGATCTGAGTTTGCGCGCCGTCCCTTCCTTCGCCGCCGTCGTCAGCATATCGGTCACCAAAAACGCCGTATCTTCGGAGAAGACCTTCTCCCGCTTCGGGTTTCGTTCATAGAGCACTTTATCTCCCCGCCGCACGCGCAAAATGGTGCCCGACGGCGCATATCCGCCCCCGTTTGCAAGGGCGGCATAGCCGTCGGCGAGGCGGTCGAGAGGAAATCCTTCGCGCATCCCTCCGAGGGCGAGGGCAAGGGAGGAATCTTCGGGCGCGACGTCCAGCCCCAGCCGTTTGAGATAGGAGACGCCGCGCTCCAAGCCGAGGGCGTTTAAGATCTTGACGGCGGGGATGTTGACGCTGCGGGAGAGCGCATGGCGTACGCTCATATACTTGCCCGAAGCGCCCCCCGCGTCGTCGGGCGCGTACCCCGAGAAGTTGGTCTTTTCGTCGAGAATGGGCGTCGCGGGGGAGATGAGATTTTCCTCGACGGCGGGCGCGTAGACGAGAAGCGGCTTCACCGTGGAGGCGGGAAGACGGGGAGGAAGCCCCGCCGTCGTGTAGAGCGCCTTGACGGTATCCGTGCCGTTGTCCCGCACCAAGGCAATGAGGTCGGAATCCGCCGACAGCTCCTCGAGTTTCTTCTGCAAGAGGGGATCGTAAGCCGTATCGACTTCAAGCGAGCGCAGGTTGCCCGTTCCCGCCCCTTCGAACCGCTCGGTGAGCTCGCCGAGGACGAGCGAGAGATAAAAGTTCCCGTTTCCGATGGGATTGGGCGTTTCGGGAAGCGGCTCGGTGAGCGCCGAGGCATACTCCGCTTCGCCGAGGTATCCCTGCTCCCGCATCAGTTTGAGGACGAAATTGCGCCTCCCGCGGCATTTTTCGGGATCTTTGAAGGGGGAATAGCGGTTGGGCGACTTCACGAGCGCGGCGAGGAGGGCGGATTCGGCGGGCGTCAGGGCGGAAGGCTGTTTGGCGAAATAGAAGGAAGCCGCTTCCCCGATCCCGAACGCACTGTGCCCGAAATAGATGGAATTGAGATAGAGCTCGAGGATCTCCTGTTTGGAATAACTTTTCTCGAGCGCGCGCGTGAGACGGAACTCCTTCAGCTTGCGGTTGAAGGTCTTCTCGCTTGAAAGGTGGGTATTTTTGATGAGCTGTTGGGAGATCGTCGAGGCGCCTTCGCGGAAGGATAGCGTGGAGAGATTTTTGAGCGAGGCCCTTGCGATCCCGCGGGGATCGAAACCTTTATGGGTATAAAACCGCTTGTCTTCGACGGCGACGAAGGCGTTGGGGAGATAGGACGGAAATTCGGAAAAGGGGACGTCCCCGCTGCCGGCGGAGGTCGGGATCTCCGCGCCCGAAGCGTCGAAGAGCCTGATCTGCCCCGTTTCGAGGGTAAGTTTGGCGGGATCGAGACGGACCCCCTTCGTCACGCCGAAATAATAGGCGAGCAGGGCGGAGACGAGGATCGCGGCGGCGCCGAGAAGTACGCCCGTTGCGCAAAGGAAACGTTTCATCAGTGGCAGTATTCGTATTTTCCGAAAAAATTTTGTACGATTCCGCCGCTTTTGTTGAAAAAAGATGCGATGTATGTTATAATGGGGAAAGAGAGGTGCGGTCATGACGTTGAAGGAGCTCTTGCTGGAAAGTAAACACACGGTATTTTTCGGGGGCGCAGGCGTATCTACGGAGAGCGGCATTCCCGATTTTCGTTCGGAGGACGGGCTGTACCGCCAAAAATACGCCTATCCGCCCGAGACGATGCTGAGTTCGGATTTCTTCTACTCCCATACGCGCGAATTTTACGATTTTTACCGCGACAAGATGCTTCCCCTGTGGGCAAAACCCAACGCGGCGCATCTCGCCCTCGCCCGTATGGAGCAAAAGGGGATGTTGGACGCCGTCGTCACCCAGAATATCGACGGGCTCCACCAAGCCGCGGGCAGTAAAAACGTCTTCGAACTGCACGGCAGTATCCACAGGAATTACTGCCTCTCCTGCGGGAAGTTTTATTCCGCGGAGGAGATCGCCGCCTCAAAGGGGATCCCGCGCTGTACTTGCGGGGGGACGGTCAAGCCCGACGTGGTCCTCTACGGCGAGCCGCTGGACGGCTCCGTGGTACAGGGCGCGCTCGAGGCGATCGAACGCGCAGACCTTATCATCGTCGCGGGGACTTCGCTCACCGTCTATCCCGCGGCGGGATTTGTGGAGTACTGCCGAGGCAAGACGGTACTCATCAACCGCGGCGCGACCCCGCTCGACGGACGTTGCGACCTCGTGCTCCGCGAAAACGTCGGGGAAGTATTTTCCGCGCTGGAAATTTGAAAGAAATTATGAAATATCATATCGTTACATACGGCTGTCAGATGAATCTTCACGAGTCCGAAAAGATCGCGGGCGTTTTGAAAGAATGCGGCTACGCCGAAGAAGCTCCCGCGGAAGAGGCGGACATCATCGTCTTCAACACCTGCTGTATCCGTGAGAATGCGGAGAACCACGCCTTCGGCAACATCGGCGCGCTCAAACAGCTCAAACGGCAGAAGAAGGACCTCTTGATCGCGGTGGGGGGCTGTATGGTGCAGGAAGAGGGGAAGGCCGCGATCCTGCGGGAGAAATTCCCCTTTATCGACATCTTGTTCGGTACGCACAACCTGCCCGAACTGCGGTCGCTGATCGAGCGCAAACGGAAACAGCGCAAAGCCGTCGTCTCCGTGCCCGCCGAGAGAGCGGAGACGGAAGACCGTCTCGTTCCCGTGCGCACGAGCTTTCCGAACGCATGGGTCAACATCATGTACGGCTGTAACAACTTCTGCTCCTACTGCATCGTGCCCTATGTGCGGGGGAGAGAGCGTTCCCGCAGTGCGGAAGAGGTCCTGCGCGAGGTGCGTTCCCTCGTTGCGGAAGGGTACCGCGAGATCACACTGCTCGGGCAGAACGTCAATTCTTACAGGGACGGCGACGTGGATTTCCCCGCCCTTCTCGATATGGTCGCCTCGGTGGAAGGGAAGTTCCGCGTCCGCTTCATGACCTCTCATCCCAAAGATTTTTCGGCGGAACTTGTCGCCGTGATGAAAAAACACCCCAAGATCTGCAACCATTTGCATCTTCCCGTACAGTCGGGCTCCAGCCGCATCCTTTCGCTCATGAACCGCCGCTATACGCGGGAAAAGTACCTCGAAGAGATCGCCCTTCTCCGTCGGGAGATCCCCGACTGCGAGGTCACGACCGATCTCATCGTCGCCTTCCCGACCGAAACGGAGGAGGAGTTCGGCGAAACGCTGTCTTTGGTCGAAGAGGCGGACTTTTCTTCGGCGTTCACCTTTATCTATTCGCCGCGGACGGGCACCCGCGCGGCCGCGATGGAGGGGAGGATCCCCGAGGACGTCGCAAAGAGCAGGATCACCCGCCTCATCGCCCTCGTCAACGAAAAGACGAGAGAAAAGAGCGCGAAATATGTGGGCAAGACCGTCGAGATCCTCTGCGAAGATTACGACGAAAAGCGGGGAATGTATCTCGGGCGGGACGAGTACGGACGGATGGGATATTTCAAGTCGGATACGCCGAAGATCGGAGAATGGATCGAGCTGTATGTCAAAGAGGCAAACGGCATTTCCCTCTACGGCGAACCGGTAGAATGAGGAAGGAATATGGCACTTTCACCTATGATGGAGCATTGGAAAAAGATCAAGGCGCAGTATCCCGACTGCCTTGTCTTTTATCGGCTCGGCGATTTTTATGAGATGTTTTTCGAGGACGCCGTCAAAGCGAGCGCCATCTTGGATCTCACCCTCACGGGCAGGGACTGCGGGCTCGAAGAGAGGGCGCCCATGTGCGGCGTACCCTACCACGCCGTAGACGTCTACATCCAAAAGCTTGTGGAGCAGGGACTGCGCGTCGCGATCTGCGAACAGCTTTCCGACCCGAAGGCGTCCAAGGGGATGGTGGACCGCGATGTGATCCGCGTCGTCTCGGCGGGGACTGTCATCGAGGGAAATTTGCTCGACGAGAAGAAGAGCAATTATATCGCCTGCGCCTACAAGAGCGGCGCCTCCTACGCCCTCGCACGGGCAGACATCACGACGGGGGAATTCACCGTTTCGGAGGAGGAGGGGGAAGACAAACTTCTCTCCGATCTCGTCAATCTCGACGTCGCCGAGATCATCTGCAACGACGAACTGCTGCTCGCCGTAAAAGAGCGGGTGGAGGCGGAACGGCTGCTCCCGCCCTTTTCCTGCTATGTGCCGTGGGCGTTTGTACGGGAGAATGCGGAAAAGAGCCTGAAAACGCAGTTTTCCTCGCCCTGCGAAGCCCTTCCCGTCGCGGGGAGACCTGCGGCGATCGCGGCGGCGGGCGCTCTCCTCGAATATCTCCGCGAGACCCAAAAACACGCCTTGAAGAATATCGTCGCCCTCTCCTATTCGGACGGAAAAAAGCTCCTGCGGCTCGACCCGTCGGCGGTGCGCAATCTCGACATCCTCAAAAACAACGCCGAAGGGAAGAAATACGGCTCGCTCCTTTGGCTCCTCGATAAGACCAAGACGGGCATGGGCGCCCGCCGTCTTACCGCGATGCTGACCGAGCCGCTCGCTGAGAAGAGGGAGATCGAAGCCCGTCTCGACGCGGTCGATGAACTCTTCGGCGCGACGGTCATCCGCATGGGGATCGCCGATATGCTCGCGGGCGTGCGCGACGTCGAACGTCTTACGGGCAGGATCTCCAACGGCAACCTGCAACCCGGGGACTGCCTCGCCCTCTCCTCGTCGCTCGCCGTCGTTCCCAACCTGAAATTTCAGCTGAGCGGGTTTTCTTCCCGCCTTCTTTGCGAGATCTGCGGCGGCTTAATCGATACCAAATCCATATGCGCGCTCCTCGATTCCGCGATCGATCCGCGCGCTACGACCCTCAAAGAGGGCAATTATATCCGCGTCGGGTACAACAGCCGTCTCGACGAACTCCGTACCGTCAAAGAGCAGGCGAAGACGTTGGTGGGCGAGCTCGAAGCGCGGGAACGCGAGCGCACGGGCATCCGCACTCTGAAGGTGGGATTCAACCGCGTGTTCGGCTATTACATCGAAGTCAGCAATTCCTTCCGCGACCGCGTGCCCTACACCTATGTCCGCAAGCAGACCCTTGCGGGCGGGGAACGGTACACGAGCGACGAACTCAAAGAGCTCGAGCGCAAGATCCTCGGGAGCGATGAAGAGGCACAGCGCCTCGAAGAACATCTCTACGGCGAGCTCTTATCCGTCCTCTCCGAGAACATTCCCGCCTTCCGCCGCGTGGCGGACGCGATCGCCCTTCTCGACTGCGTCGTCTCCCTCGCCACCGTCGCAAAGGAGAATAAGTACGTCCGTCCCTCGATCGAAGAGGAGGGCGCGCTCGTCATCGAAGAGGGGAGACATCCCGTCGTGGAAAAGATCACAAAGGAGCGGTTCGTCCCCAACGACTGCTCGCTCGACGCCGAGAACAGGACCATGATCATCACGGGTCCCAATATGGCGGGCAAGTCCACCTATTTGAGGCAAGTCGCGCTCATCGTCTTTCTGGCGCACATCGGCAGTTTCGTCCCCGCCAAAAGCGCGCGGATTCCCCTCTGCGACCGCATCTTTACCCGCATCGGCGCGAGCGACAACTTGATCCTCGATAAGAGCACGTTTATGGTCGAAATGACGGAAGTCGCGGGCATTCTTCGCTCCGCGACCCCCCGAAGCCTGCTCATTCTCGACGAAGTGGGAAGGGGGACGAGCACGTTCGACGGGCTCTCCATCGCGTGGGCGGTGATCGAACAGCTCACGGGCAAAGTGCGCGCCAAGACGCTGTTTGCCACCCACTATCACGAACTGACCGAGCTCGAAGGGAAGCTCGAAGGCGTCCGCAACTATAAGATCAGCGTGAAGGAGATCGCGGGATCGATCGTCTTTCTCAGGAAGATCGTCCGCGGCGGCGCCGCCCGCAGTTTCGGCATCGAAGTCGCGGCGCTTGCGGGAGTTCCCGCGGAAGTCACCGATCGCGCGAAAAAGATCCTCCGCAGTCTCGAGCGGGCGGAAGTGCGGAGAGAGGCGGCGGAGACCGTGGAGACCGAGGAGACGGAGCCCGCGGAACTCAAACTGCGCGATGAACTGAAAGAGCTCAATCTCGACCTGCTCACCCCGATGAACGCGCTCGCTTTGCTTGCGGAATGGAAGGAGAAATTTCAATGAAGATCCATGTTCTTACGGCTGACATCTACAATAAGATCGCGGCAGGAGAGGTCGTAGACCGCCCCTATTCCGTCGTCAAAGAGTTGGTGGAAAACGCGATCGACGCAGGGGCGACCGAGATCTCCGTGGAGATCGAACAGGGAGGCAAATCCCTCGTCCGCGTCACCGACAACGGTTGCGGGATCGAGGCGGGAGAACTCGTCCACGCCTATCAGCCCCACGCGACGAGCAAGCTCGCCTCCGCCGAGGACCTGTTCGGCGTGACGACGCTCGGCTTCCGCGGGGAGGCGCTCGCTTCCATTGCCGCAGTCTCCCGCATGAAGATCGTCTCCCGCGCGGGCGAGGAGGCGTTTTCCCTGACTTCCGACGGCGGCGCGATGGGTACGGTCACTCCCGCCGCGGGCGCCCGCGGGACGGAGGTTACCGTACGCGATCTCTTCTACAATACCCCCGCGCGCTTGAAATTTTTGAAATCGGACGGTGCGGAGGAGGCGGACGTGACCCAAATGATGGCGCGGATCCTGCTCTCCCGCCCCGAGATCTCGTTTACCTATCTCGTGAACGGCAAGGAAAAATACCGTTCGTTCGGAGACGGGCTCGCCTCCGCTCTCGTTTGCGTCTACGGCAAGGAGATCCTCGGCGAACTGCACAGGATCGACGCGGAAAAGCACGGCGTACGCATCTACGGCTATATCGGCAACAGAAATTTCTCCAAGCCCAACCGCACCTATCAGAGCCTTTTCGTCAACGGGAGATATGTGGTCAACCAGACGGTGGGGGCGGCGGTCTCCAACGCCTACCAAAGCTATCTCATGAAGCGGCAATACCCGTTTTACGTCCTCTTTTTGGAGATCCCGCCCGAAATCGTGGACGTCAACGTCCATCCCAATAAGGCAGACGTCCGTTTTGCGGACAACCAGGTCGTCTACGGTTGCGTCTATTCCGTCGTTTCGTCGGTTTTGGACGGCAATTCCCGCGCGCTCGAGTACCTCGTGCCCGACGGTTCCGATTCCGCTCCTGCCACGTCATCCGTACCCGCCGCACCGTCCGCACCTGCCGCGCCGTCCGCCGAACTTCCCCGTAAGGGACCCGAGAAAAAGGCTCCCGCCCCCGATGTTGCGCAGAGCATGACGTATGCCCAAGCGAAGGAGGAGCTCTCCTTCAAGATCCCGCCTTACGGCGGCGGTACGCCGCTTCCCCCGCGGGAAGAAGAGCCCGTCCGTCTCGAAGTCCATGCCCCGCAGACCGAGGACGCCTTCGAAGAGAACAAGAAACTGCTGAGCGCCGCCCAGCCCCGCGTGGAGGTCGCCTCCCTTCGCTATAAGGGGGAGCTCTTCCGCACCTATCTCCTCTTCGAATGCGGCGACGACGCCTACATCGTCGATCAGCACGCCGCACACGAGCGGATCATCTACGACCGTCTGCGCGAAAAGGTACGAAACCGCACCGTGGTCTCCCAGCCCATGCTCGCGCCCTACCTCATCACGCTCAACGCGCCCGAATTTTCCTTCCTCGAAAAGCAGTTCTCCCTTTTGGAGGAACTCGGATTCGAGATCGGCGATTTCGGCGGGGGGACGGTCAAGGTCTCGGCGGTCCCGTCCGATTTGGTACGGCTCGACTGCAAAGCGTTCTTCGATGAGATCCTCTCTTCGATGGAGAGCCTCCGCGCGATCCGTCTTTCCGATCTTTTGAAGGATAAACTCGCGCAGGCGGCTTGCAAGGCGGCGGTCAAGGGCGGGGAATCGCTCACGGCGGAGGAAGCGGGCGCACTGCTCGCGGAGATGAACGGAGACATGGGATTGAAATGTCCCCACGGGCGCCCCGTCGCCGTACACGTCAAGAAGAGCGAGCTCGAAAAGCTCTTCAAGCGGATCGTATGAAGCTCTTGGCGATCGTAGGGCCGACCGCTTCGGGCAAGAGCGAACTCGCCGTGGAGTGCGCAAGGCGCATGAACGGGGAGATCGTCTCCTGCGACGCGTTCTGCATCTACCGCGGGCTCGACATCGGCACGGCAAAACCCGACCTCGCACAACGGGGAGGGATCGCCCATCATCTGATCGACGTCGCCGACCCGCGCGACAGCTTTTCCGTGAGCGATTTCGAACGTTTGGCGCTCTCCGCCGTAAACGACATCGCGGCGCGCGGAAAGCTCCCCATTCTCTGCGGCGGCACGGGATTCTATGTACGGTCGGTGCTCTACTGCCAAAGCTACGGCGGCGCGGCGGCGGACGAGGGGATCCGCGCGAAATACGCGCAGTACGCCGAGCGGGAGGGGAAGGAGGCGCTTCACAGGCGGCTCGCCGAAGTAGACGAAGAGAGCGCCCGCGTCTTGCACCCGAACGACGTCAAGCGGGTGATCCGCGCGCTCGAGATCTACGAGCTGACGGGAAAGCGGAAATCCGAGCAAAGGGACGACGCGACCCGTTTCGACTTCGAAGCGGTCGCCTTCGACTATCCCCGCAGTGAACTCTACGAACGGATCGGTGCGCGCGTCCGTCGGATGCTGGGCGGCGGGCTCATAGAGGAAGTCCGCGCCCTTCTCGAGAGCGGAGTCCCCGAGACGGCGCAAAGTATGCAGGGGATCGGCTACAAAGAAGTGATCGAATTTCTGAAAAACGGCGATAAAGAGAGTACTTTGTCAGACATAATAGAGAAAAATACCCGTAATTATGCCAAGCGGCAGCTCACATTCTTCCGAAAAATGCCCATCCATTGGATCGCGCCGAAGGATGTCGGGCTTGCGGCTGAGGAGGTCATCGGAATTTATGAACATCGATGAAAGGATCCGCGGGGCGGAACGCGCCCTCGGCGGCCGTTTTGCGGAGATCGACGCGGTCGCGCTCATAAACCAAAAAAAGGTGCTTGCCGCCTTCCGCGAAGAACGGATCGCCCTGCGCCACTTTTTGCCCTCGACGGGCTACGGCTACGGCGACGAGGGGAGAGAGGCGCTCGGAAGGGTGTATGCGCGCGCCTTCGGCGCCGAACGCGCTATCGTGTCTCCCGCACTGCTTTCGGGGACGCACGCCCTCACGGTCGCCCTCTTCGGATTGCTCCGCCCGGGCGACCGCATCCTATTTGCCACGGGGGAACCGTACGATACCATCCGTCCCGTCATATGGGGAAAGGGGAACGGGTCGCTTGCCGACTTCGGCGTTTCCGCCACGGTCCTGCCCTTAAACGGGGACGGGAAGGTGGATTTTGAGAAGCTGTGCGATGTATTATGCCACGCAGAGTATAAGATGCTCTATTTACAGCGTTCCCGCGGATACGAGCTTCGGGACGCCTTTTCGGTCGCCGAGATCGGCGAGATCTGCTCTTTGGTCCGCAAAAAGGGGTTTGAAGGCGTCATTTTCGTGGACAACTGCTACGGCGAGTTCGTCGAGACGGCGGAACCGACGGAGGTCGGCGCCGATCTCATCGTCGGCAGTCTGATCAAAAATCCCGGAGGCGGGCTTGCGCCGACGGGCGGGTACATTGCGGGCAAGGCGGACTTGATCGCGCTCTGCGAGAACCGTCTCACCGCGCCCTCGGTCGGAGGGGAGATCGGCTCCTACGCCTACGGCTATCAGTCCTTCTATCAGGGATTTTTCCTTGCGCCCCATGTCGTCGCGCAAAGTCTCAAAGGCGGGCTCTTGATCGGAAAATGCCTCGAAGAGCTCGGGTACGAGAATTTTCCCGCGACGGATAAGCCTCTTGCGGACATCACGCGGGCGATCCGTTTCGGGACGGAAGAGGAGCTATGCGCCTTCATTCAGGCGGTGCAGGAGGTCTCACCCGTCGATTCCTTTGTCAAACTCGAGCCGTGGGATATGCCGGGCTACGACGATAAAGTAATCATGGCAGCGGGCACATTCGTTGCGGGCGCGAGCATCGAGCTTTCCGCCGACGCGCCCATCCGCAAACCGTACACCGCCTATTTTCAGGGCGGGCTCACCTACGAGCATTGCAGGATCGCCCTCGAAGCCATCCTCTCGAAACTTTCCGGTGGGGAATGAAGGGTTCCGTTTTCAACAAAAAACCGCTGCGCGGCCGCGGCGGATGTAAGACGAAAGATGATAAAGATTGCGGCGTCCGCTCCTCGCGGACGCCGCTTTTCCGTTTATTTGAGCCGTTCCTGTTTGACGAGCGAATATCCCTTCTTGGGCTTTTTCCGGAAGAAGTCGATCTTGTTCCCGAATTTTACGAACAAGACGAAGAGGACGATGACCACGAACGTGACGCAGATGACGGCGATCGCCCATGCGTCCAAGGTCTCCGCCTTGACGCGCGACCAAAGTTCGTTGATCCTGACGCTCGCTTCGGCGTCGTAATAGTCCATGACGGCGCAGTGCGCAATGACGTCGGGCGTGGGGAACTGCGCATAGAGCTGACGGCTCAGCCGCTGTTCCTCCTCCGCATAGATGCCCGCCTCCGTCCCGAAGAAGTAGGAGAGATCGTAGTAATTCTCCTCGGTCTCTTCCTCCCCGCCGTACAAATAGTCGGCATAGGCGAGCATTTCGCTCTCTTCTCCCGAGATCACGGAAGTATAGCCGATGTAATAACTGTTGCGCATGGCGTTTTGCGGCATCGAAAGGAAATTGACAAACGCTTGGGCGGCTTTCTTGTTGGCGCCTTTGGGCATGACCCAGCCGTCGAAAAAGAGATTGGAGCCCGCTTCGGGGACATAGAAGTTGAGCTTGGCGCTCCCCGTCTCGTTCCCGTCCTCGTCTTCGCCGCTCTCCGCAAGGTCGAGGGCGTAGACGGCGTCCCCGCTCCACGCGTAGTTGAGCCAGATCTTACCGTTGACCATGTCCGCCTTGCCCGTGTCCGTCTCGAAGCTGTAGATGTTGCGCTTGATGTCCATCAGCGTCGGTTCGACTTCGGAGATCGTTTGGTTGTCCGTGGCGTTGAAGATGCGGGTCAGCTCTTCGATATAGTCGCTTGCGCCGGGATCGAGCGCGCGGAGACGGTCCTGATAGGTCACGCCGAGCGCGGCGAAATAGGTGTCGCGGACGTTATCTTTGGCGGTGATGCGGCTCTTAAACGCGGGATAGGTAAACGCCTCCCAGCCGAGCTCTTCGAGCTGTTCCGCCGAAACGTGTTCGGGATTGTAGACGAACCCCGTCGTGCCCCACATATAGCCGGCGGCATAGTCTTTCCAATAGATCTCGTTGCCATCAAGGTCCGTTCTGATCTCCAACCCCGCATTGGTCTCAAACTTTTCTGCGATGAAGGGGGAGACGTTGAGGACGTAGTAGTTGAGGGGATCGGTGGGATCGAAGAAAGATTCGTCGAACTTTTCCAGCCTGCCCTCCGCCGCGAGCTTCATGATCATATAGTCGGAAGGGCACAGGAGGTCGTATTCGTTGCCGAGCACGATCTCGTTGTACATATCCTCGTTGGTGCCGAAGGTGGAATATTCCACGCGGATGGTCTCCCCGTACGTCTTTTCATACCACAGGCAGAAGTCGTCCAAAATGGCGGGACCTTCGCGGTCGAGCTCCACGCCCATGGTTTGGCGGTACCAATCGAGGTAGTCGCCATCGACGATGTCGGATTCCACGGGGACTTTTTCGCCGTTTTCGTTTTCTTCCGTGAGATGCAGTTCGTCGTAGAGAAAGGCGCCCTTTCCGCCCTCGTCGATGTATTCTTCCCAATTATATACGCGGAGCACGACGTCCGCGCTCTTTGCGCCGCAGCCCCCGAACATGGAGAGTGCTGGAAGGAGCAGAACGGCGGCGCAGGCGACAGATAAAAACCGTTTCATTTCGCGCCTCCTTTTTTGCGAAGCCCGCTGAGATTGGAGATGAGGACGAAAAGGACGATGACGAGGAAGATAATGGTCGTCAGCGCCCAGAAGGAGGAGAGGGTCTGCGCGGTGTGCGCGTTGCCCTTCATGGTCGCGTTGAAGACGTAGGTTGAGATGGTCTCGAATCCTGAGGGGCGGGTATAGACGGTGACGATATAGTCGTCGAGCGAGAGGGTGACGGCGAGCATGAACCCCGAGATCACGCCGGGGATGATCTGCGGGAGGACGACCTTCCAGAGCGCCTTCATGGGGGAAGCGCCGAGGTCGAGCGCCGCTTCATACAGGGAGTTGTCCATCTGTTTGAGCTTTGGGATGACGGACAGCACGACGAAAGGTGTGCATATGACCATATGGCCGATCAGAAGGGTGAAGTAGGAGCGTCCCAGCCCGACGGCGACGAAGGTGACGGCGAGCGCGAGCGCGGTCACGATCTCCGCGTTGATCACGGGGATCTGCGAGATGCCGTGGATCGCCGCTTTGACGCGCTTTTTGCAATAGAACATCCCGATGGCGCCCACTGTGCCGAGGACGGTCGAGAGCGCGGCGGCAAAGAAGGCGAGCAGGAACGTATTGCCGATCATGCCGAGTACCTTCGGATTGTTGAAGAGCTCGGTGTAGTGCGAGAGGGAGAAGCCTTCGAACCTGCCGATCATGTCCGTCTTGTCGAAGCTGTAAATGGCAAGCAGAAGGATGGGCGCGTAGAGTAGCAGAAGCACGAGCCCGATGAATCCCGCTTTAAGACATTTGAAGGCGATTTGCTTTTTCATAAGTTCGTCCCCCTCACATTTTCTTCGGATTTGAATCCGCCCGAGAACCAGGTCGAGACGAAGACGACGATGAGCAGGACGAGCGCGACCATCGATCCCATATGCCAGTCGCTGCCGAAGTACTCATAGATGAATTTTCCGATGATGGTGACCTTGGCGTTCCCGAGCATATCCGAGACGACGTAGTTCGTCATCGAGGGCAGGAAGACCATCGTAATGCCGCTCATGATGCCGGGCATCGAGAGGGGGACCGTCACGCGCAGAAACGTGGTGACCCCGCTTGCGCCGAGGTCGGCGCTCGCCTCATAGAGGGAGCGGTCGATTTTGAGCATGGTCGTGTAGAGCGGCAGGATCATAAAGGGCAGGAAGTCGTAGACCATGCCGAACACCGTCTTGAAGTAATTCGCGCTCGCCAGCCATTCCAACCCCTTCAACGTGGAAAGAAGGTTGAAGAGTTCGCGGATGGCGTTGACGCGGAGGACGAAGTTGATCCACATCGGCAGGACAAAGAGCATCAAAATCACATACTTCTTTTTCAGCGTGCTCCGCGCCAAAATATAGGCGACGGGATAGGCGATGAGCAGGCAGACGACCGTCGTGATGAGCGCGATAACGAGCGAATAGACGATGGTGGAGAGCTTGGTCGGGTCGGAGAAAAAGCGGATGAAGTTGTCGAAAGAAATGTGCATCGATTTGTCCGTGAAGGCATAGAAGACGATCACGAGCATGGGCACGATGACAAAGAAGATCAGGAACACCGCATAGGGGATGCAGAGTGTTTTGCGGGAAAAACGGGGGATCTTCATCTCTTTTTCTCCTCCGTGTGTTTCAGCGTGAGTTTGATCTTCTCGGGAGGGATGATGACGGAGACGAGATCGTTTTCGTTCCACAGATCGTCGGTGGCGAACACGAAGTCCTCCTCTTCCTTCTCGGTGCGGACGATCAAACGGTAGTGGTCGCCCTTATAGATAATGGAGATGATCCTGCCCGTCGTGCCGCCCGCGTCGGCGTCGTCGGAGATCTCGATGTCGTGCAGACCGACTTCCACCTTGACCTCTACGTCGGTGAGGTCGATCTTTTCCCCCTCCGCCGTGATGAGATATTCCTCGTCGTCGAGATGGCTGCCGGGATAGAGCTGGGTGACGTCGCATTGGAATTCGCCCTCGGCAAACCGCACGGCGTTGTGCTTGGTAATGACGCCGTCGAATACGTTGGTCGTGTATTTCGGCTTCATGAGGTGGATCCCGTCGGGGGCGATCTTCATGCCGATGCTCTTGCCGACCTCGCGGCTCTCGGTCGAGTTGATGACGAGTTCGTATTTCCCGACCTGCGCGGTGATCTCGTAGTGGATGCCCTTAAAGACGACGGAAATGACTTCGCCGACGAGCGTGCCGTCCTCGGGGGCGCACATTTGGATATCTTCGGGGCGGACGACGACGTCTACGGGTTCGTTGAGCTCGAAATCGTCGAGACAGTCGAAGGTCTTGCCGCAGAACTTGACTTTGCGGTTGCCGACGACCGTGCCGTTCATGATATTGCTCTCGCCGATGAAGTCGGCGACAAACGTGTTCGCGGGCTCGTTGTAGATCTTGGTGGGAGTTCCGATCTGCTGTACCATCCCGTCGGACATCACGACGATGGTGTCGGACATCGTGAGCGCCTCCTCTTGATCGTGCGTGACGTAGATGAAGGTGATCCCGAGGCGGCGGTGCATCTCTTTGAGCTCCAACTGCATCTCTTTCCGCATTTTGAGGTCGAGCGCGCCGAGAGGTTCGTCGAGAAGGAGGATCTCGGGCTCGTTGACGATGGCGCGCGCAATGGCGACGCGCTGTTGCTGTCCGCCGGAGAGAGTGGAGATGGAGCGCTTTTCAAAGCCTTCGAGGTCCACAAGGGCGAGCGCCTTTTGCACTTTCTCCCCGATCTCCTTTTTGGAGAGCCGCTCCTTCTTTTGATAGGTCGCGCCCTTCTCGTTTTGATAGGTATTGAGAACGCGCTTGCACTTGAGCCCGAACGCGATGTTCTCATAGACGTTCAGGTGGGGGAAGAGGGCATACCGCTGGAAGACGGTATTGACGGGCCGCTTATTGGGCGGAAGCCTCGAAATATCCTCGCCGTGGAGGAGGATCTTCCCGCTCGTGGGAAGGTCGAACCCCGCGATCATGCGAAGGGTGGTCGTCTTGCCGCAACCCGAAGGTCCGAGGAAGGTGATGAATTCCCCTCGGTTTACGTAGAAGCTGACATGATCAATGACGAGGTTATCGTCGTAGTACTTGGTGACATCCTGAAGCTCGATAATGTGCTCTGCCATTCCGAAACCCCCGTAAAACGTGTATTTATGGATCGAAAAGGGGACAAATTAGCACTTTTGCGAAGTATTATGCCTCGCATAGTACCATGCACCCTTTTGATTTCATCAGAAGTTGGGCGGCGTGGAGACCCAAATGAACTTGGCTCTCGTCTTTCCGCGGTTGACGATCCGGTGCTCCTTATTCGCGGTGAAATAGAAACTCTCTCCCTTTTTCGCCGTATGCGAGACGTCCGCCATGACGATCGCAATGTGCCCCTCGAGGACGTACCCGAACTCCTCGCCCTCGTGGGGGAAATCGGTCTGCGTGGAGGCGCCGGGCTCCAAAACGACGAGCACGGGCTCCATCATGTTTTTCTGCGCGTTGGGGATCACCCAGGAAAAGACCATGCCGTCGGACTGTTTGTCGATATATTCCTCTTCGCCAAACACGATCTTTTCGTCCGCGTCCTCATGAAAGAAGTCCGAAAGGTTGCCGCCGAGGGCGTTGAGGAGATCGGTAAGCGTCGCGATAGAGGGGCTCGTGAGGTCGTTTTCAAGCTGGGAGATGTATCCCTTGGTCAGCTCGCAACGGTCCGCGAGTTCCTCCTGCGTGAGATTTTTCTGTTGCCGCATATCTCTGATCTTTGCGCCGATATCCATTCCCTTTCTCCCATACAGTTTAGCAATACTAAACTTTTTACATTTTTTTACGATACTCTCGTAAAACTAAACGCAAGGTTTAATAAAAATAAACCAAACGACGGATAGAGTATAACCGATAGGGGAAGGAATGTCAACCGATCGTATAAAATATTTCGGAAGCGCGTGCGCGTGAACAAATGAAACGTTTTTTGTATCAATCGGTAAAAAAATCGCCCGAGAGGGGGCGTTTTATGAAAAAAACGGCACGAAAAAGGGGCGCCCCGAAACGGGAGCGCCCGAAAAACCTTGGAAAAAACGTTATGCTGCCATGGCGGCGAGCTTCTTTGCGAGCTTCGCCTTTTTGTTGTCGGCGTTGTTCTTGTGGATGATGCCCTTGCTCGCGGCGGAATCGATGGCGGAGACCGTCGTGGGATAGAGTTGCTCGGCGAGCGCTTTGTCGCCTGCGGCGACGGCTGCGAGGAATTTCTTGATCTGCGTCTTGAGTGCGGATTTGATCGCCTTATTCTCAGCGGTTTTCTTTTCGGTGACGAGAACGCGCTTCTTGGCGGACTTGATGTTGGGCATAAATAACTCCTTGTGTGGATCGGATTTTCGAATATCAGTAGCTATTTTAACATAAAATAAATTCCTTGTAAACTGTTTTTTGGGCAATCTCGGCAAAAAAATCGCCGAAATTACAAATTCGGAGGGCAGAGATGGAAAAAAGGATCAGGCTCGGATTGTTTGACAGCGGCATCGGCGGATTTTCCGTTCTGCGGGAATGCCTCACGGCGGAAAGCGGCGCCGATTTTTTCTATTACGGCGACAATGCGCGCGCGCCCTACGGGGAACGCCCCGAAGAGGAGATCGGCGCGTTTGTCAGGGAGGCGCTCGACGAATTTGCCTTGATCGGCGTAGACGCCGTCATCCTCGCCTGCAACACGGCGACCGCCGTATGCGCCGACGAAGTGAGAGGGGAGTATGGATTTCCCATCGTGGGAACGGAGCCCGCCGTCAAATCGGCGTCCGCCTACCCGAGCGCCGCGGTCCTCTGTACGCCCCGCACCGCGGAGAGCGCAAGGCTCCGCGCCCTGATCGCCCGCTTTCCCCAAACCCGCTTCGAAGTCATACCCTCCAAAGGTCTCGCGATCGCCGTCGAGGACTTCTATCTCCGCCGCAAACCGCTCGATCTTCGGGATCATCTCCCCAAAACGGACTGCGCCTGCGCCGTTCTCGGATGCACCCACTACTCGCTGATCCGCCGCAAAATTTCCACTTATTGGGAAATACCCGTCTTAGACGGGGCGCGCGGCACCGCAAGGCGGGCTTTTGGAGTGATAAAGGTAGGGAGAGACGACCACTTGGCTCCACCAAAAAATACGAACGATTGTTTGGGAGATTTTTCGAGTATTTGGGGAAAACATCGGATTTTTTTCCTCGGGAGCGGGAAAATCGGCAATAAAGCGCTCTTCGACTCAAACATTTGTTTCAAAAATTTCTAAAAAAAATCGGAAAATTTTTCAAAAATTATTCCGAGTTGGCTTGACAGTGGTCGAAAGTGGTGTTATAATGAGTGCAGTTCATCTTCGGTAGGAGTCGGAATGCAGTATTTTACGGGAAGCATCAGCCATCAGCTTGATGCCAAAAACAGAATCAGGATCCCGAAAAGATACCGTTCGGCTTTTCCCGAAAACGAAAAGCTGTATTTCATGCGCTACACGAAGGGCTGTATCGCGGTCCTCTCCGAATCGGCGCTCGGCGAGCGTCTCGCCGCTCTTTCGGATATCAAATCCGATAAGCCTCTTCTCCAACAGGCAAAGCGCGCGATCCTGAGCGCGGTCGAGCCCGTGGAAGAGGACGACCAGAAGCGCGCCGTGCTTTCCCAAACGATGCGTTCCCATGCGGGGATCGAAAAGGACGTTATGACGGTCGGCATGGGCGATTATTTGGAGATTTGGGAGCCCGGCAGGTTCAAGGAGTCGTTGGGCGATATGACGTTGGAAGCCGCCTTGGAGCAGCTTCCCTTCTGATGAGCGCATACCACAGCCCGATCATGGTGCGGGAAGTCCTCGAAGGATTGGATATCCGGGAGGGCGGCGTCTATTTCGACGGCACGTTGGGCGGATCGGGCCATACCCGTGCGATCCTCGAGAGCGACCCTACGGTGCGCGTGATCGCGACCGACCGGGACGGCGACGCCATCGCGGAAGCGGAGAAAGCGCTCGCGCCCTTTGCGGGCAGAGTTTCTCTCTATCGGGAAAATTTCAAGAATTTCGCGCGCGTCTTGGATGAGGCGGGCGTCGGGCTGATCGACGGGTTTCTCCTCGATCTCGGCGTAAGTTCCCATCAGATCGACGACGATTCGCGCGGCTTTGCCTACCGCAGTAAGACCGCTCCGCTCGATATGAGAATGGACCTCCGTTCCGCGCTGACGGCAAGGGACGTGGTCAATACCTATCCCGAGGAAGCGCTCAGGCGGATCTTCCGCGAATACGGGGAGGAGAGTTTTGCCGCTCCCATCGCGAGAAGGATCATTCTTGCGAGAGAAAAAGGGGAGATCGTCACGACGGGGGAGCTTGCCGAACTCGTCGAAGGGGCGATCCCGCCCAAATTCCGTTCTGCCGCGTGCGCGAGAAAGGTATTTCAAGCGGTCCGCATCGAGGTAAACGGAGAATTGACGGGGCTGTACGATTGCATCGTGGGGCTGATCAGGAGGCTGAAACCGGGAGGGAGAGCTTGTGTGCTGACCTTCCACTCTCTGGAAGACCGCGCTGTGAAAGACGCCTTTCGCGACCTCGCTACGGCGTGCACCTGCCCCAAGAGCTTTCCCGTATGCGTATGCGGGAAAAAGAAGGAGATCGATTGCATTACGAAGAAGCCGCTGACGGCTTCCGATGAAGAGATAATGGAAAATTCGCGCAGTAAGAGCGCAAAACTCAGGATCGCCCGCAGAGCGGAATAATCGGGCTGAAAACGGAATACCGTATAAGGAGATCATTCCATGAACGAGATCGTGGATTCGAAATATAGGTCGGCGGAAGAGATAGAACACACAAAACATATATCGGAGAACTATCGTAAGCTGGTGGATTCCGCTTCCCCCCTCAAAGAGAGAGAGCCCGAGCGCACCTACGAGGCGCCCGCGCGGCAGGAACGTCCCGCCGCACCCGGTCACGTCCTCCGCGAAGGTTTTGCGGACAATGCCGCCCGTTTTGCCGATTATGTCGCCCATCCCGCCCCCGCGCGCGGAAAAACGCTGTTCGAAGACGCAAAATACGGTCAGAACGTCTCCTATATGCGTCCGTCTGCGCCCGTCCGCGAGGAGGCGCCCGTGCGCACATATCCCGCTCCCGCCAAGAGCAGGACGTATGAAGCCGTCCGTCCCGCTCCCGCCGTTGAATACGACGAAGCGGACGCTCTTCCGACACAGCGTACGATGGATACGCTCCGCGGTACGGCGCCTGCCATAGCAGAACGGGAGGAAGAGGGCGTAGGATTCTTCGCCGCCTTGACGATGAAGATGAAGATCGCGCTCGCCGCCGTCTTTACCGCGATCGTGATCGCGCTCGTCATCGTCTGTGTGAATTCCGCGGTGCTCAACTCCCTCAACTCCGACATTTCGGGCAAACGCAGTGAGCTCAACCGTCTCATGCAGAACGTCCGTCAGGCGGAACAGCGCATCGACGATTTGCTCGATGACGACAACATCGCAGGGTGGGCACAGGAGCACGGATTGGTCCGCGACTAATCCCCACGGAGGACAATCGTATCAAGAGAAAGGAAATTTCTGTCTCGGTTTTACAAAAGAGGCTGATCGCCGTAGGTTTGGCGGTCGCCTTTCTTTTTTGCATTTTTTTGGGGCGGTTTCTCTATATCCAGCTCATTTGGGAGGACGAGCTCCACTATCTTGCCATCGACCAGTGGACGAGAGAGATCCCCGTCAACGCGGGAAGAGGGCTCATTTTGGACCGCAACGGCGAACTTCTCGCGGGCAACAGGGCAAAGTATGCCGTCTACGCGCGTGCGAACGCGGTAGACGATCCTTCGGGCAGCGCGGCGCTCCTTTCCGAAGCGCTCAACGCGCCCTACGAAACGCTCTACGAAAAACTGACCGACCGTTCCAAATCGGAGATCCTTCTCGCGCGGAGGACTGAAAAGTCGGTCGTCGAACAGATCGCCGTCAACGAACTCAAAGGGATCTACTATGCCCGCAACGACGAACGGGTCTATCCTTACGGTTCCGCCGCGAGCCAGCTCATCGGCTTTACCGCCTACGACAATTCGGGTACGACGGGCGTGGAAAGCTATTACGACGCCTATCTCAAAGGAAAAAACGGTGAGATCCTCTTCGAGACCGACCTCGTGGGCGTAGACCTCAAGGGCGCCGCCGCGGCATATCTTCCCGCGACGGACGGGCTCAACGTCCGTCTTTCCCTCGACGTCAGGATCCAGTCGGCCGCAGAAGAGGTGATGAGCCGCGTCTTAGCCGAAACTTCCGCAAAGGCGGCGCGGGCGGTCGTGATCGATCCCAACGATTTTTCGGTGCTCGCCATGGTCAACCTGCCCTCCTACGACCTCAACGAGATCCCGCGGGACGATCTCTCCGAGCTCAACGCGCTCTCCCGCAACAATCTCGTCTCCGACGTCTATGAACCGGGCTCCACCTTCAAGATCGTGACGGCGGCGGCAGACATCGAAGAATTTTTGAAGGGGAACAGACGCGCGCTCGACCCCGGGCGGTACGTCTTCCCGAGTTCCCGCACCCGCGTCGTAGACGGAACGACCATCCGCTGTTGGAGCGATCACAAAAACGGAAAACACGCCAACCAAACGCTCGCCGAAGCGCTCAACAACAGTTGCAATCCCTGTTTTGTGGATCTTGCGCTCACCCTCGGCAAAGAGACGTTTTACGACTATCTCGCCGCCTTCCGCTTCGGGCGGACGACGGGCATCGATTTCTCGGGCGAAGCGATCGGGATGCTCCTTCCCGAGAGCGCGCTCCGCGACTGCGATTTTGCCCGCGTCGGATTCGGGCAGTCGATCGCGGTCACGCCGCTCCAGCTTGCCTGCGCCGCCGCTTCCGCCGTCAACGGCGGGTATTACTACACCCCGCGGATCGCGCTCGAGATCTCTTCGGCGGACGGCTCGGTCCGCCAGACGCTTTCGCCCACTCTCGTCGGCAGAACGGTGAGCGAGCAGGCTTCCGCGATCCTCTCGGAGATGCTCGAGGGGGTCGTACGGGACGGGAGCGGCAAAAAGGCATACATCGAAGGCTACCGCGTGGCGGGCAAGACGGGGACCGCCCAAAAATATGAAAACGGCGTCATCGCGCAGGGGAAATACGTCTCTTCGTTTGTCGGATATTTTCCCGCGGACGCGCCCCGCTATCTCGCGCTCGTCATCGTGGACGAACCGCAGGGGAGCTACTACGGAAGTACGGTCGCCGCGCCTTGCGCACGGGATATTTTCCGTGGGATCATCGACATTATGGGGCTTCAGCCCGAGGAGAACTGATGTGAAACACCTTCTTTCCCAACTTGCAAAAGAAATCGAAGGGGCAAAGCTCGCAGGAGGGGACGCCGAGATCTTTTCCCTCTGCGCGGACAGCCGTCTCGCCGAGGCGGGGGATCTCTTTTTCTGCTTCCGCGGGACGCACGCCGACGCGCACGCCTATGCCGCCGAGGCGGAAGAGCGGGGCGCCGCGGCGATCGTCTGCGAACAGGATGTCGAGACGTTTATCCCGAGGCTGATCGTCAAAGACGGCAGAGACGCAATGGCAAGGCTTTCCGCCGCGTTCTACGGCCATCCCGAGCGGCGGATGAAGGTGGTCGGCGTAACGGGGACCAACGGAAAGACGACAACGACCCATATGCTCTACTCCATTCTCGCCGCGGCGGGAAAGAAGGCGGGGCTGATCGGCACGCTCGGCGCGCGGTTTTCGGGCAGAGAGGTCCCGCCGTCGCTCACGACCCCCGATCCGATCGCGCTCTTTTCCCTGCTCGCCGAAATGGCGGACGCGGGCACGGAGATCGTGGTAATGGAAGTCTCCGCGCACGCCCTTGCGCTCTCCAAGACCGATCCCATCCGCTTCGAGCTCGCCGTCTTTACCAACCTGACGCAGGATCATCTCGATTTCTTCGGGGACATGGAGGCATACGGCGCCGCAAAGCGCAGGCTGTTTACCGCCGAACGTTGCCGCGAAGCGATTTTGAATGCGGACGACCCCTTTTCCCATTCGCTCGAGGGGGTTCCCTTCACAACTTACGGGCTGGATACGCCCGCCGATTCGTTCGCCCTGATCGAAGAGGAGTCCGCCTCGGGAATGCGCCTTCTTCTCAATCTCGAGGACGTTCTCGTCGAAGCCGATCTTCCGATGGCGGGCAGGTTCAACGTTTCCAATGCGCTCGCCGCGGCAGTCGCCGCCCAAAAGCTCGGGATCCGCGAGGACGCGATCGCCGAAGGGCTGGAACATACCTACGTCGAGGGCAGGTTGGAGCGCGTCGCAAGCTATCGCGGGGCGGAGATCTTCGTGGATTTCGCCCATACGCCGGACGGGCTCGAGAAGTCGCTCGGCGCATTGAGACCGTACTGCCGCGGCAAGCTCTACGTCCTGTTCGGTTGCGGCGGGAACCGAGACCGAGGCAAGCGCAAACTGATGGGGGAGACTGCCGACCGTCTCGCGGACTTTGTCATCCTCACCTCGGATAACCCCCGCTACGAGGATCCCGTCACGATCATTTCCGAGATCGCGGCGGGGATCGCGTCCCAAAACTATGTCGAGATCGAAGAGCGGGAGCGGGCGACCTTGTATGCGCTCGGTCTGCTCGGGGAAGGGGACATCCTGCTCGTCGCGGGAAAGGGCGCGGAGCGGGAGCAGGAGATCATGGGAATAAAGTATTCTTATAACGACAAAGCTGTAATCATGGCGCTCACGGAGAAATCGTAATGCGGGAAATCCTATGTATTCTCTTTGCCTTTCTTCTCTCGCTGGCCTTGACGGCGGCGGCGATCCCCCTTCTACGGAAAGTGGGGGCGGGGCAGAACATCCTCGGCTACGTCAAAGAGCACTTGGGCAAGGCGGGAACGCCGACGATGGGCGGTCTCGCCTTCATTGCCGCCGCTTCGATCGCGGCGGTTCTCTTTTCGGACGCGCGGGACAAGCCCTTCTTCGCCGCCCTTGCCGTGGGGATCGGCTATCTTCTCGTGGGTTTTTTGGACGACCTTCTCAAAAAGCTCCGCGGCAAAAATCTCGGTCTGCGCGCATACCAAAAGATCCTCTTCCAGCTCGCGATCGCCGTGATTGCGGGGATCTTCTGTTGCCGCGAAGGGCTCACCGTGCTCAGGATCCCTTATACGCGGATCTCCTTCGACATCGGCTGGTGGATGCTCCCGCTCTCCGTCTTCGTCTTTGTCGCCACGGTCAACGGCGTCAACCTGACCGACGGCTTAGACGGGCTCGCGGGTTCCGTCTCCGCCTTTTTCTTCTTATCGCTCGGCGCGCTCATGCGCCTTCAGGGTGAAGGGGGGATCCTCGCCTTTGCGCTCGGCGGGGCGCTCGCGGGATTTTTGGTCTTCAATACCAACCGCGCAAGCCTATTTATGGGGGATACCGGGTCGCTCTCGCTCGGCGGCTTTGCCGCGAGCCTCGCCCTCTTTTCGGGGAACGCGCTCGTCATCCCGATCGCGGGCGCCGCATTCGTACTTTCAAGCATATCCGTCATTCTGCAAGTAATATACTATAAAAAAACGGGCAAACGGATCTTTCTCATGGCTCCCATCCATCACCATTTTCAGGAGAAGGGCTATTCGGAGGCAAAGATCTCTTACGGATACGCCGTCTTTACGGCAATGCTTGGGCTGAGCCTTTTGATCCCGTTTGCATAAGGAGGCAGAATGCTATTCGAACGGCAGACATTTCTCGTCGCGGGGCTTTCCCGCTCGGGAACGGCGAGCGCGGAGTATTTGAGAAGCAAGGGGGCGGCGGTCTATCTCTATGACGACGTAGAGGACGACAACGTCCTCACCGCGGCGAAAAAATTGGAGGAGCTCGGTTGCGTCTACGTCGCAAAATCCGCCCTCGAAGAAAAGGCGGCGGCGTGCGACGTGCTCGTTTTGAGCCCCGGGATCCCGATCGACCATCCTCTGCCCGTCTCCTTTAAGCGGGCGGGAAAACGGGTCATCGGCGAGGCGGAACTCGGCGTCCTCGGGCTTCGCTGTCCCGCGGTCGGCGTGACGGGGACCAACGGAAAGACCACCACCGTCACGCTCATCGAGGGGATCCTCCGCGAGGCGGGGAAGAACGCGGTCGCGTGCGGCAACGTGGGCAAACCGCTCACGTCCTGCCTCGGCGAACTCGGGGAAGAGGGGATCGCCGTCGCCGAGATCTCCTCCTTCCAGCTCGAAACGCTCTCGTCCTTCCGTCCCCACGTCGCCGTCATCCTCAATGTGACGGAGGACCATATCAACCGTCACTACACGGTGGAAAATTACCGTTACTTAAAGGCGAAACTGCTCAAAAATTGCACCGAAAGCGAATTCGCCGTCCTAAATTACGACGATCCCGTCACCCGCGGCTTTGCGGAAAAGACCAAGGCGAAGGTCATATGGTTCTCCCTTACGGGAAGGGTCGCGGGCGGGTACCTTGCCGACGGCTGGTTCTGCTATCAGGGGGAGAAGGTATGCGAGGCGGACGATCTTCCCGTCGGCGGAGACCACAACCGCATGAATGCGCTCGCCGCCGTCTGCGTGGCGAAGCTCTTCGGGGTCTCCAACGAGGCGATCTCCGCGGCATTCAAGAACTTCCACGGGGTAAAACACCGTCTTCAAACGGTCGGAGAGCTCAACGGGATCTCCTTCATCGACGATTCCAAGGCGACCAACGTGGATTCGGCGGTCAAAGCGATCGAAAGCGTGAAGGGGCAGAGCGTGATCTTGCTCGGCGGAAAAGACAAGGGGTATTCCTACGAGCCTCTCTTCGACGCGATCAAGAGCTCCTCGGTCGTCCATGCGGTCATTTACGGCGAAAACGCCTTCCGCATCCTCAACGCCGCCTTAAAGCGCGGGTTTACGGGCGTTACGCTTTGCCGCCCCTTCGACCTCGCGGTGCGCGTCGCCTATCTCACGGCGAAACCGGGGCAGAACGTCCTTCTCTCGCCCGCCTCCGCAAGTTTCGACGCATTCCATAGCTACGAAGAGCGGGGAGACAGGTTCGCGGAGCTTTTCGGGCTGTTCTGTGCGGAGTACGGAAACAAGCGTCTGCCCGCGCCGGAGGCGGAGGAGAGCGATGCGGAGAGCGCGGAAGAATGACCGTGGAGCGCGCGGCGGGGCGGGCGATCTTCTCTTTTTGGGAGCGGTCATCCTTCTCGCCGCGTACGGCGTCGTAGCCGTCTATTCCGCAAGTTGCTATAATGCCTCCGTGCAGTACGGGGACGCCGCCTACTTCTTCAAAAAACAGCTCCTCGGGTTTCTCATCGGGCTCGCCGCGATCGCGGGGATCGCCTTTCTCGACTACCGTAAACTGCAAAAACTCGGGCTCCCCGCCCTGATCGTCTCCTACGTCCTGCTCGCGTGCGTCTTTGTGCCGGGGCTCGGAAAGAGCAATTACGGCGCAACGCGGTGGATCGGCTTCGGCTCCTTCACCATCCAGCCCTCCGAACTCGCGAAATACGGATTTATCCTGTTTACGGCGGGCTATTTCGCGAAATCGCCCGCGAGGATGCGTACCTTTTGGGGCGTCCTGCCCGTGCTCGGCGCGGGAGCGGGGATCTGCGTCCTCATCATGCTCGAGCCCAATATGTCGGTGACGATGTGCGTGGGCGCGCTCATGATCGGGATGGTCTTCCTCGGCGGGGTCTCCAAAAAAGCGATGGCGGCGATCTGCGTGCCCGTTCTCCTTCTCGTCCCCGTTCTCATCGCAATGGAGCCCTACCGTCTTCAACGGCTCTCCGCCTTTCTCGACCCGTGGGCTTCCCCCAAAGAGGAGGGCTACCAGCTCATCCAGTCGCTCTATGCGCTCGCAAACGGCAAGCTCTTCGGAACGGGCCTCTTCCGTTCCCGCCAAAAGTATCGCTTCCTTCCCTTTTCGGAGAGCGATTTCATCCTCTCCGTGATCGCAGAAGAGACGGGCTACGTCGGAGTGGTCCTGCTCTTTGCGGTCATCGGGTTCGTGGTCTACCGCGGATTCCGTATTGCAAACCGCTGTGAGACGTTCTACGGATATATGCTCTCGGCGGGGATCACGCTCGTCTTTGCGATCCAATCCTCCCTCAACGCGCTCGTCGTGAGCGGCTGTATCCCTCCCACGGGTCTGCCCCTTCCGCTCATCTCCGCGGGCAATACCTCCCTCGTCGTCACGATGGCGGGGATGGGGCTCGTGTACGCCGTATCGAGGCACAACGGGTACAAAAAATTCATAGGATATACTGACTGACGCGGATCCTCCACGGCTCCTCCTCACGGGGGAGCTTTCTTCCCTTGCGGAGAGATCGCGTTATGAAATACGAGAGGAGGAATCCTATGGATAAATTTGTGATAGAGGGGGGAAAGCCGCTCTTCGGCACGGTCTTCGCCCAGTCGGCGAAAAATTCCGTCCTGCCTCTGCTCGCCGCCTCTGTGCTGACAGAGGAGGAAGTCGTCATCCGCGAGACGCCGAAGATCACCGACGTCACCTGTATGGCAAAGATCCTCGAAGAACTCGGCGCGCAGGTCGTCTTCCGCAAGGGAGACGTCTCCATCGTAAGCGCGGGGGCAAAGAACCACCGCATCCCGTCCGAACTCACGCGGGAACTGCGTTCTTCGGTCTTCATGCTCGGATCGCTGCTTTCCCGCTTCCGCCGCGCCGAATGCGCCTATCCCGGGGGGTGCGACATCGGGCTTCGGCCGATCGATCTTCATCTCAACGCGCTCGCCCGCCTCGGCGTGCGGATCACCGAACGGGAAGGTTACATCTCTTGCTCCTGCGACAGGCTTCGGGGCGCGGAGATCGCCCTCGATTTTCCCAGCGTGGGCGCGACGGAGAACATACTCCTCGCCGCCGTCCTCGCCGAGGGCAAAACGGTATTGGGCGGAGCCGCCAAGGAACCCGAGATCGTCGATCTGCAAAACTTTCTCAACGCGATGGGGGCGAACGTGCACGGCGCGGGAACGGACGTTATCGAGATCGTCGGGGCAGAGTCCCTGCACGGCACGGTATATACTCCCATCAAGGACCGCATCGAAGCGGGCAGTTTTCTCATCGCCTGCGCCGTATGCGGGGGAGAAGTGGAGGTCGCGGGGGTCAAACCGGAGTCGCTCGGATTACTTTTACATAAATTGCGTGAAAACGGTTGCAAAATCCATACAAAAAATGATAAAATAAAAATCGCAAGTTACGGCCGCCTCAAGTGCAACCGAAAAATCGAGACGATGCCCTTCCCGGGCTTTCCCACCGACCTGCAAGCGCAGGCAACGGCGCTCAACGCCTCCTGCGAGGGGGGAGCGCTCATTGTGGAAAATCTCTTCGAGACGAGATACAAGTATGTCCCCGAGCTCCTCAAAATGGGGGCGGACATCGAGGTCAAGGGAAGGAACGCGTTCGTGCGCGGCGTAGAGCGGTTGCACGGCGCCGAACTCGTCTCGGGCGATCTCAGAGGGGGCGCGGCGCTCATTCTCGCCGCCCTCGGCGCGGAAGGCGTCAGCGAAGTGCTCGATCTCTCCCATGTGGACCGCGGCTATGCCGATCTTCAGGGGAAATTGACCGCTCTCGGCGCACAGATCCGCCGCGTGACCGTCCCGTAACACCACCGAAAAATCCGGAGACGCGAATGAAGAAAAAAGCTCTGATCACAACTGCAGTCGCCGCCGTCCTGCTGCTCGCCGCGATCGCCGCGGGGCTCAATGCGATCTTTACGGTCACCCATGTGAGCGCGGTCTTCCACGCCTTTTCGGAGGCGGGAAGCGCGGAGGCGAGCGAACTTCGGGAGAAGCTCGACCGTTTTGTCGGCAAGAGTACGACCTTTCTCGACCTCGGCGACGTCGAGGCGGTCGTCGAAGAGTATCCCTGTTTCCACGTAGACAGCGTACGGAAGAAGTATCCCGCTACGGTTCAGCTCGTCGTCTCCGAGCGCAGGGAGCGCTACTGCTTTTTGCGCGGAGAAAACGGCTATGCCGTGATCGACGATACAGGCAAGTATCTCTACGATATACCCGAAAACGTCAACCGTGCGGGCGGGGAGAACATCGTGCTCGAAGGATTCGGCATCTCCACGGAGAGCGGGTTTGCCGAGGGGAAATATTTCCCCGAACTGCTCGCCTTCTCTTCCGTTTTGGAGGAGACCCTCGGCGAGATCCGCACAAACATCCTCTCCGTAACGCTCGTGACGCCCGCCTCCGATCCCTCCAACGATTTTCTCAGGATCAAGACGAGGGAGGGAGTCGTCATCGACGTCGGCGATCCCGCCTATGCGCCCGAAGAAAAGGCCGCGCTCGCCCTCGTGCGGTATCTCGGTCTTTCCGACGAAAATCGGATCTTCGGCTACATCACGGTGATCGGCGGGGAGGGGCAGTCCATCGTCTCCGATTACAGCCGCAACAGCCGTCTCGGATAAATACAGCCGCGAAAGCGCCCTTTCGGGGGCGCTTTTTTGTGTGAGAAAAGCAAAAGATTCCCTCATTCCCTTGACATGGTGCCGCCGTTCTGTTATAATACTGTTGAATTACGCGCAACCGCGCGCGATACCAACGCGAAAGAGGATTTGAGATGAGACGCAAAAGCGTAGCGGTGCTCGACGTCCGTTCCTCCGAAGTGACCGTTTTGGTCGGCGAGAGGGGGGTCAACAATACGTTCGTCTTCAAGGCGAGCCATACGGAACCCTACGGCGGCTATGAGGGCGGCGCGTTTTTCGATACGGAGGAATTCGCCGAGGCGGTCCACCGCTGTGTGGCGTCCGTCGAAAAGACGTGCAACGAGCGTCTGCGCTCTCTCTATGTGGGCGTACCGGGCGAGTTCGTCATGGTGCGTCCGCAGGAAAACCGCGCGGGCTATACGAAGAAGAGAAAGATCACCCCGCGGGAGACCGAAGCGCTCTCCGAGGGCGGCGTGGAGCAGTGCAAAGGTTACCGCTTCATCCGTGCGGCGAGCGTGGTCTATATCACGGGCGACAACCGCCGCGTCGTCGATCCGGTAGGGCTCTTCTCCTCGTCGCTCTACGGCGTCTTTGCCTATTTCTATTGCACCGATTATTTCGCAGGGACGCTGGAATCCGTCTTTGCGGGAATGAAGATCGAGCTCACGTTTCTTCCCGCGGAGTACGCTTCTGCGGTCTACCTCATCCCCGCGGAGACGCGGGACGAATCGGCGCTCTTCCTCGATTCGGATTTTCTTACGACGACGGTTTCGGTCGTCCTCGGCGGGGGAGTCATCGCCCAACGCACCTTCGATTCGGGGCGCGGGCAGATCATCTTCCGCCTCATGAAGAGATTTTCTCTCCCGTACGGCGCGGCAGCCGCACTGCTTCCGAGGGCGAATCTCTACGTCAAGGAGGGCGCGGGGACCTTTGAATTTCTCTTCGACGGCGTGCTCTATGAGATCGACAGGAGCAGGCTCGCAGAAACCGTGGAAGAGGGGCTCGACGATATTCTCGAGGGCGTGAGCGCGTTTTTGGACGAGATCGCGGGGGAGATCGACCGTCCCGTCTATGTGACGGGCGCGGGAGTGACCGACATCCGCGGCGCGCTCGAACACATCACCAAACGGCTGAGCCGCGTGACGGAGCTCGTCGGTCCCGATCTTCCTTACTACAACAAACCCGCTATGAGCTCGCGCATCGCGCTTCTTGCCATGGCGACCGGCGATGACCGCAACGGTTCATTCCATCGTTTTTCCAATGTCTACGGAGGGTAATTATGTACAACGAACAATACGGTGAGCGCTATGAAAATCAGCCGCAGGAGACCGAGATCGTCTCCAACGGGATCCCGAAGATCCGCGTCATCGGCGTCGGCGGGGGCGGCAACAATGCCGTCAACCGCATGATCGACGCCAAGATCACGAGTGCGGAATATATTGCCGTCAATACCGACGCGCAGATCTTGCTCTGCAATAAAGCTCCCACCAAGATCCAGATCGGCGTGAAGCGCACGCGCGGTTTGGGCGCGGGCGCCGATCCCGAAGTGGGAAGAGAGGCCGCCGAGGAGAGCAAGGACCAGCTCGCGAGAGCCATCGACGGGACCGATCTTCTCTTCATCACCGCGGGAATGGGCGGCGGAACGGGGACGGGCGCCGCGCCCGTCATTGCCAAGATCGCCCGCGAGAAGCAGATCCTTACGGTCGCGGTCGTCACCGAGCCGTTTGCCTTCGAGGGCAGGCGGAAGATGGACAACGCCATCAAAGGCATCGAAAATCTCAATAAATACGTGGACGCGCTGATCATCATCCCCAACGAGCGCATCCGCGAAGTCGTGGATCGGAGCGCTACGGTCAACGAGGCGTTTTCCGTTGCGGACGACGTATTGAGGCAGGGCATCCGCGGGATCGCCGATCTCATCGTCACGCCCGGGCTCATCAACTGCGACTTTGCGGACGTCCGCACCGTTCTCAAAGACAAGGGTCTCGCCCACATGGGCGTCGGCGTCGCAAAGGGCGAGAACCGCATTGTCGATGCGGTGAAGCTCGCAGTCAACAGCCCTCTGCTCGAAACGACCATCGAGGGCGCGACGGGGATCATCGTCAGTATCGTCGGCGGTCCCGACCTCACGCTCGACGAAGTGGGCACCGCGATGGGGCTCATCCACGGCGTGGTCGATTTCAACGCGATGATCATCCCGGGCGCGTGCGTAGACCCCGGCATCCGCGACGAGGTGGAAGTCACCGTGATAGCGACGGGTTTCCCCAGCGCAGAGCGGATCCTCAGCGAGAACCGCTATGCCGCGGAGGAACATTCCCCTTACTATTCCCAGCCCGTTCCGCAACCCGAGCCCCGTCCCGAGCCCTATCCCAAGGCACAGCCCCGCACGGTATATCCCGGCGCGGCGGAACGCCGTCCTCAGCCCGAGCCCTACAAGAATGAGCCCGCGGATTTCAGAACGCGGCAGGAACAGCCCTATGAACCCTATGAGCCCTACCGCGGCAAGGCGGAAGAGCAGGCGGAAGCCGACGACGAGAACCTTCCCGCCTTTGTCCGCAAACTGCTCGGCAAAAAATAAATCGTTTTCGGTGATCGGCGCGGTTTCGGGTCGATCAGTCGTTTTACGGGGATCCCGCAAAAGGGGTCTCCCTTCCGTCAGCCGCTTTTGCGCGATGTACGCCGTACGCCCGCCGCGCGTCGGTAAAACCAACATGGGAGAACACGGATGAAATACTTGACGATCGATGAGATCCACGGCGCGTTGCTCGGAATGCTTACGGAGTTCGACCGCGTCTGCCGTGCGCACGGCTTGCGTTATTCGCTCGCTTACGGGACCCTTCTCGGCGCCGCCCGCCACAAGGGGTTTATCCCTTGGGACGACGACGTAGACGTCATGATGCCCCGTCCCGACTATGAGAAGCTCTATGCGCTCATGAAATCGGGGGAAGCGGGGCTTTCTCCGCACTTTTGGATCTCGGACGACCGCGAAAAGGGGGCCCTGTATCCCTTTATGAAGCTCGTGGACGACCGCTTTACCGTAAAGAGCAGTTCGCACATCGAGATCAAGAATCTCTATCTCGACATTTTCCCCGCCGACGGCGTTCCCGACGTTTCCCCCAAAGAGCGGAAAAAGATGTTCCGCAAGGAACTGTTCTGCAACTTCGTGATCTCCATGAATTTATGGTACGTCTTTGCCGATAAATGGTGGGGGTATGTGATCCGTCCCTTCTTCTTTTGGTTCTATCTCATTTGGATGTGCTACGGCAAAAAACGCGCGATAAGGCGCATCCGCGGTCTGCTTCTCAAATTTCCCTTTGAGGAATGTGAGATGTGCGACAACCGCGCATGGGGGCAGACGATGGACGATATTCCAAAATCTTATTACGACGATCTCATCGAAATGGAGTTTGAAGGGCACAAATTTTTCGGTTTTGCGGAGTACGATAAATTTCTTACGATCCGCTACGGCGACTACATGACGCCGCCTCCTCCGAAAAAGCGGCAGACGCACCATTTGAAAGTTTACAGGAACGAAATCCACGGCGAAGAGGTAACGGAATGAACATCGCATTGATCCTTGCGGGCGGTTCGGGACAGCGTATGGGGCAGGAGATCCCCAAGCAGTTCCTCAATGTCAACGATAAGCCCGTCATTATGTATACATTGGAAGCGTTTCAGAACCATCCCAACATCGATGGCATCGAAGTGGTCTGTATCGAGGGTTGGGACGCCATTCTGCAAGCGTATTGCCGCCAATACCATATTACCAAGCTCGAAAACATCGTTCTCGGAGGCGTGAACGGGCAGGATTCCATTCGCAACGGCGTCATGGATATTGCTTCCCGCCACAACGACGACGATTTGATTCTCATCCACGACGGGATCCGCCCGATGGTCTCGCACGACATCATTTCGGATAATATCCGCGTCGCGCAAAAATACGGCAACGCAATCACCGCGATCCCTTGCATGGAGGCGATGTTGATTACGCAAGACGGGACCGAAGCCCGCGCGCAGATTCCGCGCAACGAACTGAGACGCACGCAGACCCCGCAGACGGCTACCGTGAAATGTTTGGTCGACGCACACAGAGAAGCGCTTGCGCGCGGGATCACCGCATCGATCGCAACTTGCACAATGTTGATTGAAATGGGGGGGGGGTGTTTACTTCTCGCTCGGTTCGGAGAAGAACATCAAGCTGACAACGACGGACGATCTCGATATTTTCCGTGCATTGCTCGCCGTGAGAGGATAGAACGCTATGAAATTCAACGAAAGTTACTTTGCCGATTTGAAGAAAGCGGCGTCGGCGGCGCCCCTCGAAAGTTTGCAGGGCAAGTCCGTCTGCATTACGGGCGCGACCGGTTTGATCGGTTCCGCGATCGCCGATCTTCTGCTCTACGGCAAACTTCATCTCGGCTTCGGCTACGATTTGACGTTTACGGCGCGTTCTGCGGAAAAGGCGGAAAGCAGGTTTGCCTACGGCAAGGGCGCTTACCGTCCCATGCGTTTTGTCTGCGGAGAGCCGTTCAAAGGGGAGACTTCCTTCGATTACCTGATCCACTGCGCGGAGAACGCTCATCCGCAGGCGTTTTCGGCTCATCCCGCGGAGACGGCGAATTCTGCGCTTGCGGGCGCGCACGAGCTCCTCGAATGGACGAGACGGAAGGGCGGGAGATTCTGCTACCTGTCCTCGAGCGAGGTCTATGGGAAGTTGGACGCGGAAAAACCGATCGGAGAGAACGATTTCGGCTATGTCGATTTGAAAGATCCTCGCTCCTGCTATCCTTCGGCGAAGCGGATGATCGAAACGCTCTGCGCCTGCTATCGGAAGGAATACGGCGCCGACTGCGTCATAGTCCGTCCCGGTCATATTTACGGACCGCAGTTTACCAAAGAGGATTCGCGCGTCTTTGCCCAATTTGCGCGGGATGTGCTCGCGGGGCGGGATATCGTGATGAAGAGCGAAGGCAGGCAGATGCGTTCCTACTGTTATACGCTCGACTGTGCGAGCGCGATCTTGACGGTCGCCGTGCGCGGCGGGTGCGGAGAGGCATACAATATTTCCAACCGCCGCTCTCTCGCCACGATCCGCGAACTTGCGGAGACGTTTGCGCGTCTTTCGGGAAGGAAAGTCGTCTTCGATCTTCCTTCGGAAGCGGAACGGGCGGGCTACAACCGTATGACCTATTCCGCTCTCGCTTCGGAGAAGTTGGAAGCGCTCGGTTGGGAAGGACGGTTCGATTTGGAGGCGGGCGTCGCAGGAGTTCTCGCCGGAGCCGATTAAGTTCTTGTATTTCTTTGCTTTCTCCCTGCAAAAAAGGAGGGAGCAAATGAAACGCGTCTTGACCTACGGCACTTTTGACCTGTTGCATTACGGCCATATCCGTCTTCTGCAAAGAGCAAAGGCGCTCGGCGATTATCTCATCGTTGCGCTTTCGACCGATCGGTTCAACGAGGCCGAAAAGAACAAGAAGAGCTATTTTTCATACGAACACCGCAAGATGATGTTGGAAGCGATCCGCTATGTGGACGAGGTGATCCCCGAAACGCATTGGGGGCAGAAAGCGAAAGACGTCGAAAAGTATGAGATAGATGTGTTCGTGATGGGGGACGATTGGGCGGGCAAGTTCGACGGCTTGAAAACGGAAGTCAACCGTCCGCTGGAAATCGTCTATCTTTCGCGGACGCCCGAGATCAGCACGACGAAAATCAAAACGGAATTGAAACTGTAAATAAAAATCGGGGTTTCGCCCCGATTTTTACTATGCGGATAAAAAATCGGAGCCTGCGGGCTCCGAAATTTTTTAATACATTCCGTCCATGCCGCCGGCGGGCGCAGCGGGCGCCGCGGGAGGCGTGGGAATATCGGTGACGACCGACTCCGTCGTAAGAAGGGTGGAGGCGACGGACGCCGCATTCTGCAAGACCGAACGGGTGACCTTCGTCGGGTCGATGATCCCGCTCTCGACCATGTCCGCATAGACGTTCTTCAATGCGTCAAAGCCGTAGTTTGCCTTCTGCGCGGTGAGGATCTTGTCTACGACCACACTGCCGTCGAATCCCGCGTTCTTGGCGATCTGGCGTACGGGTTCCTCGCAAGCCTTCAAAACGATGGCCGCGCCCGTCTTTTCGTCGCCGGAGAGGGAATTCACGAGTTCGGTGAGTCCGGGGATGCAGGAGAGAAGCGCGACGCCGCCGCCGGGCACATAGCCCTCTTCCACAGCCGCGCGGGTCGCCGCGAGTGCGTCGTCGATGCGGAGCTTCTTTTCCTTCATCTCGACTTCGGTCGCCGCGCCGACATTGATGACCGCCACGCCGCCCGCGAGCTTTGCAAGGCGTTCCTGCAACTTTTCCTTGTCGTAATCGGAGGTCGTGACCTCGATCTGGGCCTTGATGGATGCAACGCGCGCTTTGATGGCCTCTTTGTCGCCCGCGCCGTCGATAATGGTCGTATTGTCCTTATCGACCTTCACCTGATTGGCTCTGCCGAGCATATCGAGCGTAGCGTCTTTGAGCTCATAGCCGAGGTCGGAGGTAATGACGGTGCCGCCCGTAAGGGTCGCGATGTCTTCGAGCATCGCCTTTCTTCTGTCGCCGAAGCCGGGGGCCTTGACCGCTACGCAGTTGAATACGCCCTTCAGCTTGTTGACGATGAGCGCGGCGAGCGCGTCGCCCTCGACGTCTTCCGCGATGATGAGGAGTCTCTGTCCCTGCTGGGCGAGCGGTTCGACGATGGGGAGGATCTCTTGGAGGTTGGAGATCTTTTTGTCCGTGATGAGGATGTAGGGGGAATCGAGAACGGCTTCCATCTTGTCGGTATTGGTGACCATATAGGCGGAGGCATAGCCGCGGTCGAACTGCATCCCTTCGACGGTCGTAAGCTCTGTGGAGATGGATTTGCCCTCTTCCACGGTGATGACGCCGTCCTTTCCTACGATCTCCATCGCCCTTGCGATGAGTTCGCCGACCGTCTCATCTCCCGCGGAGATCGCGGCGACCTGCGAGATCGCTTTCTTGCCGTCCACTGTCTTGGAGATGGACTTGATGTGCGCGACGGCCGTCTCAACGGCTTTGTCGATGCCCTTTTTGAGGATGATGGGGTTCGCGCCCGCGGCGAGATTTTTGAGCCCTTCGCGGATGATCGCCTGCGCGAGGAGGACGGCGGTCGTCGTGCCGTCGCCTGCGACGTCGTTGGTCTTGGTGGAGACCTCTTTCACAAGCTGTGCGCCCATATTTTCGAAGGGATCGGGAAGTTCGATCTCTTTTGCGATGGTGACGCCGTCGTTGGTGATGAGGGGTGCGCCGAACTTCTTATCGAGCACGACGTTCCTTCCCTTGGGGCCGAGAGTGATCTTGACCGTATCGGCGAGAGTGTTGACGCCCGCCTCGAGCGCTTTTCTTGCTTCGTCTCCGTATTTGATTTGCTTTGCCATAAGATTGATCTCCTTTAATATGCTTTATTCAACGATCGCCAGAATGTCCGACTGCTTGATGATGGTAAATTCTTTGCCGTCCACCTTGAAGTCGGTCCCCGCATACTTGGCGCAGAGGACTTTATCTCCCGTTTTCACCTGCATCGTGATCTCTTTCCCGTCTACGGTCCCGCCGGGGCCGACCGCCACGACGACGCACGTCTGGGGTTTTTCCTGTGCGGAAGAGGGAAGATAGAAACCGCTCTTCGTCTTTTCTTCGACGGTGACCGCTTCGACGACCACTTTGTCGAACAAGGGCTTGATATTCATATTAAGGTTACCTCCTGATAATTTCCTTACCTATTATAAACGCTGAAAGGGAAAAGTCAAACGGAAAAACAAAAATTTTCGGAAAAAAACGGAAAATAATTTTACGCCGCACGGGAGGCGTCGGGGAGTGGGAATACGGAAAAATCCTTGCAATCGGGGGGAAGTTGTGTTATAATGCGAGTAGGAGGCAAGGATATGGATAAGTGGGATCAGAGATTTATGGAACTCACCGAGAAGGTCGGCAGTTGGGCAAGCTGTCTCCGCCGCAAGGTCGGTGCGATCATTGTGCGCGATCATCGGGTCATGACGACCGGTTACAACGGCGCTCCGGCGGGCATTGTCTCCTGCGTCGAGCGGGGGAAGTGCCTCAGGACCGAGAACAACATCCCCAGCGGGACGCACGCGGAGATCTGCTACGCCGCGCACGCCGAACAAAACGCGCTCATTCAGGCGGCGAAATACGGGGTGAATATCGACGGCGCGACGTTATACTGTACCCACCAGCCGTGCGTCATCTGCGCGAAGATGATCATCAACGCGGGGATCAAGCGGGTCGTCTACAAAGAGGGCTATCCCGACGATTTTTCGATGCGTCTCTTCGAAGAGGCGGGTACCGAAGTGGAAAAGGTCGGCGACGGCGAGGAATAACCCGCCGCGTTTGCCCAAAGTTTGCGATTGAAATCAAAATGACAGAAAAGAAAGGAGAAAAGAACATGGATCCGATCGTTACGTTTGAAATGGAAAACGGAAAAGTATTCAAGGCGGCGCTTCATCCTGCGGCGGCGCCCAACACCGTAAACAACTTCATTTCGCTGGTTGGAAAAGGATTTTACGACGGGCTGATCTTTCACCGCGTGATCAGCGGCTTTATGATACAGGGCGGAGACCCGAAGGGAACGGGGACGGGCGGTCCCGGATATTGCATTGCGGGGGAGTTCAAGGCGAACGGCTTTTCCAATCCCTTGAAGCACAGCCGCGGCGTGCTGTCGATGGCGCGCGCGCAAAATCCCGATTCGGCGGGCTCCCAATTTTTCATCATGCATGAGGACGGGTTCTTTCTCGACGGACAATACGCCGCGTTCGGCGAGGTTATCGAGGGGATGGAGACGGTGGACGAGATCGCCTCTGAAAAGACCGACTTCCGCGACCGTCCGCTTCGGGAACAGAAGATGAAGAAAGTCACCGTGGAGACTTTCGGCGTCAACTATCCCGCGCCGAAGACCAAATAAACCGAGGCATGCGAAGTACTATGTCAGACAAATTACTTTACGAAAATCCCTTAACGACCCGTTACGCAAGCCGCGAGATGCTCGAAAACTTCGGCGACGCCAAGCGGTTCCGCCTGTGGCGGAAACTTTGGATCGCGCTTGCGGAGAGCGAGATGGAGCTGGGGCTTCCCATCACCGAGGCGCAGGTCGAAGAGCTCAAAGCCCATGCCGACGACATCGATTTCGGGCGGGCGGAGGAGTATGAGCGGCAGGTGCGGCACGACGTCATGGCGCACGTCAAGGCGTTCGGCGACGCCGCGCCCGGCGCCGCGGGGATCATCCATTTGGGTGCAACGAGCTGTTTTGTGGACTGCAACTCCGAGATCATGATCCTGCACGACGGCTTAAAGATCCTCTTGAAGAAGCTCGTCAACGTCATCGATAAGCTGAAAGATTTCGCGCTGAAATACCGCGATTTACCGACGCTCGGGTTTACCCATTTACAGCCCGCCCAGCTCACGACGGTGGGCAAGCGCGCGACGCTGTGGCTACAAGACCTGATGCTCGATTACGAAAGTCTCACCGCATTGCTCGCCAAGGTCCGTCTGCGCGGTGTGAAGGGTACGACGGGTACGCAGGCGAGCTTTTTGGACCTCTTCGACGGCGACGGCGAAAAAGTCAAAGAGCTCGAGCGGCGGGTCGTCGCAAAACTCGGTTATTCCGCGGAGGAAGTCTATGCCGTCACAGGTCAGACATATCCGCGGAAATTCGACTATAATGTACTCTGCGTGCTCTCCCAGATCGCCCAAAGCGCCTGTAAATTCTCCAACGACATCCGCCTTTTGCAGAATATGAAAGAGGTGGAAGAGCCCTTTGAGACGTCTCAGATCGGCTCCTCGGCGATGGCATACAAGCGGAATCCGATGCGTTGCGAACGCATGGGCAGTCTCGCCCGCTATATGATCTCGCTCCCCGTGAACAGCGCGGTCACGGCGTCGACGCAGTGGTTCGAGCGCACGCTCGACGATTCGGCAAACCGCCGCATTGTCAACGCGCAAGCCTTCCTCACGGTAGACGCGATCCTCAATCTCTATATGAACGTCACGGAGGGGCTCGTCGTATACGATCGGATGATCGCGCGGCACGTCGCCGCCGAACTTCCCTTCATGGCGACCGAAAATATCATCATGGAGTGCGTGAAAGCGGGGGGAGACCGGCAACAGCTCCATGAGCGCGTCAGACAGCTCTCGCAGGAAGCGGGGGCGGCAGTCAAACGGGAGGGGAAAGACAACGATCTTCTCGCCCGCATCGAAAAGGACGAAATGTTCGCGGCGGTCCGCGGCAGACTGCCCGAGATCGTCGACGCGAAGAAATTTATCGGAAGGGCGCCCGCGCAGACGGAGGAATTCATCGAGCGGGAGATCCTGCCGATCCTCGCGCGGCACGCCGATCTGCTCGGAGCGCACGGAGAGGTGCGGGTATAGGGGGAAACCCCGAATTTCGGGCAATATTTACTGTTTTGCGCAGTATTATGTCACGCATAATACTGTGATGAATGACAAAATGGCATCTTGCGCAACCTTTTTTTATGCAATATGAAAAGGTCTACGTAGAGATCCTTGCCCGCTTTTTGCGCGGCGGAGGGATGCGTCCCACCTTCGTCGTATGGGAGGACGGCAAGCGTTACGCCGTTGACCGCGTGCGGTTTGTCGAACGGGCGCCCGCGCACGTCGGGAGCGTCCTTCCCGTGCGGTACACCTGTATCGTTGCGGGGCGGGAGCGGCGTCTCTATTTCGAGACGGAAGAAATGCGTTGGTTCGTGGAGATCGAACGATGAACGTTTCGCGTTGCATCTTGCACAGCGATCTGAACAACTTTTATGCCTCGGTCGAGATGTTGAAGGATCCGTCGCTTCATAGTGTCCCGCTCGCCGTAACGGGCAGTATCAAGGACCGTCACGGCATCGTGCTCGCCAAAAATATGCTCGCCAAGCGTGCGGGCGTGAAGACGGGGGACGTCGTTTGGCAGGCGCGGCAGAAATGCCAGGGGATCGTTTTCGTCCCCGCGGATTTCAGCTCGTATATCCGCGTTTCCCGCGCGGTGCGCAAGATCTACGAGCGGTTTACAGACCGTATCGAATCGTTCGGGATCGACGAGTGTTGGTTGGACGTTACCGCCAGCCGCTTTCTCTTCGGGGACGGCAAGACGATCGCGGAGACCATCCGCGAGACGGTCAAGCGGGAGTGCGGCGTAACCGTAAGCGTGGGGGTCAGTTGGAATAAGATCTTCGCAAAACTTGCCTCCGATATGAAAAAACCGGACGCGGTCACCGTGATCTCGCCCGAAAATTATCGGGAAACGGCGTGGAAACTGCCCGCCGGCGATCTTCTCTATGTGGGGCGCGCCACGGCAAAGCGGCTTTCGATCTTCGGCATTTCCACCATCGGGGATCTCGCCTGTGCGGACGAGGGAATGCTAATACAGGAACTCGGCAAGTGGGGGAAAGTGCTGTACGATTACGCCAACGGCGCCGATTCTTCGCCCGTTAAAGCGATGGGGGAGGAGCGCGAAGTCAAGAGTATCGGAAACAGCCTCACTTGCTACCGGGATCTCGAGGAGGAAGACGAGATCTATATGCTCTTTTTGCTTCTCGCCGACAGCGTCTCCGAACGTCTTTCGGAGAGCGGGCTCGGCAGGGCGGGCACGGTCAAGATCTCTGTGGTGGACCGCGATCTTCACCGTTTCGGAAAGCAGGGCAAGACGCAGTTCACCCGCAACGCCAAAGAGCTTGCGGATTGCGCGATGGAACTCTTCCGCGCGCTCAAAACGGACGGAAAGCCCGTGCGCGCTTTGGGGATTTCGGTCTCGGAGTTCGGCTCGATGGAACAGCTCGACCTGTTCGGCAGGAGCGCGGAGGAAGAAAAACGCGAACGCGCGGATGCCGCCGTCTCCAAGATCAGGGAAAAATACGGTGGTCTCGCCATACAACGCGCCGCCGTTTTGAAGGACGAACGCCTGAAAGAACTCGACGTCAAGGGCGGACATCTTGTCCATCCCGAAGGAAGGCGGAAATGAAAGAAAAATTTCATTTTTCGCGGAAAACTTCTTGACGGGGCGTTGGGAATCGGTTATAATAGAATTGCACACAGGGGAGTAGTTCAATGGTAGAGCAACGGTCTCCAAAACCGTCTGTTGCGTGTTCGAGTCGCGTCTCCCCTGCCAAATTTGATAGGATATATTCATTAAAAGCCGCATAAAAGGCACAAAAATGAGTATATCCTATTTTTTTATGCCATTTTTATTCGTATTTTGCTTATTGGGTTGCATTCGGGTAGCACGAATTTTTCGCAAGGCTGTTTTGTATGACGGAATTTGATTCGGAAAAATTTTTATCCGTGCGGATCTAACCCCTAAAGGGGTTGACGGCTCGCCCTTTTAAGTGAGTGGACGGCGACCCCGCCCCCGGGGCTTGTGTCCCCCCTGTTACGCTTTAAGTGAACGGGGCAAGCAACCCACACGGCGACCGAGCGCGGGGGGGGGTCACACCCCCTTGCGGTTTAGGCGAGCGGTCACACCCCCCGCTCGGCGGGCGTTTGCGTCCCCCCAAAAAATTAACTAAGGAGTTTTGATATGGTAACAAAGAAAAGAGACAAACCAAAAACGCGCGAACGGGTGGACAAAGGCATTTTGTATGATCGGGAGAAAAAACGATATTATGTTACTATTTCCTACGGTCGTAATGCCGACGGGAAACAGGTTAGGGAATCGGCAACATTCAAGAGCCTAAAAGAGGCGCGCGACTATAAAAAAGATATGGAAGCACGAAAGCGGTTAGGAAAACAGCCGCCGCCCGTTAACAGGGTAAAATTTATCGATTACCTTGATACGTACCTTGCGAACCTTGGAAAAGCTGAAACGACTAAATACGGATATAGTAGAATCGTAAATTATATCCGCAAACATTCGATCGCGCGCAAAACTTTGCAAGAAATCACCCCGCAACACATACGGGAATATATAAGCTTTCTCCAAAAATCAACCGAAATGCAACCGCAGAGCATAAACAAGCATTTGATTTTCATTCGGGGAGCATTGGAAAGAGCGTGGAAAGATGAATTTATATCGAACAATCCCGCGAAGCGCGTAGACAAATTGCCGCTATCGGAAAGTAATAAATTTGCGGGATCTCCCTATACGTTGGAGGAGTGTAAAACCATATTCGCGGCATTGGAAAACTACAGAAACAGAAATGTGCGGATTGCATTTTATCTTGGGATCTTTTTAGGATTGCGGCGTGGCGAAATGATCGCCTTGAAATGGGAAAATGTCGATATGGAAAAAGGTTATATCAAAGTCGTAGAAAATCGGGTAAAGGTCGGAAGCAAGATCATCATGAAATCGCCGAAATCAAAGACGAGCAATCGGAAAATAGCGTTTGATTCTACCTTACAAGCGCTGTTTCAAAGAGAGGCTGAGTATCAAGCGGAAAAATTCGGCGGGTGTGAATTTATCATGGTAAATCCGCAGACGGGAAAGCCGCTCTCCCCTGGCTCATTGCAAAAGCCCTTCAAAAAGTTTCAAGAAAAATTCGGGATTCGAAAAGTACGAATCCATGACCTACGGCATACTTGCGGAACGCTTGCCTTGCAGGGCGGAGTGGACATAAAAAGTATCTCGAATCTATTGGGGCATTCAGATTCGAGGATTACGGAAAGCATTTACGTTCACCCCATAGACGATCGGAACCAAAAAGCGGCGGCGGCAATCTCAAACCTATTTTCTCAAAAAATTCGAAATTGCCATACCGACGGTGGATTTTCCGAACAAATCCGACCTTGAAAAAACGGCAAAAAGAGGCTGTTTGATTATAAGAGTATACAAACCGAATACACTTGAGCTCGGTCGGTGTGTTCGGAAAAAATACGCACTGTGGTGTATTTTTTGCATATCACATAAAACTACCAAAAACGGGGGACGCCCAAAATGATACATACGGCACACATTTTTACACAGCTGAAAAACGCGGAATATCACCGCCTTTTACGTTTGGCGGGCGCAAGGATCACATCAGACGGGGAAGTCCGTTTTAACAACCTGACGGAAAAGGGAATAAGGAGCATTCGGGCATACCAACAGCGTGGAGATCCGCTCGTATTTTATTGGTGCGAGCTTGTCATAAACTTGAATCGGGTTGCTATGGGCGGAAAGCAAACCCCGCACCCGTACATCGCAACAGAGGAAAATAAGTCCAAACTGAAAGAGCATTTCAGAGAGTTTATCAATGAATTACTGCCCGCCCGCACGGATTTGTCAAAGTGGAATGTGAAAAGGATCGACTACACATTCGATATTAAAATCCCGAATGTCAAGGAATATATAGCCCTATTGCAAAGAGGCGATAAGCCGTTCGGAATGCACATAGACAACAGCGAACAGCACAAAAGCGAAATGGAGAAAACGCACTATAAAAACAGCGTTCGTTACAAAAACAAAAGCTGTACCGTAAACATTTACGACAAATTCGAAGAACGCAAGCAAATTGCCGCATATCCGCCGCCCTTATTAGAGGAGTGCAGGGATATTTTGCGGGTGGAAATTCAGTGCCGTAGCCGAAAAGTCCAATCGATCGGAAAGAACATAGGAGGCAAACGCTTTTTTGATTATTTGCTATCCGAAGATCGGCAACGGGCGATCGTGGGGTATTACCTATCAAGGATAGGCGGGAAGGGAAATTATTACACCCTTAAAGAGGCTTGCGAGATCGTGGAAAAAAGTCATTGCCCGCGGCTTTCAAAAAAGCAAACAGAGAAATTTCTCACGACCGCCAACCGTTATAAAAGCGTTTGGAAAACGAAGGCATTATATCGGAAAGAATCGGCGAGCAAAATATTGGCACGATTGCGGAGATTGAATATTAACCCCGTTACAATTCCGCGACGGTGGAAAAAAAGGGCTTTACAATCATTTTACACGCAAATATTTTTATCCGAACAGGAAAACGCCGAAAACGGCTCAAAAAGGGCAATTTAACATCCAAATTTTACCATACAGTCGGGTAAATTTCCGAACAAGTATCAATATTAAAAAATAGGAGTGGAAATATGAAATTTATCAACTATATGAAGAAGCAGGCTATGGCGAATATCGTGAAGCGTGCCGCCGTATCCTTTTCTACAATGAAAAGCGCCGTCTGACGTGAGATGAAAACGAATATGATCGCCTTGTCGCTTCAAATTTCCATAGAGGAATATTTGCAAACCGTCAAGCGTGACGAAACGCCGTCCTCGGCGTATGACCCGTGCGACCACTGCAATCGCGGGTGGTGCTATGGCTGTCCGCGTCAGGATGAGTAGCAAATCCCTTGCATTTTGCCTTGCGTTGTGCTATAATGATACATAGAGGTATTGATTATGGCAGACGATGCAAAGCAAGAAGTCAAAAAACGCAAAAAGACATATGCGAGGTATGGCGTCAAAATACGCATAACGCAGAAGTATCAGCCTATCCTTAAAGAACTCGTGAAGCGCACGGGCTTGAAACCGAAAGAAATTTTCTTACAGGCGGTTGAAGAAAAATATGGCGTGAGCCTACACTCACCTTGACAAACCCGACGACGAGTGATATAATATACGTGTACGCAATACTGCGTGGTGGTGGGTTGCGTATGCTGTTTGGTTGTTTTCATTGTGAAAACCCAAAACGTTTCGGCGGGTATCGTAAACCCGCTTTCCTTTTTTCCAATACTACGCAGTATTTCTTGACGGCTCACAGTTGTCGCAAATTCAATAAACGACTGCGATGGCTGCCTGTTGGTATGACAAAGATCGCCTTGCAGTCAAAGGAGATTTTTTTGAAGAGGAAAGACGAAATCGATGCCCTTATTGCCGTTTATGAGGCACATATGCCAAAGACGGTATACCTGATGCGCAACCCGGGGCGTTACGAGCAAGTGGTAAATGCGATGGACGAGATTAAATCATACATCTCTTCCATTGAGGAGAGTGCTACGTTCAAAATAACCAAAGATGAACTCGTTGGGACATCGCTTATTATGGAAGTAACGTGTACCCTGCTATCCTTGTCGGAAGTAGATCAGTTCTGCAACGCAATCAAACAAGCCGATACGATAGATTTTACTCCGCTTGCGAGCGGGGATTTGAGCGTCATGTTTGGCTTTAATAACGCATATATACCCGTTCCGCCTGCCGCCAAGAAAAAGCCATAACAAAAGGCTCCATTTGGTATCGAGGTCACATGGGACCACCGCACAGCACCCTTCCGGGTGCTTTTTTATTCTAAAAAAAGGAGAATCGTATGGATAACATCACCGCCGACTTCATCGGCAAGAAAGCAAGAGCACTTAAGTTCCTCAACAGAGTCTTGGGCGAGGTCGACAGAGACGGACAGGCGCGAGTTCTGTTCAACAACGCTGGCGCGTCTCCCCTGCCAAATTTGATAGGATATATTCATTAAAAGCCGCATAAAAGGCACAAAAATGAGTATATCCTATTTTTTTATGCTATTTTTATTCGCATTTTGCCCGTTGGTTCGCTATTGGGCGACATTTTTGTGAGCTTCGTATTGCAACTTTTTCCGTGCGTTCAAAAACTGCCGTAAAATTGTTGACAAGACAACAAAAACGTGCTATCATCGTCGGAAAGGAGATTTTTATGGAACAGCGGTATACGACTTTTTCCCTTCTTTTGATCAAAATATCGAGATGCGTACAGAGGATCAAGAATATCGAAATGTCGGCGCTCGGGCTCAAAGGAAAGCAGGTGCAGTGTCTGTTCGGGCTCTACAATACCGCCGCGGGCGCGAGTTTGACAAAACTCTGCGAACTGTGCGGCGAAGACAAGGGTATGATGTCGCGCACCGTAAAGGAACTGGCCGAACAAGGGCTCGTCTATATCGATAAGGCAAGCGAGCGCAAATACAAAAATCCCATCCGTCTTACCGCCGAGGGCGAACGCATAGCGGGGATCGTCGCGGGGAGGATCTCCGAGATCCTCGAAAGGGGTAGCGGCGGGATCTCCGATGAGGACAGGGCGCAACTCTATCGTTCGCTTGGGATCATTTCCGAAAATCTTACCGCCATTTGCGGGGAATATGACTGATAAACAAATGGGGGATCCGCGGAAAACGGATCCGAGGAGGTTTTATGTGTAAAAATTTGGTAACGCAACTGATCTACCGCGTCGTTTTGTGCGTTGTCTCGGCGTTTGCCTGCCTGCTGTCGGTCGGCGTCTTCTATATCGGCGTCAACGGCGGAAACGAATTTTCGTGGGACTTTCTGAAATTTTACACGAACATCAGCAATTACTTTGTTCTGATCGTATCGGTCATCGTGCTTGCGGGTACGGTGAAGCGCTTAAGACGGGGCGAAACCGAGGGGTACAACCGCATTTTGCGGACTTTCAAGTTCATGACCGTGATCATGATCCTCGTTACATTTCTCGTCGTGATCGTTCTGCTCGACTCTCCCTTGAAAGCGAGCTATTGGCGCAATATCGGCAATATGTCCTACCATTTTCTCGCGCCGCTCTTATTTATCCTCGATTATATTTTCTTCGACGAGAAGCGGACGGTCACCGTTTTTGCGCCGCTCTATAGCCTCGTCATCCCGCTCGTCTATGTGGCGTACATCTTTATTTTGGGCGCCGCCGTCCCCGGATTTACATATCCTTACTTCTTTCTCAATGTGAACGAACTCGGCTACGGCGGTGTTCTGCTGTGGGTGCTGGGACTGCTCGCCGTGTTTGTCGTGCTCGGGTATCTTCTTTGGCTGTGGAACCGCTTCGATAAGATCGGCGGGAAGTGGAAATTCGACTTCCATAACGTGATGTTCCCCAACAAAGCGTCCCGCAAAGACGAGGCTTTGTCCCAACGGGAAGACGGCGCGCAGGGAGACTGATGGAATATGATCAAAATTTTGGTTGACAGCGCGTCCGACATCGAACAGGAGGAGGCGCGGGAAAAGGGGATCTACATGATCCCGATGGAGATACGTTTCGGCGCGGAAACCTTTTTCGACGGCGTCGATCTCTCGCACAGGCAATTTTTTAAAAAGCTGACCGAGAGCGGCGAGTTTCCGAAGACCAGCCAGATCAACGAATACCGCTGGGGCGAGGCGTTCGCAAAACTGACCGAAGACGGCGCCCAAGTGATCGCGATCACGATCTCATCGAAACTCTCGGGTACGTTCGTCTGCGCAGAGACCGCCGCAAAACGCTATCCGGGGCAAGTCTTCGTGATCGACAGCCTGAATGCTTCGACGGGGGAAAGGATCCTCTGCGACTATGCGGTCCGCCTTGCCGCAAGCGGGTCCTGCGCGGAGGACATCGTAAACGCGTTGAACGAAAAGAAAGAGAAGATCAGGGTCCTTGCCGTCGTCGATACGCTGAAATATTTGCGGAAGGGGGGAAGGATCTCGAGCGTAGCGGCCATTGCGGGAGAAATGCTCTCGGTCAAGCCCGTCGTTTCTGTCACAGGCGGGGAAGTCAAGCTCGCGGGCAAGGCGATCGGCAGTAAGCGGAGCAACAACCTCTTGATGCAACTTGTGCAAAATTGCGGCGGGATCGATTTTTCCATGCCCTACGGTCTCATGTACTCCGGTCTCTCCGACGCGTATCTCAAAAAATACTTGCAGGACAGCGTAACGCTATGGCAGGGGAAAGCCGATCCCGAAAAGATCCCGTCTTATATGATCGGCAGTACGATCGGCGCCCATATCGGACCGAACGCCATCGGCGTCGCCTTCTATTCCAATTAACGGTTTTATGGCGTAAGATCCTGCGGGCGGAAAGTTCGCCGCGCGTTACAATGCCCGAATTGCGGGAAACGGTTGACTTTATCGGAAATTTTTGTTAAAATGACGGCATGAAGCAAGTCACACTCTATACAGACGGCGCTTGTTTGGGAAATCCGGGCGCGGGCGGATGGGGTTGCGTTCTCCTCTACGGCGAACATCGGCGGGAACTTTCGGGCGCCGAGGCGGATACGACCAACAACCGCATGGAGCTAATGGCCGTCATCCGTGGTCTCGAATGTCTGAAATACGCCTGTGAAGTGGACGTCTATTCCGATTCCTCTTATACCGTCCGTGCGTTTTCGGAAAATTGGATCTACGATTGGGAGCGCGCGGGATGGCGGAAGGCCGACCGTAAGCCCGTTCTGAATGAAGATCTTTGGCAAAGCCTTTTGGCGCTGACGCGGAAACACACCGTGCGGTTCCATAAGGTGAAGGGTCATGCAGACAACGAACTCAACAATCTTTGCGATAGGCTTGCCCGTACCGCGGCCGCGGGGCTTGCGGCGCCGCCCTCCTGTGCGGCGGAAGGCGGGGAAGCGCAAACAGAGACGTCTCCCGCCGCGGATCGCTTATAATTTTCAGCACATACGTATATACTAACATAGCGGAAATACGTTTATGGCAGACGGTATCACGAAAAAAACGGCGGTCCTGCGGGCTGTTCATATCATCGGGATTTTGATTGGGGCGGCGCTCTTCGAGGTATTTTTGGCGCTGTCCCTGCTTCATTTCCGCGGCTCGTGGCGGGAGTGGGCGTTCCTGCTCGCCCTGATCGGCGGGAGCGCGCTCAACGTCGCGGTCTTTGTCGTGGACGTCGTCTTTTACTTCCGCCATAAGGAACTCATCTACAAATTCTGCATCACGCTCTATGTGATGGCGGTGTTTTTCGCGGTCGTACTCTACACCCTGCTCGAAACGGGATTCTTCGACATCGTGCGGGATAAAGAGAGCCTGCAAGAGTATTTGAAGCGGACGGGAGGATGGATCGGGTTCGTCTTCACCCTCTTGCAGTTTTTGCAGGTCGTCCTACTACCCATCCCGAGCACGGTGACGGTGGTCGCGGGCGCCGCCCTGTTCGGGCCGCTGAAAGGCAGTCTGCTCAGCCTTCTCGGGATCGTGATCGGCTCGCTCGTCGCCTTTATGATCGGGCGGTACGCGGGCAAGCGCGTCGTCTCCTGGCTCGTGGGCGCCGAAACGTTGGAGAAATGGCTGAATAAGATCAAGGGGAAGGATAAACTTCTGCTTTCCGCGATGTTCCTTCTGCCCGTGTTCCCCGACGACGTGCTCTGCTTCGTCGCGGGGTTTTCCTCGATGTCGGTCTGGTTCTTCCTCGCGGTGATCGTGCTCTCCCGCATCCTCGCGATCTTTACGACGAGCTACTCTATCACCCTGATCCCCTTCGATACATGGTGGGGTCTGCTCATTTGGGGAATCCTCGCCGTCCTCGTCGTCATCCTGTTCGTCGTACTCTATAAGAAATCGGACGCCATTCTCGGTTGGTTCGAACGGAAATTCCACCGCGTCACCCGCGTGGAAGAAAAGCCCGCAAAAGACGAATTCACTGTTGAGATCGTCGATCCTGACGGTTCGATCGTCTCCAAGGGTGTCAAAAAAGGGGAGGACAAGGAAAAAAAGCCGAAATGACCGCTCGTTATCCTCCGCCTTGCCGCCGTCTTTCAAGGGCGGCGTTCTTTTTTGTTTTTTCCCCTGAAATCTTGTGAAGAACCCTTGCTTTTTCCGCGGGTTTGTGCGATAATGATATTCGGTAGAAATTGGTGTTTTTAACGCCGAGAGGTAAACATGGATAAGATTTTATTGTTGAGAGAGAGGAGAGAGATGCTCAAGAAAGCGGGCAGCGAGATCCGTGCCCGCATTGCCGAACTCTGCGATGAAGACAGCTTTGTGGAGCTTTCCGCCTTCTCTTACTCCAAAAACGAATTCGACGAAGCGCAGGGCGAGGGGGTCGTCACGGGGTTTGCGACCATCGGCGGCTATCCCTTCTATCTTGTCGCGCAGAATTTCGCCGTCATGAAGGGCGGGCTCTCCAAGGCGAACTGCGAGAAGATCGCAAAGGCGCAGAGCGCCGCCGAAAAACAGAACACGCCCGTCGTCTATTTGCTTCACTCCGCAGGCGTACGCGTCGGGGAGGGGACGGACGTCCTCGAAGGGATCTCCGAGCTCCTTCTGAAAGCGACCCAACTCAAGGGGACCGTTTTACAATTCGCCGTTTTGGACGGGGAAGTTTACGGTTCCTCCGCGGTACTCGCCTCCCTTTGCGACGCCGTTTTCTTTACCGAGAATGCCGCGCTTTGCCCCAATTCTCCCTTCGTCCTCTCGGCGAAGGCGGGGAAAAATCTCAAACCCGCGGAGGTGGGGGGCTATCATGCGCTGACGGGCGCGAATCTTCCGTCGGTCGCCGTGCGGGATATGCGGGACGCCGCTTCGAAGATCTTGGAGATCTCCGATCTTGTCAAGATCCCCTTAGAGGACGCCGAGCTGAACGATCCCCTTCCCGCGCTCAACGAGAAGGCGGACGCGGGATCGGTGCGCGCCGTCATCGAAGGCGGCGTGGAATTGGGCGCGGAGAGCTGTCCCGAGGTCAAAACGGTCTTGGGCAGGATCGGAGGGATCGCGGTCGCCGCCGTCCTCTTTGACCGCGTCCGTCTTACCGCGGAAAATCTTCGGAAGATCAAATCGTTCGCGGAATTCGCCTGTTGTTACGAGCTTCCTCTCGTGCTGTTTGTGGATTGCACGGGCGTAGAGCCCACCCTTGCCGCCGCGAACAGCCCCGTCCTTCGGGAGATCGCGGAGTACCTCAACATTCTCGACGCCATCGATACGGCGAAGATCGCAGTGGTGACGGGGCAGGCAATCGGGCTCGGATATTCCCTGTTCGCCGCCAAGTCTGCGGGTTTCGACTATACCTTTGCGCTTGCGAACGCCGAGATCGCCCTCTTTGAAGCGCCGGCGGGCGCGGAGATCGAATTCGCAGGTGAGACGGGGGACCGCGAAGCGCTTGCGAAAAAGTACGCGGAGGAGAACGCCGATCCCTTCCATGCGGCGAAGGGCGGTTATCTCGACGACATCATCGAGCCGCAGTTCCTCAAACAATATTTGGTCGCCGCCTTGCAGACGGTCATCGGCTGAGGAGAGGCTGAGAAATGGAGAATCTTTTGAGCTGGTTCAAATTACAGCCGGGCGACGGCGCGTTCTATGCGCTGTTCGGCTTTGTATTCGTCTTCGTGGGGATCGCCCTGCTCATCGGCTGTATCTATTTGGTCGGGCTTATCATGACGAGGGTCAAAAAGCCCAAGAAAAAGAGCCCGAAGCAGGAAGCGTCTTCCGCTCCGCAAGCTCCCGCGGAACTTCCTTCGCCCGACGTCGGGGAGGGGATCCCGCCCGAAGTCGTCGCGGCGATCACGGCGGCTCTTGCGGTCTACTGCGAGGGCGACGGGCAGAAGTGTGAATTCGTGGTAAGGCGGATCAAGCGCCTTTGACGCGTCAGCGTGCAAATACGGAAATCAACAAGGAGAATCATATGCGCAATTTTATCATCACAGTGGACGGAAAGCAGTATGAAGTGGGCGTCGAAGAGGTCGGCGCTACGGAGTCCCCCGTCAAAGCGGCGCCCAAGGCCGCGCAAGCGCCTGCGCCTGCGGCGAAACCCTCTGCGGAGGCGGTCAACGGCACCAAAGTACTTTCTCCCTTCCCCGGGCTCATCAAGAACCTGCTCGTCGCGGAGGGCGCTTCCGTCAAGAAGGATCAACCCATTCTCGTGTTGGAAGCGATGAAAATGGACAACGACATCACCGCCCCCTGCGCGGGTGTGATCTCCTTCCGGGTACAGAAGGGGACGAACGTCGAATCCGATACGTTGCTCGCCGTCATCGGATAAATCGGAGAAGTTATGCAAAGCAACTTACTCGTCAATTTCGGAGAAATCTTTACCAATCTGTGGAATTCGATGGGGTTTGTGCAGGGGACGTGGCAGAATTATGTGATGCTACTCATCTCATGCGTCCTCTTCTTCCTCGCGATCGTGAAGAAATACGAGCCCATGCTCCTTCTTCCCATCGCGTTCGGAATGTTCCTCATCAATATCCCGGGGGCGGAGGCCGTCCTTTGGGGAACGCACTCGCCCGATCTCTCCCATCACATCGGAAGCGACGGCACGACGGAATACGCCGGCGTCTATGCTTTGAAGGGAGCGGAAGGGGTCGTGGTATATCTCAGGGAAGGCTATTTGGCATCGGACGGCATGGTCACTTTCTACGAGACCTTTGAGGCGCTCCAAAACGGCGTGACGTCCTCCATGTCTTATGTGCAGTTCAACGAACTTTATACCCTCTATGGATACATTCAGGGGACGGTGAACGCGGGGACGACGGTCTTTACGAGCAATGCGGTCCTGCTCAGCGAAGCGTACGACGACATCGTAAACCGCGGACTATTGTGGTATTTGTATTACGGGGTCGATAAGGTGATCTATCCGCCGCTCATCTTCCTCGGGATCGGCGCCATGACCGACTTCGGGCCGCTGATCGCCAATCCGAAGAGTATGCTGATCGGCGCGGGTGCCCAGCTCGGCATTTTCATCGCGCTGTTCGGCGCGGTGCTCCTCGGGTTTTCGGGGGCGGAGGCCGCCGCGATCGCCATTATCGGCGGCGCCGACGGACCCACCGCGATCTATGTCTCCAAGATGCTCGCCGAACATCTTGTCCCGACGATCGCGATCGCGGCATATTCGTATATGGCGCTGATCCCTGTCCTGCAAAAGCCGCTGATGCGGGCGCTGACGACCAAGAAAGAGCGCATGATCCGCATGAAGCCCTTGCGTCAGGTCTCCAAAGCGGAAAAGATCATATTCCCCATTGTCGTCACGCTGATCGTCGGGATCCTGCTGCCGGACGCCGTACCCCTTTTGGGGATGCTGATGCTCGGCAATTTGTTCCGCGAATCGGGCGTCGTCGAGCGGCTGTCCTCTCAGGCGCAGAACGGGCTCATCAATACCGTCACGATCTTCCTCGGGATCGCCGTCGGATGCAAGGCGAAGGGGGAGATGTTCCTCTCGCTCCAAACTATTTATATCCTGCTCATCGGCGTTACGGCGTTCATTTGCGGGACCATCGGCGGACTTCTGACCGCAAAGGTCATGTGCAAACTCACGCACGGGCAGATCAATCCTCTGATCGGTTCGGCAGGCGTTTCGGCTGTGCCCATGGCGGCGCGCATTTCGGAAGACGTCGGGCGGGAAGCCGATCCGGGCAACCATTTGCTCATGCACGCGATGGGGCCCAATGTCGCGGGCGTGATCGGCTCTGCGCTCGCCGCGGGGATGTTGCTCGCCTGCTTCGGATAAACGAATCCCGCGCAGATCGGCGCAGTGCGCCGCTCTCTTTCAAAGATAGGAGTAAGTTATGTCGAAAAAAGTAATGATCATGGATACCATTCTCCGCGACGCGCACCAATCGCACGCCGCGACGAGAATGCGCACGGAACAAATGTTGCCCGTGCTCGAACAGCTCGACGAGATCGGCTACTATTCGCTCGAAGGATGGGGGGGAGCGACCTTCGATTCCTGTATGCGCTTCCTCAACGAGGACCCGTGGGACCGTTTGAAGACCCTCCGCAAGCATCTCAAAAAGACGCCCATCCAGATGTTGCTCCGCGGGCAAAATCTCCTCGGCTACCGCAATTATGCCGACGATTTGGTCGACAAGCTCGTCGAGAAGTGCTTTGAAGACGGCATCGGCGTCATCCGCGTCTTCGACGCGTTGAACGACCCGAGAAACATCGAAGCGTCGATGAAGGCGATCAAAAAATACGGCGGCCAGCTCCACAAGACCGATCCCGTCCGCGGGATCTGCGAAGCGGCGATCTCGTATACTTCGGGGCCCGCGTATAATCTCAAATATTTCGTCGATCTCGCGAAGACCTATGAATCGATGGGGGCGGACAACATTTGCATCAAGGATATGGCGAACCTTCTCCTTCCCTTCGACGCATACGAGCTGGTCAGCGCGCTCAAACAGGCGCTCCGCCCCGAGACGAAGCTCCACCTGCACACACACAACACGACGGGTACGGGCGATATGGTCAACCTCATGGCGATCCGCGCGGGGGTAGACATCGTGGATACCGCGCTTTCGCCCCTCGGCAACGGCACTTCCCAGCCTGCGACCGAGCCGCTTGTCGCAACGCTCCGCGGGACGGAGTACGACACGGGGATCGACCTTGAGAAGCTCATCCCGATCGCCAACCACTTCAAAAAGGTCGCCGCGGAACTCGAAAAAGAGGGCTCTCTCAATCCCAAGGTCAGGCAGGTGGACGTCAACACACTCATCTATCAAGTCCCCGGCGGAATGCTTTCCAACCTGATGAACCAGCTGAAAAAGGCGGGCAAAGAGGATAAACTTCAGGAAGTGCTTGCGGAAGTTCCCAACGTGCGCAGAGACTGCGGCTATCCGCCTCTCGTTACGCCCTCCTCGCAGATCGTCGGCACGCAGGCGGTGATGAACGTCATCATGGGCGAACGCTATAAGATGGTCACCAAGGAAACGCGGGACCTCTTCGCGGGCAAGTACGGAAGAGTTCCCATGCCCATCAACGAGGAAGTCGCCGAAAAAGTTCTGAAAGGCGAGCCCCGCATCACCCATAGACCGGCAGACGACCTCGAGCCGGAATACGAAAAATTGAAGGCGGAAGTGATCGCCAAGGGCTACTATACGCAGGAGGAGGACGTTCTTTCCTACGCCTCTTTCCCCGAAGTTGCCGAAAACTTCTTCAAATGGCGCAAGGCGAAGAACGAAGGGATCGATAGCGATCTTGCCAAGACGGGCGTGTATCCCGTATAATACGACATCGGCGCGGAAGCGAGGGCGGAAGCCCTCGCTTCCGCGACCTCGAGGGAAAATGAAGAAGGTCGTCGTAATCGGCGCCGGCGCTTCCGGGCTCATGGCGGCATATGCCGCCGCGCAGAACGGAAACGACGTTACGGTCGCCGAAAAAAATGAGAAAGCGGGCAAAAAGCTCTACATCACGGGAAAAGGGCGGTGCAATCTCACCAACGCCTGCGCTCCCGAGGAGTTTCTCGAAAACGTCGTGCGGGGCGAACGCTTTCTGCGTGGGGTCATCCACCGCTTTCCGCCCGAACGCACCATGGCTTTCATGGAGGAGCACGGGCTTGCATTGAAGACGGAGCGGGGGAGACGGGTCTTCCCGCTCTCCGACCATGCGAGCGACGTCACGAAGACGCTCGTCCGCGCCTGCGAAGAGGTCGGCGTCCGCTTCCTGTATGGAATGGAAGTCCAAAAAATCGACATTTTGCAAGGTACTGTGCGTGGCATAATAACGCCGCAAGGCGAGATCTTCGCCGATTCTGTGATCGTGGCGACGGGCGGGCTCAGCTATCCCTCGACGGGCTCTACGGGCGACGGATACCGTTTCGCCGCCGAATGCGGGCACACCGTCATCCCGACGGTCCCGTCGCTGACGGGATTGGAGGCGGACGGCATTTCCGAAGCGCAGGGGATCTCGCTCAAAAACTGCGTTCTCCGCGCCTCATATCGCGGCAAGGAGATCTTCTCCGAATTCGGCGAGTTGCTCTTTACGCACTATGGAATCTCGGGCCCGCTCGTACTCTCGCTGTCTGCGCGGATCAACCGCCTTCCGGTCTCCGAAATTTCGGTCGGGATCGATTTCAAGCCCGCTTTGGAGGAAAAACAGCTCGACGAGCGCCTTTTGCGCGATTTTTCTTCCCGAAAGAACGAGCAAATGAAGAACGTCATGCGCGGGTTATTGCCCTCGGGTTTGGTCCTTCCCGTGCTCCGAAACGCGGAAATTTCTCCCGAACGGCAGGCGAACGGGATCACGCGGGCGGAACGTATCCGTCTTGCCGCCGCGCTCAAACATTTTCCCGTCCGTGCGTCGTCCCTGCGCGGTTACAACGAGGCGGTCGTCACGTCGGGCGGGGTGGACGTCGCGGAACTCGATCCAAAGACGATGTCGTCCCGCAAGATTTCGGGGCTCTCGTTCTGCGGCGAGGTGATCGACGCCGACGCGTTGACGGGCGGTTACAACCTTCAGATCGCTTTCGCGACGGGTTACATCGCAGGTTCCGCGATAAAACCGTGATTTGCGAAGTACTATGTTAGGCATAATACATAATATAAGTGTGCGCTGGCCCGATTATCCACCGATTTATTTCGGGGGGCCAAACGGGTCGGCGAGATCGTTCGATATCAATTCAGGAGGATACAATATGGTCGTGATCCGCGGGGCGACGACCGTCGCCGCCGACGAAAAAGAGGAGATCCGAAGAGCGGTAGCGGAGCTCTTGGAGCAGATCGGAAATACCAATTCGCTCAACAAGGACGAGATCGTCGGGATCGTTTTCTCTTCGACGCCGGATATCCATTCCTATTATCCCGCCAAGGCGGCGCGGGAAGCGGGGTTCGAGGGCTGTTCGCTCTTTTCCGCCGTGGAGCCCGAAATCGACGGGGGACTTCCGCTCTGCATCCGCGTGATGATCTTCGTCGAGAAAAATCTCACGCCGCACCACGTCTATCTCCGCGGCGCGCGGGTTTTGAGGAAAGATCTCACCGCGCATTATAACATCGCCATCGACGGGCCCGCAGGTTCGGGAAAATCGACCGTCGCAAAACTTCTCGCCCGCGATCTCGGGATCCTCTACCTCGATACGGGCGCGATGTACCGTGCCTGTGCGCTCAAAGCAATCGGCGCGGGCGCCGACCTTGAGGACGAAGCCGCGATCGCCGACGTAATCCGCGATATCAAGCTCGATATCGAATATGCAGACGGAGTCCAGAAGACCGTCCTCGACGGGCGGGACGTCTCCGAGGAGATCCGCCTTCCCCATGTCTCGATGGCGGCTTCCGTCGTATCGAAACACCCCGCCGTCCGCATGAAGATGGTGGAAAAACAGCGCGAGATCGCGGGTAAGCTCTCCTGCGTGCTCGATGGGCGGGACATCGGGACGTTCGTCCTCCCAGACGCCGATTTTAAGTACTTTCTTACTGCTTCCCCCGAGATCCGCGCCAAGAGGAGGTACGACGAACTGACCGCGAAGGGGCACGAAGTCAACTTCGAGGAGCTGAAGGCGGAGATCATCCGCCGCGACGAGCAGGACGCCACCCGCGACGTCGCGCCCCTCAAACAAGCCGAGGACGCGGTCCTGATCGACACCTCCGATCTTTCCGTGGAGGAAGTGCTTCGCCTCGTCAAGATGAGAATGCAGGAGATGATTTAATGGATAATCCCGAAGAAAAGAAGGAAAAGACGGAGGATTTTTCCGCCCAAGCGGATCAGTCCGCCGCGAAGAAGCCGACTTTCCGCGAACGGAGAGCGAAGAGGAAGGAGCGCATCCACGCCAAACGCGCCGAAAAGGTCAAGAAAGTCCGCCTGTTCCCCGCGAACAAGAAGGGCTATCACGTCATGCACTTCTTCCGCTTTCTGAAAATTTTGCTCTGCCCGCTTCACTTTTTGATCTTTCCGTATAAACTGCACGGGCACAAGAAGGTCGGGAAGGGCGCCTACATCTATGTCGGCAACCATTATACGATCTGGGACGTTTTCTATCCCGCCCGTACGACTTGGGAGGGGATCCATTACTTAGCCAAGCAATCCGTTCTGGTCGCCCCCGTCTTTAATTGGTGGGCGCAGGAGATCGGCGCGATCGGCGCCCTCAGAGACGGGTCCGACGTCCGCACCGTCATGGAGGCGATGCGCGTCCTCAAAAACGGCGAAAAGATCAACTGCTTCCCCGAGGGGACCCGCAATAAGACGGGCGGGGAAGAGTTTCTTCCCTTTCATGGCGGAGCCGCTCTTCTTTCCATTAAGACGAAATCGCCCATCCAGCCGTTTGTCATCTGCAACCGTCCCCGCGTTTTCCGTTTGACGCACGTCGTCTTCGGCGAACCCTTCGAGTTTACGGAGTACTACGACAGGAAACTGACCAACGCCGACTATGAAGCCGCGGACGAAGAACTCAAAAACCGTCTCTATGCGCTCCGCGACGAATTCCGCGCCTCCCGAAAGAAGGGAAAGAAGGGCGGAAAGTGAAGGTCATCGCGGGAAAATACAGAGGGTTCTGCGCGGGCGTAAAGAGGGCGGTGGACGCCGCGCTCTCCGTCCCCCCCGAAGACGTCTATCTGCTCGGCGAGCTGATCCATAACGAAGAGGTCAACGCCCGATTGCAGGTGCGCGGGATCAAGACGATCGGCAAAATCGACGATGCGCCCGACGGTTCCACCGTACTCATCCGCTCCCACGGCGAGGGGCGCGCGGTCTACGAACGTTGCCGCGAAAAGTCCCTGAAAGTCATCGACTGCACCTGCGCTTTCGTCGCGCGGACGCAGAGGATCGTCGAACAGGCGAGCGCGGAGGGGAAATGCGTCGTCATCGCAGGGCAAGCCTCTCATCCCGAGGTGCTCGGACTTTTGGGTTGGTGTTCGGGCGAGGCGCACGTCGTCTCGTCTGCGGAAGACGATTTCAGTTTTTTACGCGGAAAACAGGGTGTGTTGGTTGCCCAAACTACCTTTTCGGAGAAAGAATTTTGCAAAATCGGTGAAATTCTTAAAAAAGAAAGCCCGAAAACAGTTGAGATTTTTCCGACAATTTGTTATACTACTGTTGGTAGGCAGACCGAAGCGGCTTTTCTCGCACGCGAGTGCGAGGCTGTCGTCGTAGTCGGCGGTACCAAGAGTAGCAACACTGAGCGGCTCGCGGAGATCGTTGAGGCGGAAGGGAAGCGGGCGATCCGCATCGCCCACGCCGCAGATCTCCAAACAGACAGTGTGAAAAATTTTGATAGGGTCGGCGTGATCGCGGGAGCGAGTACTCCCGAATGGCTGACTCAGGAGGTTCTTTTCAAGATGGTGGAAAACAACGCGGAAGTACAAGAGACCGAAAACGCCGAAGCGATCGCCGAGACGCCCGTGGCGGAAGAGGTCAAGGCAGAGGAAGCTACGCCTGTAGCGGAGGAAGCGGCTCCTGCAGTCGAAGAGAAAGCGCCCGTTTCTGCAATGCAGAAAGTCATGGACGATTTCGACAAGGAAGAGCGCTATAAGAAGGGGCAGATCATCAAGGCCCGCATCGTCTCCGCGACCGACGAAGAGATCTTCGTATCCGGTTCGGGCAAGCTCGAGATCAAAGTTCCCAAGGCGGAGCTCGACTGCGAGACGTACAGCCGCGAAGCATACGAAGAGAAGGCGAAGGCGGGCGAAGAGATCGAAGTCATGGTCGTTGCCGTCAAGCCTACGGTCCAGCTCTCCCAGAAGCTCGTCAAACAGCTCAAGGAAGAGGAAGCCCTGCTCGCCGACATCGAAGCCGGCAAAGAGTTCTCCGTGGTCTGCACGGGTACCAATAAGGGCGGGCTGACCGCCGAGCTCGGCACCTATCCCGTGTTTGTCCCGAGAAGGGAGATCCGCATGGGCTATGTCACCGATCTCGAAAAATATAAGGGCAAGACGCTTCGTCTCAAACTCATCGAGATCCGCAAAGAGCACAGAAAGGAGATCATCGCCTCCCAGCGCGTGATCCTCGAGGCCGAGAAAGCCGCGCGCGAAGCCGCCAAAGCCGAGAAAGAGGAATCCTTCTTCTCTTCCATTCAGGTCGACGACGTCGTGGAAGGCAAAGTCGAGCGCGTAACTTCGTTCGGCGCATTCGTCTCCGTCAACGGGTTCGATTGTCTCGCCCACATTTCCGATCTTTCGTGGACGGGCGTCAAGGAAGTGACCGACGTGCTCGAGATCGGCAAGCGCTATCAGTTCAAAGTCCTCAAGGTAGACCGTGAAAACAAGAAAGTCTCCATCGGATATAAACAGCTCCAGCCCCAGCCTTGGGATCTTGCCGCCGAGAAGTATGCCGAAGGCGACATCATCCACGGCAGAGTCGTGAGGATCGTTCCGTTCGGCGCGTTCGTCGAAGTGGAAAAGGGGATCGACGGGCTTGTCCACGTTTCCCAAATCACCCACGAATGGCTCGAGAATCCCACTTCCGTCCTTACCATCGGCGAAGAAGTGGACGCGAAGATCATTGCGTTCAATCCCGCGGAGAAGAAGATCACGCTCTCCATCAAGGCGCTTCAACCCCGCCCCGAGTACGAGCATGAGCCTCATCCCGAACAGGAGAGCGCGAATAAGCCCCAGCGGGTCCGCAAGAGCAACCGCCGCAGTGCGCAGTCCTATGAGGAAGAGGACGAGTACAGAGAGTGGAAGGAAGGCGGTTACAGCGGCGCTTCCATCGCGGAGATGCTCGGCATCGACAGCGACGACGGGGAGACCAAGTAAATTTCCGAAAATTTCATCGATTCCGAAAAAATCCGTTTTATAACGGATTTTTTTGTTGATATATATTAGGAAAGAATTTCCAAAGTAAAACCAAGCGGCATATCGGGCTTTACAGATATTTGGAAGAAACAATAGATTTGTATCGAGGTGAAACATATGAAACAGGGCAATATTCGGATCTCCAGCGAAAACATGATGCCGATCATCAAGAAATGGCTGTATTCGGAGAAAGACATCTTCCTTCGCGAGATCGTCGCGAACGCGTCGGACGCTATCACCAAGCTCAAAAAGCTGATCGCGATGGGGGAGGCTTCCGGGGAAGACGATTTCCGCGTGACGGTTACGGCGGATCCCAAAGCGGGAACGCTTACGGTCGAGGACAACGGGATCGGCATGACGGAGGAAGAGGTCGAAAAATACATCACGCAGATCGCCTTTTCGGGCGCCGCCGACTTCCTTGAAAAATACGAAAAAGCGGGCGGCGACGGCATCATCGGGCATTTCGGTTTGGGCTTCTATTCCGCCTATATGGTTTCGGAAAACATCGAGATCTTCACGAAGTCCTATCGTGATGGCGCGGCCGCGGTCCATTGGCAGTCGGACGGCGAGAGCACGTATACCATCGAAGAGTGCGAAAAGGAGGGGCGCGGCACGCGGATCGTCATGCACCTTGCGCCCGAAGAGAAGGAGTTTTTGAAGGAGTTCGAGCTGAGAAAACTTCTGGCGAAATATTGTTCCTTTATGCCCTATCCCATCTACCTCGATCCGAAAGGGACGGAGGAGGACAAGCCCGTCAACACGACTTCGCCGCTCTATTTGAAACAGCCTAAGGAGTGTACCGACGAAGAATATAAGACGTTTTACCGCGAAACGTTCTCCGATTTCAACGAACCGCTCTTTTGGATCCATTTGAATATGGAATATCCCTTCCGCCTCAAAGGGATCCTCTATTTCCCCAAAGTCAGAAAGCAGGTGGAACTCGAGCGCGGGCAGGTAAAACTCTATTGCAACCAAGTTTACGTCGCCGATAACATCAAAGAAGTCATTCCCGAATATTTGATGTTGCTCAACGGCGTCATCGATTGCCCCGATATTCCGCTCAACGTCTCCCGTTCTTTCCTGCAAAACGACAGTCAGGTCAAGAAGATCACCAAGCATATCGTCAAGAAAGTCGCGGATAAACTCACCGAACTCTTCAAAAACGACAGGGAGCGCTACGAGACCTGCTGGACCGATCTCGCCAACTTCGTCAAGTTCGGTTGCCTCAAAGACGAGGATTTCTACGGAAAAGTGAAAGGGCTCGTCATCTATAAGAATTTGGAGGGGAAATACGTCCCGCTCGAGGAATGTTTCGGCGAACCCGTGTCCGAAGAGGACGCGAAAGAGGGGAAAGAGCCGAAGCCCGTATACTATGTCTCCGACGAGAACAAACAGGCGCAGTACATCCGTATGTTCAAAGAGGCGGGATTGGACGCAATCTCCTGCGATACCTATATCGATCCCCACTTTTTGAGCTTCGTGGAGTACAAAAATCCCACGCAAGTGCGCTTCCTCCGCATCGATTCCGACGTCGCGGGCGCGCTCAAAGAAGGATCCGGCGAAGACAAGGAGATCGAAGAGATCTTCACCGCGGCGCTGAAAGAGAAGAAGATCACCGTCAAGACCGAAAAGCTCAAAAACGCGGAGATCCCCGCGATCATCAACGTCTCCGAGTATATGCGCAGGATGTCCGAAATGAACAGTTTCTATCGGATGGGGGACGTCCCCGCGGACATGACGCTCATCGTCAACACGGGCTCGGAGACCGTGACGGCGCTCAAAGAAGCGGGGGAGGAAGCGCGCGCGGACGCCGCGGAATATATCTATCTTCTCGCGTTGATGAGCTACCGTCAGCTCGGCGACGAAGAGGTCGCCGCGTTTACCCGTCTTTCCGCCAAGATGATGGGGAAATATCTAAAAAAAGATTAACTTTTTTTTCAAGGGGTATTGACATTCTTTTCCGTGACTGCTATAATAAGTAACGGTGTGAAAAACTTGCACGCAAATCGTGCGAATCGCACGAATAGGAGGTATCAAAGTGAACGGAACTGTAAAATGGTTCAATGACGGAAAGGGCTATGGATTTATTTCCAACGATGAGGGCGGAGAGGACATCTTCGTGCACTTCTCGGCGATCCAGACGGAGGGCTTCCGTACGCTGAAAGAGGGGCAGAAGGTCACGTTCGAGACCGAACCCGACCCTAAGGACACCGGGAAACTCCGTGCTGTCAACGTCGTGCCCCTTTCGTAAGAGTGATCGAAACACAAAGGCGCATCCATTGCGGGATGCGCCTTTTGCTTGCGAAAAATCCTCAAATATTTAGAAAAATTGACTAAAAAAAGGGCACGCTGAAATTGAGCGCGCCCGCAAATATCGATTAAGTTTTGAAAGCGTCAGAGCCCGGCTTGCGCGCAGGCGACGGAGTACTGTTCCAAGATCGCGGTCTGGATGCGTTCCCTCGTCTCGGAGTTGAGCGGATGAGCAATGTCCTTGTACTCTCCGTCGGACGTCTTTCTGCTCGGCATCGCGATAAACAGCTGGTCTTCCCGTTCGAAGATCTTGATGTCGTGCACGACGAAACAAGCGTCGATCGTAATGGAAGCTACCGCCCTCAGCATTCCTTCCGGACGGTGGATCAAACGGATCCGCACATCACTGATTTCCATATTTCCCCCCTCCCTGAGGTTGTCTTCATCATATTAGCACACTTTTTTTTGAAAGACAACCCTTTTCGACAAATTTTTCCGCTTTTTGAAAAAAATTTCACATTGTGACCCGAAATTGCGTAATATAAAGTATGTTTTCCGAGCAGGTACGCCGCGGCGTCTATTTTATCGGCGTCGGAGGCGTGAGTATGAGCGCGCTCGCCATGCTTTTGCACGGGCGGGGGATTCCCGTCCGCGGGAGCGACGCGCATGAAAACAACTTTACCGTAGGGCTCCGAAAGGCGGGGATCCCCGTCGCGATCGGAGAGGATGACAAGATCTTTGAGGAGACCGTCGTCTATACGGGCGCCGTCGCGGAGGACCATCCGCAGCTGACCGCGGCGCGCAGGGCGGGAAAACGTCTTGTGCCGCGCGCAAAATTTCTCGGGGAACTTGCGGAGGAATATCCGCACGTTCTCTCGGTCGCAGGTTGCCACGGAAAGACCACGGCAAGCTGTATGCTCTCCCATGTCCTTGCGGCGGGCGGGCTCCCCTTCACCTCCCATATCGGCGGGGAAGATCTCGATTTCGGAAACATCCACTGCGCGGGCGGGGAGTACTTCGTCACCGAGGCGTGCGAATTCCGCCGCAGTTTTCTCGAACTGAAGAGCGAGATCGCCGTCATTCTGAATTGCGACCGCGATCACAGCGACTGCTACAAAAACGACGCGGAAGTGCTCGATGCCTACCGCGCATTTGCGGCAAGGGCGGAACGGACGGTCGTCAACGCGGACGACGCGCGGGCGCGTTCCATTCCGCACGACCTCGATTTCGGGCTGTATAGCGGCTATATCCGCGCCGAACGGATCCGCTCGCAGGACGAAAAGTACGCGTTTACCGTCACGGAGGGCGGGACGCCGATCGTCCGCGTCTACCTCGGCGTATTCGGAAAGGTCCACATCTACAATGCGCTCGCGGCATACGCGGCGGCGCGGCTCGCGGGTTTGAGCGGGGAGACCATAAAACGCGGCTTGGAGGGGTTCCGCGGCGTCAAACGGCGGTTCGAGAGGGTCGGAACGTTATGCGGCGTACCCGTCATCTGCGATTACGCCCACCATCCGCGGGAGATCGCGGCAGCCATTTCCACGGCGGACCGGCTTGCTTCGGGAACGGTGCGGCTCGTCTTCCAGCCGCATACCTTCACGCGGACGCGCGATTTTCTCGAAGATTTCGTCGATGTGCTCGGGCGGACGGAATCGCCCATTCTATACAAAACGTATTCGGCGCGGGAGCCCTTCCTCTTCGAGGGGAGCGCCGTGATGCTCGCAAGCAAACTCCCCGATTCCCGCTATGTACAGAGCGCGGAAGGGCTAAAAAAGCGGTTATGCGAAGTACTATGTCAGAGAGACCTTATCCTGATCTTGGGCGCGGGCGATATTTACGACATCGCGCGGTCCATTTTGGATCCGCTCCCATAGTGTGACAACCCGAAAATGGGTTGTCTCTTTTTTTACGGTTTGCGTCTTCCGCGGGGGAGAGGACCGCATTCCGTAACCGTAAAAACCGACAATTCCCGCGAAAAATTTGACAACCCGAAAATGGGTTGTCAAATCATGCTTGAATCGCCGAAAATTGCGAAAAATATTTTGAAACGGGAGAAAAAATTAAAAATTGGTCTTGAAAGTCGCAGGGAAATATAGTATAATAAGTGCCGGAAAATATTTCGGGGTAGGGGGATGGTATGCACGACAACGACAAAGAGGCAAATTTGACCGATTTCCCGCTCTTTCTCTATCATCACGGCAAGAACGACCATATCTATGAAATTTTCGGCGCGCACAGAGAAAAGCGGAACGGGAAGGCGGGCTATGTCTTCCGCGTTTGGGCGCCCCATGCCGTTGCAGTCTCCGTCGTCGGGGATTTCAACGGATGGAACGAAGAAGCCGATTTCATGGAACGTATGGTGGACGGCGAATCCTTCGAGCTCTTTCTTCCAGGGCTGAAGGAGTACGATATTTATAAATACTGCGTCTTTACGAAGGACGGCAGAAGGCTTTTGAAGGCGGATCCCATCGGCTTCCATACCGAAACGCCTCCCGCGACCGCTTCCAAGATCTTCGACCTCGAGGGGTATCAATGGGGGGACGGCGCCTATCTCGGCGCGCTCTACCGCAGGGATCCGTTCTCCTCTCCGATGAATATCTATGAGGTCAATCTTCTCTCTTGGAAACGGAGGGAGGACGGCAGTGTGCTTTCCTACCGCGATCTTGCCTCCGAGCTCGTTTCGTACGTCAAGGAGATGGGGTATACCCACGTCGAATTCATGCCCGTGACCGAATATCCCTACGAAGGGAGCTGGGGATACCAAGTGACGGGGTATTTTGCCGTCACTTCCCGCCTCGGTACGCCGAAAGACTTCATGTATCTTGTGGACAGTTTCCACCAAGCGGGGATCGGGGTGATCCTCGACTGGGTCCCCGCGCATTTCCCGAAGGACGCGCACGGTCTCTATGAATTCGACGGACAACCTCTCTATGAGAGCAGCCAATGGGACAGAATGGAGCACAAGAGCTGGGGGACCCGCCGTTTCGATTACGGCAGGAACGAAGTCTTATCCTTTTTGATCTCGAGCGCCTGCCTGTTCTTCGATAAGTTCCACGTGGACGGGCTGCGGGTCGATGCCGTCGCTTCGATGCTCTACCTCGATTACGACAAGCGTCCCGGCGAATGGGTGCCCAACATCTACGGGGAGAATAAAAATCTCGAGGCGATCGCATTTTTGAGGAAACTCAACGAAGCCGTCTTCCTGCGCTTCCCGCACGCGCTCATGATCGCGGAGGAATCCACGGCGTGGGGGCTCGTCACGAAGCCCGGATCGGTGGGCGGGCTCGGCTTTAATTATAAGTGGAATATGGGCTGGATGAACGATATGCTCTCGTATCTTCGCCTCGATCCCTTCTTCCGCATGGGAAACCACAACAAGCTGACCTTTTCGATGATGTACGCCTTTTCCGAAAATTACGTCCTGCCGATCTCGCACGACGAGGTCGTATACGGAAAGGGCTCCCTCATCAACAAGATGCCGGGCGCCTATGAGGAAAAATTCGCGGGCGTACGCGCCTTCCTCGGCTATATGATGGCGCATCCCGGGAAAAAACTCAACTTCATGGGCTATGAATTCGGGCAGTTCAAGGAGTGGGATTACCACGAAGGCTTGGAGTTCTTCCTGCGGGATCAATACGAGCTCCACGGCAAACTCTCCGTCTATGTGAAGGCGCTCAACGAGTTTTACCGCGATACGCCCGCGCTCTATGAAGTCGAGGATTCGTGGGCGGGATTCGAATGGCTTGCCGCCGACGATTCCGACCGCAACATTGTCTCCTTTATCCGCAGAGACCGGAAGGGAAACGAGGTGATCTCCGTCACATCCTTTTCGGGGGTGGACGCGGACGACTATCTTCTCGGCGTCAACCGGAAGGGAAAATATAAGATCGTCTTCTGTTCGGACGATAAGAAGTTCGGCGGAGAGGGGAAACTGCCGCGCAAGACCTATGCCGCGGTGAAGAAACCGAGCCACGGGAAGCAGTATTCCTTGCCTATCCCCGTGCCCAAACTTTCTACGCTCTATTTGGTGCGTCTTCAGGACGGACCCGAAGATAAGACGGCGAAACCGTCTAAAGAATAAAATCGGAATTTTTCAGGGGGTTGGAACAAATGCTCAGAAAGAAAGAATGCGTCGCGATGCTGTTGGCGGGCGGACAGGGCTCGAGGTTGTACGCACTGACCAATAATATCGCAAAACCGGCGGTTGCCTTCGGCGCGAAGTACAGGATCATCGACTTCCCGCTTTCCAACTGCATCAACTCGGGGATCGACACCGTAGGCGTCCTCACGCAGTACGAGCCGCTCGAGCTCAACGAATATATCGGGAACGGCCAGCCGTGGGATCTCGACCGCGCTTTCGGCGGAGTGCACATCCTTTCTCCCTATCAAGCCAAGAAAAAGTCGTCGTGGTTTGAGGGAACGGCAAACGCCATTTATCAAAACCTGCATTTCATGCAGAAGTACAATCCCGATTATATCCTCATCCTCTCGGGCGACCACATCTATAAGATGAATTATGCCGAGATGCTCCGTGCGCACAAGGCGACGGGAGCGGACTGTACGATCGCGGCGATCGAAGTCCCGATGAAGGAGGCTTCCCGCTTCGGGATTCTCAACACCAATCCCGACGGTTCGATCTACGAGTTCGAAGAAAAGCCCAAACAGCCCAAGAGCAACCTTGCCTCGATGGGGATCTATATCTTCACCGCGGAAAAGCTCTATAAGTATCTGGAAGAGGACGAGGCGAATCCCGCGTCGTCCAAGGACTTCGGGAAGGACGTCCTCCCCGCAATGCTCAAAGCGGGCGAGAGGATGTTCTCCTACCGTTTCAGCGGCTATTGGAAGGATGTCGGCACGATCTCCTCTCTTTGGGAATCCAATATGGACCTGCTCGGGAAAGATCCCACGTTCGACGTAGGGGATCCCGGCTGGAAGATCCATTCCCGCAACCCGCTTGCCCCGCCCGAATACATCGGGGAGACCGCGGACGTCGAAAATTCCATGATCGCGCTCGGGTGCGAGATCGAGGGCACCGTGAAGAACTCCGTCCTCGCCTCCAACGTCGTCGTCGAAAAGGGCGCGACGGTCCATGATTCCGTCGTGATGGCGGGAACGGTCGTCAAGGCGAACGCTTCCGTCGAGTACTCCATCATCGATGAGAACGTCGTCGTCGAAGAGGGCGCTTCGGTCGGACAGCCCCGTGAAGACGGAGCGGGCATCGCAGTGCTCGGAAAGAACATCGGGATCGCCGCGGGCGCGAAAGTACAGGGCGGCGCAATTCTCGATAAGGATTACAAGGGGGAATAACAGTATGGCACATTCTACGGTCGGCGTGATCTTTTCCAATATCCACGATGAAAATATACCCGAACTCTCCCGTCATCGCACGATGGCGTCCGTTCCCTTCGTCGGCAGATACCGTCTCATCGATTTTGCCCTCTCCAACATGGTCAATTCGGGCATTACGACGGTCGGCATCGTCACCAAGAACAATTATCAGTCGCTCATCGACCATCTCGGCAGCGGCAAGGAATGGGATCTCGCCAGAAAGGACGGCGGCATCATCCTGCTTCCTCCCTATTCGGACGAAACGGATAAACCCTATACGACCCGCCTCGAAGCGCTCATGAGCATCACGGGCTTTTTGACCCACCGCAAGGAGGATTACGTCGTGATCTCCGACTGCGACGGCATCTCCCACATGGACATCGCCGACATCGTGCGCTTCCATGAAGAAAAGGGCGCGGACATCACGATGGTCTACCATAAGGAGACCGAGCCTTGCGAGTCCTCCTATTTCATGACGTTGCTTCCCGGAAAGGACGGGCGGATCAAGGGTCTCAAAATCAATCCCAACCTCAAGGGGGAAGGGGAGTACAATCTCTATGTCAACGTCATGGTGATGCGCAGAGAATTCCTCATCAACACCATTCAGGACGCCGTCACGCGCGGATTTTCCAGCTTCGGAAGAGATATTCTGACCAAAAACGTGGATACGCTCAAGATTTACGGCTACGAGTTCTGCGGATATTACGCGGGCGTCAACTCGATGGAGGATTACTACAAGCACAGTATGGAGCTTCTCCGCCGCGACGTCCGCCACGAAATTTTCGGCGGCCGCGACATCTATACGAAGGTCCGCGACAGCGCTCCCTCCAAGTATCTCGACGGAGCGGTCGTCCGCAATTCTCTCATTTCGGACGGGTGCGTCATCGAAGGAACGGTGGAGAATTGTATCCTCTTCCGCGGCGTAAAAGTGGGGAAGGGGAGCGTCGTCCGCAACTCCATCATCATGCAGGATACCGTGATCGGCGAAAATGTCTCTCTGGACTGCGTGATCACGGATAAGAACGTCGTCATCCGCGACCGCCGCACGCTTGCCGGTTGCGAGACCCTTCCTTACTTCATCGCGAAGGGAAGGATGCTGTAAAGCCCGATCGGAACGAACCGTCCCTTGGGGCGGAAACATAATATCAGAGGGGGGAAATTCTATGAATAAAACGACAGAAACCAAGCGCAAGAACATTCCGGACGCGGAAGCCGTGTCCGTGACGCCCGCGGTCGCTCCCGAGCCCGCGCCCGAGGTGACCGTAGCTCCCAAGAAGAAGATCTTATTCGTTGCGAGCGAGGCCGCGCCCTTCATCGCGACGGGCGGGCTTGCCGAAGTCATCGGCTCGCTCTCCAAGGCGGTCGCAAAGGACGAGCGCTTCGATGTCCGCGTGATCCTTCCGCTCTATCAGGATATCCGCAAGGAGTACCGCAAAGATTTCCGCTTCATCGGGAACATTTTCGTCCCGCTCTCTTGGCGGAACCAATACTGCGGGATCTTCGAGTACGAGGCGAACAACGTGAAGTTTTACTTCGTCGACAACGAGTATTACTTCAAACGCCCGGGTTGCTACGGGTACTACGACGACGGCGAGCGGTTTGCGTTCTTCTGCCGTAGCGTCATGGAGATCCTCGGCTTTATCGGCTTCTATCCCGACGTGCTCCACTGCCACGATTGGCAGGCGGCGCTCGCGGCGCTCTATCTGAAAACCATCTACTGCTTCCGTCCGGAATACCAGTTCATCCGCGCCGTTTTCACGATCCATAACATCGAATATCAGGGCAAATACTCTCTCGACATCCTCGAGGATCTCTTCGGGATCTCTTACAGGTATCAGAATCTTGTGGAGTTCGACCGTTGCATCAACCTCATGAAGGGCGCGATCGAATGTTGCGAGCGCTTCTCGACCGTTTCGCCCACCTATGCGTCCGAGATCAAGGATCCCTATTACGCCCACGGGCTCGACCAGATCGTACGCCGCAACGAATTCAAACTTTGCGGGATCCTCAACGGGATCGATCCCGATTACTACGATCCCTCGACGGATAAGGCGCTCTTCGCCAATTACAGCGCGGAGTACCCCGCCAACAAAGCGGTCTGCAAGGAAGAACTGCAAAAGATGCTCGGGCTTCCCGTCAAGCCGGATACGCCCGTCATCGCGATGATCTCGCGGCTCGTCTCCCATAAGGGGCTCGACCTGGTCAAGGAAGTGATCGAACAAGTCCTTCGGCAGGATGTGCAATTCGTTCTGCTCGGGACCGGCGATTCGACGTACGAGAACTACTTCACCGATCTTGCGCGCCGCTATCAGGGGAAGGCGGTGAGTATCATTTCCTTCAACTCCGATCTCTCCCGCAAGATCTATTCGGGCGCCGACCTCTTCCTCATGCCTTCCAAGAGCGAACCGTGCGGGCTCTCCCAGATGATCGCAAGCCGCTACGGGACGGTTGCCGTCGTCCGCGAGACGGGCGGCTTGCGCGACAGTATTACTCCCTACGGCGCCGGCGGGAACGGATTTACCTTCTCCAACTACGACGCCTACGATATGCTCTACGTCATCAACGAGGCGCTTGGCGTGTATCGGATGAAAGACGAATGGCAACAACTTGTAAAGAAGGCGATGGAGACCGATTTCACTTGGTCCACGTCCGCCAAATCTTACGAGGAACTCTATCTTTCCATGCTCCGCTGAGGAGATTTCACGCATAAATTTCAGACATCAAGGAAAAGCCAATGGATACGTTTACCAAACAGGAAGCGGAATCGCTGATCGCGGGGAAGCTGACGCGCTATTTCGGCGTCTCCCCGCAGGAAGCCTCCCGCGAACAAATCTACAAGGCGGTCGTCATGAGCGTCCGCGACATCATGCTGGAAAAGCGCCAGAAATTCCATTTGAAGACGAAGGCGGCGCGGGCAAAGCGCGTTTACTACCTCTGCATGGAATTTCTGATGGGGCGTTCGCTCAAAAACAGCGTCTACAACCTCGGGATCGGGGACGCGCTTACCGAGGCGCTGAAAGGGTATAAGCTGACCCTCGAGGACCTCTATGAAGAGGAGCCGGACGCAGGGCTCGGCAACGGGGGGCTCGGCAGGCTCGCCGCTTGCTTCCTCGACGGGCTCGCCACCCAAAATTATCCCGCGATGGGCTTCTCCATTTGCTATCAGTACGGTCTCTTTAAGCAGAAGATCGTGGACGGATGGCAGATCGAGCTCCCCGACGTATGGTTGCCCGGCGGAGAGGCTTGGCTGACCCAGCGCACCGATAAGACGTTTATCGTCCGTTTCGACGGCGAACTCGAAGAGAAATGGACCGATCATGGCATGGAGACGGTCTACCACAACGCCAAAGAAGTGGAAGCGGTCGCCTACGATATGATGGTCTCGGGCGCGGGATCGGAAGCGGTCAGCGTGCTCAGGCTGTGGCGGTCCCGCGCCGTGCAGACCTTCGATATGCAGGCGTTTTCGCAGGGCAATTACGAAGCGGTCATGCGCGACGACAGCGACGCACAGCTCATCTCTAAGGTCTTGTATCCCTCCGATAACCATTACGAGGGGAAGTCGCTCCGCCTGAAACAGCAATACTTTTTGGTCTCCGCGTCACTGCAATGTATTGTGTCCGACCATAAGCGCCGCTACGGTTCCCTTGCCCTGCTTCCGCAGATGGCGGCGATCCACATCAACGATACCCATCCCGCCCTCGCCATTCCTGAGCTGATGCGCATTTTAGTGGACGAGAACTATTTCTCGTGGGAGGCGGCGTGGAATATCACGACTTCCACTTGCGCCTACACCAACCATACCGTGCTCGCCGAGGCGCTCGAAACGTGGGCGGAGGACCTCGTCGCCCGCAGACTGCCCCGTATCTACGGGATCCTTAAAGAGATCAACCGCCGCTTCTGCGAAGATCTTTGGAACCGTTTCCCCGGAGATTGGAACAAGATCTCGCGGATGTCCGTTCTTTCCCACAACACGGTGCGCATGGCGAATCTCTGCGTGTTGGGCTCGGCTACCGTCAACGGCGTCTCCGAGCTTCACAGCCGCATCATCAAGGAGAGCATTTTCCGCGATTTTTACGACTATACGCCCGAGAAATTCACCAATGTGACGAACGGGATCGCGCACAGGCGTTGGCTCAACCAATCCAATCCCGAGCTTTGCGCTCTTCTCGACGACTGCATCGGCGAGGGGTATGCCAAAGACGCCTCCAAGCTGGAGCAATTTAAGAAATTCGAAAACGACGACGGCGTTTTACAGCGGCTCGACGAGATCAAGCGGATCAAGAAAGAGCAGTTTGCCGCCTATGCCAAGAAGTCGCAGGGCATCGTAATCGATCCGTCCACCGTGTTCGACGTACAGGCAAAGCGGATGCACGAATACAAGCGCCAACTGCTCAACGTCCTGCACATCATCGGGGAGTACAACGCACTGCGCGATAACCCCGGGCTCGACGTTCTGCCCAAGACGTACATCTTCGGCGCGAAAGCCGCCGCTGGGTACGAGATGGCGAAGCAGATCATGAAGCTGATCTGTTATCTCTCCGAAGACATCAAGAAAAATCCGCAGATCCGCGAAAAGCTCAACGTCGTCTACATGGAGAACTACAACGTCACGATGTCCGAGAAGCTCATGCCCGCCTCCGAGATCTCCGAGCAGATCTCCCTTGCGGGGAAGGAAGCGAGCGGTACGGGCAACATGAAGTTTATGATCAACGGTGCTCTGACCATCGGCACGCTCGACGGCGCCAACGTCGAAATGGCGGAGAAGGTGGGGGACGAGAACATCTTCATCTTCGGGCTCAAGGCGGACGAGGTCAAAGAGATCTGGAACCGCGGCTATAATTCCAGCGAATACTACAATCAAGACGCGGAGTTGCGCAGGATCGTCGAATCCCTCATCGTAGGGTTCAACGACTGTTCCTTCGCCGAGATCGCAAATTACCTTCTGCGCAACGGCCGCATCGCCGATCCCTATATGTGCCTTGCCGATTACGAATCGTATGTGCAAACGCAGGCGCGGATGAGCGCGCTCTATCGCAACGATAAGCGCAGTTGGAACCGGAAATCCCTCCACAACATCGCTTCGGCGGGATATTTCTCGGCAGACAGGAGTATCCGCGACTATGCGGAGCGCATTTGGCACCTCAAACCTCTCGGGGACAAGAAATGATCCGTTACGATCCGCTGGACCGCTCTTGCAAATCCCGTTTGGGAGCAGTTGCGAGCGGGTGCGAAGTACTATTTCAGACATACTATGTGGACGGCGGAGAAGGTACCTTCTCCGCCGGCTCCTGCACTCTGCATTTTTACCGCGACGACGGCGCCGTCTTGTCTTTCCCGATGGAAAAAACGGAGCAAGGCTTCCGCGTTACGGTCAAATTCCACCGCGTGGGGCTATGGTTTTACTATTTTTCTTATGGGGACAAGTATCTCGGTTGCGGGAAACTCAGAAGAGGCGAGCTTTGCGACGGTCAGCCGCAGAGCTGGCAGCTCACCGTCTACCGAGCGGACTATCATACGCCCGATTGGTTGAAAGGGGGCGTGATGTATCAGATCTTTCCCGACCGCTTCTGCCGCGAGGGGACCCTTCAGCCTCCGCCCCATAAGATCTTGCGGAACGATTGGGGGGGACAGCCGAGCTTCCGTCCCAACGAATTCGGCAAAGTCCTCAACAACGACTTTTTCGGAGGGAATTTGGCGGGGATCCGCAAAAAGCTCGATTATCTCGCGGGGTTGCACGTCACCGCGCTCTATCTCAATCCGATCTTCGAAGCGTATTCCAACCACCGCTACGACACGGGCGATTATTTGCGCATCGACGGGCTTTTGGGCGATGAAAAGGAATTTACCGCGCTGACGGACGAAGCCAAGGCTAAGGGGATCTCCGTGATCTTAGACGGCGTATTCAACCATACGGGGGAAGACAGCCGCTACTTCAACCGCTACGGGCGATACGATTCCGTCGGCGCCTTCCAATCCAAGAGTTCGCCCTATGCGGATTGGTATTGTTTCCGCCAATTTCCCGATATTTACGACAGTTGGTGGGGGATCGAGACCCTTCCCGCCGTCAACGAAGCGTCCGTCTCGTACGGCGAATTTATTTGCGGGGAGCAGGGGGTCGTCCGTACATGGTTACGCCGCGGCGCCGCGGGGTACCGTCTCGACGTCGCCGACGAACTTCCCGACTTTTTCCTGAAAAAGCTGAGGAAAAGCGTCAAGGAAGAGGATCCCGACGCGGTCATGATCGGCGAAGTTTGGGAGGACGCTTCCAACAAGATCGCATACGGCGTCCGCCGCCAATATCTTCAGGGGGAAGAGTTAGACAGCGTGATGAATTATCCGCTCAAGGACGCCATCCTGAATTTCGTCCTCTCGGGAAGCCCTTCGATGCTTCGGGAGACGATCGCGATGCTTCGCGACCACTATCCCAAGGAGACTCTCGACTGCCTCATGAACATCCTCGGAACGCACGATACTCCCCGCGTTCTCACGGTGATGGGGGGGAAGCAGTGCGCGGATAAGGAGGAGATGTCGCATACCGTCCTTTCCCCCGAAGAAAAGGAGGCGGCAAAGGAGCGCGTCCGTATGGCGGCGCTTTTGCAGTTCACCCTGTTCGGCGTTCCGTGCGTCTATTACGGCGACGAAGCGGGCATGGAGGGATATGCCGATCCGTTTTGCCGCGGTTGCTATCCGTGGGGAGAGGAAGACGGGCAGTTGGTCGATTTTTACAGGAGATTGGGGGAGATCCGCACCGTCATCGCTCCCGACGTCTTCCGCGACGGCGACTATCGTGAACTCTATGCCGACGGCGGAATGCTCGTATTCGAACGGAGAAAGGGGAGCCGCGCCGTAGTGGTTTACGTCAACCGCTCCACGGTGGTCTACTCCCTGCATTTTTGCGGAACTTACACCGAGCTTTTGTCCCGTTCCGAAAAGACGGACGGCATGAACATCGGCGCAGGCGAATACGGGATCTTGATCAAGGCTTAAAAGGTTTGTATGATAGACGGGCGCGCCCGACCGCTTTTGCGGTCGGGCGCGCCCGTATCGTTTTATTTTCGGTCCGCTTCCCGCTTCATTGCGGCGGGAGAAAGCGCCGTATGCGGTCGGCATAGATCGTCGGAACGATGGCGCGGATCTGTGCGCCGTCGTCGGTGTAGACCGTTTCCCGTTCGAAGAGCAGGGGACGGAGCGGGGCATAATCCGCCATTTCGCGGTAGGGGACAAAGAGGGAGACGGGGATCAATTCTTCGGAAAACGCCGAGAAGATGCGCTTTTTGAGCTCCTCAAGCCCATCGCCTCTCTTCGCCGAGATCTCCACGCAGTCTTTGGGGAGCCGCCCGTCGGACAATAGGTCGCACTTGTTCATCACGACGAGATAGGGGGAAGAAAATCCGAGCTCTTGAAGGGTATCGAGGGTGACCTTCCGTTGCAGTTCCCATTCCGCAGACGCGTCGCAGACGATCAGGGCGAGGTCGCAGGACAATGCGCTTTCAAGGGTAGACTTAAATGCCTCGATGAGGCTCGTGGGCAGATCTTGGAGGAAGCCGACCGTATCCACGAGCAGAAAGGGGACCCCTTCGATTTCAAAGGTGCGCGCGGTGGGATCGAGGGTGGCGAATAGGGCGTCCTTCACGAAGACGTCCGCGCCCGTCAATGCGTTGAGGAGGGTGGATTTCCCCGTATTGGTGTAACCGACGAGGGCGACGGTCCGCACGCCCTCTTTTTTTCTGCGCTGTCCGAGCAGGGTGCGCCGTTTGGCAGTCTCACGGAGTTTCAGCTCCAAGGAGCGGATGCGCGCGCGGATGTGCCTTCTGTCCGATTCGAGCTTGCTTTCGCCGGGGCCTCTCGTCCCGATGCCGCCGCCGAGACGGGAGAGCGCCGAGCCCTTGCCGCGCAGACGGGGATAGAGATATTTGTATTGGGCGAGCTCCACTTGCAGTTTTCCCTCACTGCTGGCGGCGCGCAGTGCAAAGATGTCGAGGATCAAAGTCGTACGGTCGATGACCTTTCTGTCTCCCAACGCCTTGGATATATTCAGCGTTTGGGAAGGGGAGAGGTCCCCGTTGAAGAGGATCGTCTCGCCTTCTTCGAGCATTCCCGCGATCTCGGCGAGCTTGCCTTCCCCGATAAAAGTCGCGGGATGGATCTCGCGGATCGTCTGAAAGGAGGAACCCGCATAGCTCGCGCCCGCGCTCTCGATGAGGGAGACCGCTTCCTCGTGAAGAACTTGCGCCTTATCGGACATAACGGGCTGGATGATGAAGACGCGTTCGGTCATTCTTCGTCCTCCGGTTTATGGAGGCGGACTTTCCCCGCGACGGAGCGGCGGTGATCTTCGGTGATGGCGGCATAGTGCTTGCGCGTCGTGTTGACGTCCTTATGGCCGAGAACGTCGGCGACGATATAGATGTCGCCCGTCTCCCTGTAAAGCGCCGTACCGTATGTGGAGCGCAGTTTGTGGGGGGTGATCTTTTTGAGAGGGGAGGCGATCCCCGCGTATTTTTTGACGAGATTCTCTACCGCCCGCACGGTGATACGTTTATACTGCATGGAGAGGAAGAGGGGAGCGTTCTTTTCCTTGGGCGCGCGGGGATCTTGTTCCTTTTGCGCGAGATAGGCGAGGAGAGCGTCCGCGACCTCTTCCGAGAAAAACAGGATCGCCTGATTCCCGCCCTTTCTCGTTACGACGAAAGAATTGTTGGAGAAATCCAAACTTTCATTGTCCAAACCGACCAATTCGGAGATACGGATCCCCGTGCCGAGGAAGAGGGTAAGGATTGCAAGGTCTCTGATCTTGGTCTTTTCATGATAACCTTCCATGTGCGGAGAGAGACCCCGCCCGAGTTCGGCGGTATCGAGGAGCTCTCCCACTTCGTCGCTTTCGAGGCGGATGATCTCCTTTTCGTGCAGTTTGGGCGTGGCGACTTTGGCGGTATTGTTGACGGAGATCAGCCCCTTATTGAAGTAATATTTGAACATGGAGCGCACGGTGGAGAGCTTTCTCGCCTTGGCGCGCTCGTCGCAGGAAAGCCGCTTGCCGTCGTAGCGGTAGTTGGAGAGATAGGAGAGGAAGATCTCGATGTCGGTGTCGGTGACCTGTTCGATGTCCTCGAGCGTGATCTCACGCGGGTCCTTCCCGCGGAACTTCCGTTCGGAGAGGAAGTGGAAGAAGATCCTGAGATCGTAGCAATAATTGAGACGGGTGAGCGTGCTCGTGCGCTGTTCCACGCCGCGGAAAAAATCTTCGACGAAGGGGGGGAGGGTCGTGAGAAGTTCGTCGATGCGGTCGAGATTTTTAAGATTGCGCTCCTGATAATAATCGCTTTTCATTCCGCCTCCTCGAATTTGCCCCTGCGGTTATGGGCGGGGAATTCGTTCGCCTCGGGAGTGGTCTCCTCGCCGATGGCGATGTTGAGAAGTTCGTCCGCGCTGATCCTGTAATAGGCGCAGAGGAGACGGATCTCCGAGGCCTTGGGCTCGGACTGCCCGAGCTCCCAACGGGCAAGGGAAGACTGGCTGATGCCCGTCTCCTTCGAAAGGGTCATCTGCGAGATGCAGCCGTTTTTGACCCTGAGCTCATGCAGTTTTCTCGCGAGCGAATATTTCATGCAAACTCCTTGCGCGGCGAAAGTGATTCGACAACCCGAAAATGGGTTGTAATCTTCGGGGTCGGCGCTCCCTTATCGGGGAAGGGGGCCGCCGAAGCGGGCTCAAATCAGACGATAAATCGATCTTAAACTATTCGCAAAAGACTAATTTTACGAATAGTTGTGGGTAAAAATAGGGGAAAAAGGGTGGTCTGACGCCGAAAATGCGGCTGTTTTCCTTGTCGGCGGCTTTTTCGCGCCCACAAACCTTGTTTGATAAAATCCTTGTCTTGAATATCGGGCTGTGATTCCACGTTCAGGACAACCCATTTTTGGGTTGTCCTGAACTGCATAGTTTTATCTGTTACGGCAAACCGCAAGCAATTTTGTCGGACCAAGTCCTATGTCAGACATAGGTCCTATGCGTGACATACTATTTTTGGTCGGTGATCACCTTGTCGATCTTGATGGTGGCAAAATCTTTGATGTCGAGGCACTTGCCGCAATTCGTGCACGGCTTCGAGGGATCGAGATCGCACACCATACATTCGAGGCAACCGTCGCACTCCTTGCCCTCGTAGAGGACGCATTCTTTCCCGAGCTCCATAGCCTGCCTCCTTGTCTCCTTTATTATAACTGCTTTGCGAAAAAAAAGCAAGCGGGTAAAAAATTTTTTACAAAATTATAAAACAAACGTTTGCTAATTTCTTTTTATTGTGTTATAATGAAGAAAACGGAGGTGGAACCATGCTCAATAAAAACAAATTGATGGATGTGCTCGGCTATATCAACCGCTATATCGACGATAACGGGTTTCCGCCCACCGTACGGGATATGTGCCGCGATCTCGGGATCAAATCCACGGCGACCGCTTACGACTATATCAACCGTCTCAGAGACATGGGGCTTTTGGAGAAGGCGCAAAATAAGAAGCGCGCCGTCGCCGTCAGAGGGGAGGCGTCCGTCAAGATCCCTCTTCTCGGTACGGTAACCGCAGGCCAGCCCATTCTTGCGGCGGAGAACTTCGAGGGCTACTACCCTCTTCCCGCGGCGGAGTTCCGCGGCGAGGACCTCTTTATGTTACGCGTCAGCGGCGAGAGCATGATCGAAGCGGGGATCTTCGACGGCGACAAGATCATCGTAAGAAAACAGGAGACGGCAAACGACGGGGACATCGTCGTCGCGCTCTTCGATCCCGACGGGATCGGTCAGGGCGCCACGGTAAAGCGCTTTTTCCGCCGCGGCGACAAAGTCATCTTGCATCCCGAAAACAGCACGATGTCCGATTTTGTGCTGGATGCGGAGAGCGACGCGATGATCATCGGCAAAGTCGTCGGCTTAATGCGTACTTTATAACCGAAAGGGAAACATCGGCGCCGCCCGCGGGGATCCGCGGGCGGCGCTATTTTGTAAATCAAAGATTTTTCAGATAGAAGACCTCTTCGGAGGTCAGTTTTCGGCAGGCGCCGCGGTCGAGCCCGGAGAGGGAAAGCTCCCCCACCTTGATCCTTTTGAGGAGCGAGATCTGCTTCCCGACGGTCTCGAACATCTTGCGGATCTCCCTGTTTTTGCCCTCCGTCAGGACGACGTGGAGTTTGGTAAACGCCTTATCGGTCTCTATGACGTTGATCTTGCACTTCTTTGTGACGACCCCTTTTTCGATTTCCACGCCCGCGCGCAGACGGTTGAGTTGTACGGGCGTCACGGCGCCCTCGACCCGTACGAGATAGGTCTTCGGGATCTCGCTCTGCGGCGCCGTGAGACGATATGCGAGGTCGCCGTCGTTGGTGAGGATAAGCAGACCTTCGGTGTCGTAATCCAACCTGCCTACGGGGAAGACCCGTCCCGCTCCGGCGGGAAGCAGTTCCATCACCGTCTTGCGCGGCCGCTCCGTCTTTTCGTCCTTTACAGTGCAGACATACCCCTTGGGCTTGTTGAGAAGATAATATTCGTATTTGATCTTATGGGAGAGCGTCTTGCCGTCCAAAAGGACGGTATCGCTCTCCGAGACTTCCGTTCCGGGAACGGCAGTCTTACCGTTTACCGTCACTCTGCCGGCGGCGATGATCTCGTCCGCGCCCCTGCGGGAAGCGATCCCCTGTTCCGCCAAAAATTTATTGATCCGCATTCGGTGCCGCGCAGAACTCTCTGCTCCCCCATGAAGATTTGACGTTCGTCACTTCTCCATGATATACAAATTCTCGGAAAAAAGCAAGCTGTTTTCGAGATAAATCTCCAAAGTTCCCGCAAGATCCCCCACCGTTTCGGGGAGCGGGTCGAAAAGTTCCGTGCGGAAGCGGAGGGCGCGCAGTTCCGTCTTTTTGAGCGGATAGCTGAACGCGCGTTTCAGCGCAAAGCCGTCGAAATCCGCGGAGGGATCGACGATCGGGATCATGCGGTATTGCCCGAAACATTCGTCGAGAAGCTCTTCGGTGCGCTCATAGGTCTCGGGACAGTTCAAAACGACGGAGACCAGCTTCATTCCCGCCCGTTCCGCGCTCGTGACAAGGCACCGCCCTGCCGCTGTCGTGAATCCCGTCTTGATGCCGCAAGCTCCCTCATAGCGCGTGAGCATTTTATTCTTATTGTACCACCCCATCGGCGCATAGTATTTGCAGGAGACGATCTCCGCAAAGACGGGATCCTCCATCGCATACGCGGAGACGAGGGCGAGGTCGCGCGCGGTCGTGTAGTGACTATCGTCGGGAAGCCCGTGCGGATTGGCAAAATTGCTATGCTCCGCCCCCATCGCGTTGGCGCGTTCGGTCATTTCCGCGGCGAACGCCTCCACGCTTCCGCTATGATGGACCGCGAGCGTTACGGCGCAGTCGTTGCCCGAGCGGAGCATGAGCCCGTAAAGCAGGTCGCGCACGGTGTAGGTATCCCCCGTCTTCAAATAGACGCTCGATCCCTCCGTCCCCTCCGCGATCCCGGGGACCGTTACGCTCTCCCCGAGATCGCAGTCCTCGATGATGAGGATCGCCGTGAGGATCTTGGTCGTGCTCGCCATGGGCAGACGCGCGTCGGCGTTCTTTTCGTGCAGAAACCGCTTGGAACTCACTTCCACCACGCATTCCCCCCTCGCCTCTGCCGCCGCAAAAGCGCACATCCGCTTTGCCGCGGGTGCGCACATGAGCAGAAAAGCCGCCGAAAGAAGGAGCGCAAATTTACGTTTCATCGCGGTTGGAGAAGTTTTTGATGAGCTCGCCCGCTTTTTCGATGAGCCCGTCGAGGGGATCTTCCGTGATCCTTACCACGCGGCATTCCTTTCCGTCGTCGATGAGGAATCCCGCGGGCTTGATGTTGACGACCGTTCCCGTGCCGCCCGCAAAGGGAAAGCACTCATCCTCTTTGATCGCCTTCACTTCGCCGTATTCCCCGCCGCCGGAGAGATAGCCCATCGTCACTTTGGTGAAGGGAATGATCTGCGCGCCGCTCGCGGAGAAGACAGGTTTGCCGATGACGGTGTTGACGTCTACGAGTTCGGTGAGACGTTGTGCCGTCTTTTCCATAATACCATCGATTTTCTTTTTTTGATCCAATTCAGAAATGCCTCCAATAGTTTTTTTACGATCGCAAGGGTGAGGACGAACCCGTTGAAGACGGTCGTCGTCCCAAGGGTGATTTTCAGACAGGGACGGTCGGAAAGCACCGTTCCGTTTTTCAGCGACAGGAAAGGATGGCGGGTACGCAGTACGGCAAACGCCGCTCCGCCCGCCGATTGGAGGAGTGCGGCGATCATCACGCCGTACGCGCTCTCCGAGCCCCCCGTTTCCACCGTCTGGTGAAGGCGGTAAAGCTGAAATCCGTCCGTGATCTCGAAGTATTTCTTCGTCTCCCCCATCCTTTCATAGGCGAGAAGGATCGCATACTTCTCGGTGAGATGGAGGGCGATCCCGTCTTTGCGGACCTCGGCGTAACCGCCGAAGACCTTGAGCCCGAAGAGGCTGAACGCAAACCAAGCCCTGTTTTCGAAGACGTTGAGATAGACGTCCGTGCTCAAAAAGACGGGGAAGAAAAAGAGTACGGTCCCGATGAAGAGCGACCATACAAAAAATTCGCCCATGACAATATCATGCGCGAATCCTCTGTTTTTATTCGGTTTTTACGCCGCTCAGGAGATCTTTACGATATCCGTATCGTCGAGCCCTTTGAGGAAGTCGGGAATGTCGTATCCCCCCTCTTCTCCTGCGGACTTTTTGGCGGCGCGGTCCTCCCCCAACGTGCTCGAGGTATCGGCGTCGATGGTGTCCCACTCTTCGCGGGCATAGAGATAACCGTGCTCTTCGGAGCGGTTGGAGATCGCCGTCATGAGCGCGTCGTAATCGGGAAGATCTTCCAGCGTATTGAGTTTGAAGCGTTTGAGGAACTCATCCGTCGTCGCAAACATCATGGGGTGGCCGACCGCGTCCTTTTTGCCGCACGGCGCGATGAGTTTCAGCTCGATAAGCGCGTTGATGCCGTAGTCGCTGCTGACGCCGCGAAGCTGTTCGATCTCCGAACGCGTGATGGGCTGTTTGTAGGCGACGATCGCGGCGCATTCCAAGATGGTGCGGGTGAGCTCCCTCTCCCGCATGGGATTGAGGACGGCGGCGACGCTGTCTTTATAGCTCGGATTGGTGCCGAGCTGTGCCTTTTTGTTGAATTCGAGGAGTTGGATCCCCCCCGTCTCGCCATAGCGGGCTTTGAGCTCCGCAAGCGCGGCTTTGACCTCTTCTTCCGTGACGTTCAACTTCTCCACGATGTCTGCAACGGCAACGCTTTTGCCCGAGGCGAAGAGGATCGCCTCGACGATATTCGTCAATGCTTCCACGGTAATTACCTCTCTTTATTCGTATTCGTCGATTTCCTGACCCACCCAGTCATGGCCGGATTCGGGATTAAATTGGATATAGATCTGTGCAAACGGCTCGCTCTGGCGGACGAGCAAATATTGGTGTTTGAGCAATTCCAAAAGAGCTTGGAAGGTGGTGACGATCTCCATTCTCGTCCAGTCGCCGCCGAAGAGCTCTTCAAAACAGATCTCGTCGGTGTGTTCGAACAGCGCGAGGATATAAAGGATCTTCTGCTCGACGGTATATTCGTCGCGCGGGATCTCGCGGTACTCCTCTTCCTCGTAGTAGTCCTCTTCGTGACGTACCATAATGGAAGAAAACGCCTGTACAAGCCCCTCGAGCGTGAAGCTGTCCAGCGAGAAGACGGTCTTGGTCGATCCCACACTCTTGTCGGGCCCCTTGAAGTAGTAGCCGATGGTCTCCCGCTCTTTGAGCTTGACCGTCTCCTCCTTGATGAGGCGGTATTCCTCGAGGGCGCGGACGAGCGCCTCGCGGTCGTCTTCCACGTCGTCTCCGTAGTCGTCCTCGGGCATTCCGTCGATCATCGGCACGAGCGATTGGGACTTGATCTTGATGATGGTCGCCGCAATGCTGAGATATTCGGTCACTTTGTCAACGTCTATATAAGGCAGACCTTTCATGTAGTCGAGGAACTGTTCGGTCACCTGCGAGACGAAAATATCGCGGATCGAGATCTCCTCGCGGTTGATGAGATAGAGAAGGAGATCGAGCGGACCTTCGAAGTTGCTGAGGACGGTGGTATAATCCACGTTGGAATCGAAGTGTTCGCGGCTGCGGCTGTAATGATCCCCTGCGCCGCGGCCCGCCGCTTCGGCCGGCTCTGTTGCCGTTTCCGCCGCTTCGGTAGATTCTGCGTCCTTTTCCGCGGATTGGGGCGCGGGTGCGTCCGTTTCGGGTGATTCGAGTTCTTGTTCCAGGATGTCCGTTACCAAGGCAGTAACCCCCATAGTCTTTGAATCGGATAGCCGACATAGTTGACGGCGAAATGAGAAAGCCAGCCGAGCAAGTTGAAGTTCTCCATGACCGCCACGTGGAGATAATCGCTGAAGACGGTGCAGAGGAAACTTTCCGCAATGAGCCCGAGGAGGATCCAGCGCCCGTAGTCGCGGAGGAAGCGGAAGACCTTTCCCCGCCTGCGGTTGAGCGCGTCCACAATGCGGAAGCCGTCGAGCGGATAGAGCGGAAGCAGGTTAAAGATCGCGAAGCACAGGCTGTATGCGTAGATCAGATAGACGATGTCGTAGATGAGATCGGAGAGAAAGGTGACGTAGGGAAGATAGTAGAGGACGACAAGCACGAGCGGAAAGATCAGGAACGCGGTGATGAGGTTCATCACGATCCCCGCGGCGGAGGTCAAAAAGAGCCCCCTCCGCTGATGCTTGAAGTTATAGGGATTGATGGGGACCGGTTTCGCCCATCCGAAGCCAACGAGCGTAAAGCAGATGAGACCGATGAGGTCGAAATGGCGGAACGGGTTGAGGGACAGCCTGTGGTTCCACTTCGGCGTAGGGTCTCCGCACCGGTAAGCGACGAACGCGTGCGCAAATTCATGCAGCGTAAGCACCACGATCACGGCGCAGAAGCTCGCGAGCAGACGGACGAGTCTCGCTAAGGGTTCATTCATACAAATATCATTATACCGCAAGCCGAAAAAAAAAGCAAGAGAAGAAGCGGATATTTTGAGAAAAAATCCGCTTCACTCAACAAGATATTGTGGTAACAGGAAGGATCCGCTCACTTTAAGCGCGCGGGAAGGACGTCGTAGCGCGTCAGATCCTCATAGGTCTGGGGACGGACGATGTATTCCGCCTCTCCGTCTTTCACGAGAACGGCGGGCGGGATGAGGTTGCGGTTGTAGTTGGAAGCCATCGAGTAGTTGTATGCGCCCGTCGAGAAAACGGCGATCAGATCCCCTACGTTCGCCTTCGGGAGGGAAAGATCTTCCCCGATGAGGTCCCCGCTCTCACAGCATTTTCCGGCGATGGAAACGAGCTCGCAGGGTTCGTCGTTCATGCGGTTGGCGAGCGCCGCGGTATACTTGGAGCGGTAGAGGCAGTAGCGCGGATTTTCGAACATCCCCCCGTCTACGGCGAGATATTTGCGGATCCCGGGGATCTCTTTGACCGATCCCACGGTATAGAGGGTGATCCCCGCCTCCCCGACGATCGAACGGCCGGGCTCGAGATAGAGATAGGGCCGCGGGACGCCGTACCGCTCGCAACCCGCTTTGACGGCGGCAAAGAGGGCGGAGAGATAGCCGCGGTAGCCCTCGGGCGGGATCTTTGCGTCCCCTTCCGCATACCAGATCCCGAAGCCGCCCCCGAGATTGAGCTCTTTCAGGCAAAACATATCCCGTAGAGAGGCGGCAAAGGCGACGCACGTCTCCGCGGCGATCTCAAACGACTGTTTTTCGAAGATTTGGGAACCGATGTGGCAATGGAATCCGCGAAGATCGAGATGAGGCTTTTGCAGGATCAGCCCGACCGTCTCCTTTGCCGAACCGTTCGCAACGGAGAATCCGAATTTGGAATCGGGCGTCGCCGTACGGATATAGGCGTGGGTGTGCGCCTCCACCCCGGGATTGATCCTGAGAAGGACGGGCTGTACGATCCCGCGTTCGGCGGCAAGGGCCTCCAAGCGTTCGATCTCCTGCACGGAGTCTAAGACGATCCGCCCGACGCCCGCGTCTAACGCTTCCCGCAGTTCGGACGGCAGTTTGTTGTTGCCGTGCATACAGATCTTTTCGGCGGGGAAGCCCGCTTGGAGCGCGGTAAAAAGTTCGCCGCCCGAGACGACGTCCGCCCCCAAGCCCTCTTCGTCCGCGATCGCGTACATCGCCTTACAGCAAAATGCTTTGGAGGCATACAGGATCCGCCCGTTTCCCCCGTATTCCTCTTCGAGCGCGGTGCGGTAGACCTGCATCATTGCGCGGATCTGACGTTCGTCGAAGACGTAGAGCGGCGTGGAGAAGCGCTTTGCAAGATCGCAACAGTCGGCGCCTCCGATCTCGAGGTGCCCCTTTTCGTTGATTTTCAGCGTGTTTCGGAAGTTCATGGGGCAATTATACTACGTTTCACCGCCGCGGTCAAGAAAAAATGCGCGACATCCCCCGCCGCAAGGCGATTATGTCACGCATAATACTATGCAAATATGGTGATATGTGCAGACGTTACTGCCAATTCCGCGCGGTTTCCCGATAGGCGTCCCACCATGTCATCTTGGGAACGTCCTCCGCGGCGATCAGAGCGCAACTCCCCTTTTCGATGCCGCCGATAAAGAGCGTGGCTCTTCCGAGCTTCTCCCCTTTCCGTATGGGCGCTTTTACCTCGGGAAGGTCGTATTCGATGCGATAGTCCACCGTCTCACCCCGCTTGGAGAACACCGTAAGCGGCGGGGACGCCTGCACCGCGATCTCGCTCTTTTTGCCGCCTTTGACCTTGACCGTCTCCGTAAGCGGCTCGTCCGCCTGTAAGACGACGCGCGTTTCATACACGTTGAAGGCGTAATCGAGCATGGCGGCAGTTCCGTCGAAGCGGGACTTGGAGTCGGCGGCTCCGATGACGACGGAGACGAGGCGCGTCTCCCCTCTCTTGGCAGTCGCGGCGAGGCAGAAGCCCGCTTCACCCGTAAATCCCGTCTTTCCCCCGTCACAGCCGTTGTAGGAGCGGATCAGGCGGTTCGTGTTGGTGATGCTCGTCGTCCTGCCGTCGGGGTGCGGGAAGTCTTCCAGCCAAATGCGGGAATTTTCGAAATACTGCCGATGGCGGATGAGTTCGCGGAACATCAGGGAGACGTCCCTTGCGCAGGAGTACTGCGGATCTTTGGGAAGCCCCGTGCAATTCGAGAAGAGCGTATTGTCCGCGCCGAGCTCTTTGGCGCGGGCGTTCATTTTGGCGACGAAGGCGGACTCACTGCCCGCGATCCGCTCGGCAAGGGCCACGCACGAGTCGTTGGCGGAGCATACCGCGACCGTTTTGACAAGGGACTTTGCGGGATACGAGAGCCCCGTCTGCAAAAAGACCTGCGAGCCTCCCATTCCCGCCGCGCTTTCGCTCACAGTAATGAGTTCGTCAGGGGAATAGACGCCCTGTTCCTCGGCTTCGAAGCAGAGGAGCAACGTCATGATCTTACACATACTCGCGATGGGAAGCCGCTTGGTTTCCTCTTTAGAGTACACCGCTTCCCCCGTCTCTGCGTCCGCAAGATAGGCCGCTTTGCAGGCGGGAGCGGGAAATTCATCCGCACGGGCGATGAGATTCCCCGTCGGGATCATAGTACAAGCCGCAAGCGCGGCGAGAGTTACCGTCCATAATTTTTTCATACCCGCAGTTTGTGCGGTTTTATGAAAATCATTCAAAATAATTGTCCGACGGGATGAAAGATGACGAGCAGAAGGAGCATCTCGAGAAGACAAATGAGGGCGGCGACGGCGAGCAATGCGAGAAAGTCGAAGAGCAGTTCCGTCAGATCGGAGCGGCAGAAACGGAACGTCCCCGCTCTTCCGCAGGAGAGGACGGTCGCGCCGAGAAAGACTGCGTCCGTCAGCAAATGGATGGGAAGGAAGAGGACGAATACGACAAGAAGTCCCGAAACGCCGTAGACCGAGCAGAGGATCGCGATACTGCCGCCGAAGGTATAGGAGCGATAGAGCAGTACGGCGGGCGGGACGGCGAGCGCGACGAAATGGATCCCCGAGAGGGCGAGGAGGGCAAGCCAGAGCGCGCACCCTGCCGTCCGTTCCAAAAAGATCAAGAAGACATTGCGGCGCGAATAGACGATCTGCACGAGAAAGCGGTCCACCCTGTTGAGATGAAATTCATAGAAGGCGGGCGTTTTTACGAAGCAGATCCCGAGAATGATCCCCGCCAAATAGACGATCGCGAAGACGAGGAGCGTTTTTTTCCGCGCGATCACTCTCGATAGACAGTCACGGAAAAGGGGAAGGCTCATATCACCATGATATGAGCCCTCGGCGCGGATTATGTCAGTTTTCGTCGAGCATCCTGTCGATGGCGATCCCGTACCCGCGCGTGGGATCGTTCAAAAAGACATAGGGTTAATAAGTCACAAACAATTTTATATAAATTTCTTTCTATTCTGACTATTCTTTGATTCCGCCGAGCATGAGGTCGCCCACGAGCCTCTTTTGAAAGCAAAGGAAGATGATAAAAACCGGAGCGAGGAGAAGGATCGCCCCCGCAATCTTCATGGTCGGCCATGCAGAAGCGGTCCGCGTGTCAAAGAAGAAATAGTACATTCCGTATGCCGCCGTCGGGAAGGAAGGCAGAAAGAGCATTGGGGTTTGATAGTCGTTCCAAAAACCGATAAATTTGATCAGCATGACGGTAAGAAAGAGCTTGTCCGAAAGAGGAAGTGCGATTTCCAGAAAGATGCGTAAATTACCCGCCCCGTCGATCTCAGCGGCTTCTGCAATATCTTTCGGTGCTCCCGCATACGCCGCGTGGAAGATGAGAAAGTAAATGCCGAGAAAGCTCGCCTGCATGAGCCAAACGCCGAAGAATGAATCGTAGAGCCCGAAAAGCGACATCAACCGCAGTTGAGACGGGAGTGCACCGACAATGGGAAATGCGAGCGTGACAACGACGACCGCATAGACGATCTTTCCGAAGCGGAAGGGAAACCTCGCGGTAACGTATGCCGTGACGCAGGGCACAAGCGTCGCAAAAAACGCTCCGCCTAACGCATAGAGTAAGGAATAGCCGTATTGAACAAGTAACCCGATTTGTACCCTTCCTCCATGGAGGGGTACGTTGAAGGTCTTAAATGCATTGAGATAATTTTCAAAATGCCATTTACCTTCCGGAAAACCGATCGGGGAGGCACGGAATTGGGCAACGGACTTCAAGGAAACGGATAATCCCCAAATTAGCAAAAGCAAAACGAGCAAAAAATATGCCGTCATGAGCAAAAAAATGAGAAATACGGGTAGTCCGTCCGAACTTATTTTGACTTTTTTCCTAAAATATTTCATATCAATCCGCCGAAGGACCTAATCTGAGCAATAATTTTTTTGAAAAAAGCGCAAGCGGCGCAGTGACGAGCGTGAAGAGCGCGCCCATCGCGGCGAGTACGGGGTACTCGGCAAGCGTTGCGTTCCGCGTTTGCCGAAAGAGATAGTATCCGTAAGTAAAGAGCGCAGGATCGGCATCGTCTGCATAGAAGTGATAAAGTCCCATCTGTCCGACGAAGATTCCCGCAATGTCAATCACGAGAAAAGTGACAAGTGTGGGATAGATCATGGGCAACGTTATGTAAATAAACTCTTTCAAGAACGTGCAACCGTCCAATTTTGCTGCCTCGGAAAGCGTCTCCGGGATCGCGCTCATCGTGCCCGATAAGACGAGTACACTCGTCCCAAGTCCCATCCAAATTTGATAGAAGAGCAGAACAAAAAGCGCAGCTCCTCCCGAAAAGAGCCCTTCCGTATGGAAAAGAACGGGAAAGGCGCGTTCGCCAAAGTATTTGAAGAGTACCGCCATTGCGATAGCGGAAAGGAGCGTCGGCAATACGATGCCGATCTTCAAGAGATTGGCAAAAGGTTTTTTCTTGGCAATATAATAGGAAAATAAAACACCAAGTCCGTCCCCGATCAAAGAAAATACAAAGAGGAGCAGTGTATTTTTCCAGGCGGCAGAGAGTTCCGGTGAGTGAAATAGACGATAGAACGCCTGCCTGAATTGTTCAAGCCCCGCAAAGGAAGTCTCCCCCGTAGAATAGTCGTAACGCTCAAATGCCATAATCAGGGAATTGGCATTGACTGCAATGTAGAAAATCGCAAATTGCAGGAGCGGAAATGCGAGCATTGCCACATAGAAGATCAGGTCGTTGCGCTTTTTTGTACGCATTGACCTTCTCCCCTTCCGCTCATTGGAAATGCGTGCCATACAGTTCCCCCCATGAGGATGCAGAATACTGCTCTTCCATCCCGAAGAAGTATTCGGCGGCAGAGACACCATTGCGGAAACTATCAATAGGACAACTCTGCGAGAGTCTTCCGATGACCGCGCTCCAACGCTTGTCAAGATTAAAATCGGATTGGTGGTTGAGATAGAGCGGATTCGTGTCGAACGGATAGACGATCGCAGTGTCTCCCTTGTTTTTGAGCGATAAAACAGAGCTGCCGAATGAGGTCATCTTTTTGAGTTCGCTTTCCGGCATATCATAGCGAAGGGAACGCGGCGTGTTCGTCATCGCCGTGAATTCCACGAGGGATCGGTCGGTATAACAGTAGCGCAGGAACGCTTTTGCGAGCGGGATTTTCGCGGGATCGATCTTTGCATTGATGAAGGCAAGACTGTAGAGATTATCGAGGAGCGTTGTGTTTCCCGAGCGGCTTTCATCCGCCTTGGGAAGAGGAAGGAAGCCTAACCTGCGATTCTTACGAAGCGCTCTTTCCCCGTACTCTTCCGCGAGCATCGCAAAGCTCCCCGAGGCTTCCGCTTCGTTCTCCCAGTAGATGCCGTCTATGAAAAAGCCGATCGGACTGTCCGTAAAGCTGCTTTCGAGGAATCCATACTGTGCCTCCGTGTGAGAACAGGCGTCGTTCTTCGCATCCGCGTGGAGATACCGCCCGTCGGAGGCGAGACGGTCCAAAAAGCTCAAAGCATAAGCGCGTCCCGCCTGTTTGATGAGTTTCCAACCCGAGCGTGCGTCGATCTCGGTCGGCTCTTCCGGCACGACAGAGATCACCTTCCCCGAGGCATCCACCTGAAAGTCCTTCAAAAGGTCGTTCGCCACGCCGTTAAAGGAATAGTTGAGAGACATTTGCTCTTCGCCTTCAAAATCGGCAAAGAGTGCCGTCAAGAAGCTGTTCAGATAGACGTTGCGCGTCTCTCCCGCATAGGTGAGCGGCGTAATGCCCTTTTCAAGCATATGATCGCACAGCTCGAAGAACTCGTCATAGGTCGCGGGAAGCCCGTCGTCCGCCGAATAATCGATCCCCCCTTCCGACCCCGTTTTTCCGTCGGGACCGAGGGAACGCGCTTCCTCTGCGCTCTTTACAAATTTCCCGTTTGTGCCGTCTTTCGCAAAATAAAGATTTTCCCGCTCGAAAAGATCAATATCATAGGAGAGTCCGAAATAGGACGCATAGTGCGGAACCGCATAGATCTTTCCGTCATGTTCAAAATAGCTCTTCTGCGCTTCGTTGAATTTGTCGAAGATGCTCCCCTCTTCGCCGTATTCGGAAAGATCTTCCTTTACGGCATCTGTGATATCAAGGAACTTTCCTTGGAAGATGCCGTCGTAATAGTAGCCGCGCTCGGTAAAAAAGAGATCCTGCGGATAGGCTTCCATGTTGGCAAGCAAAGTTTGCCCGCTTTTCTTGTTGCCGTCGATTATGATCTGCACTCCCGTCTTGCCGGGAAGAAAGGCGGTTTCGGCGTTCTCCTCCTCGAAGCGCGTGGCGACGGCTTTCAGCCAATCGTTGCCGAAGCCGCCTTCGTAACTCGACACATAGAGTTGGGCTTTGTTCGGGTCGATCCCGTTATTTCCTCCGCATCCCGTGACGCCTGCGAGCGCCAATGTTAGAGCGCAAAAAATGCCAACGGTCTTTTTCATTGCGTTTTTTCTCTTCTCGTTTTTCCGATCGATATTTGCCATTTCGCTTTCCTCATCTGTATGGCGCTGATGTATGCGTTAATTATAACATATTTCAAAAAGAATTTCAACTGTCTGCGACGGTATCGCTGTATTTTCCCCATTGACGGTACAGAGATCTGCTTTTGTAACAAAAAAAGTCTGCGGGGTTCGCAGACTTGGTTTGATTCAATTTTCGAGCATCCTGTCGATGGCGATCCCGTATCCGCGCGTGGGATCGTTCAAAAAGACATGGGTGACGGCGCCGATCAGCTTGCCGTTCTGGAGAATGGGACTTCCGCTCATTCCCTGTACGATGCCGCCCGTTTCGTCGAGCAGGCGTTCGTCCGTCACTTTGATGACAAAGTTCTTGTTTTCGCGGTTCCCCTCGTCTACTTTGGCGATGGAGATCTCGTATTTCTGCGGACAAGTCCCGTCTACCGTCGAATATATGACGGCCTTTCCGATGGTAGCTTCGGAGACGGAAGCCCGCTCCACGAGTTCGCAGTGGGAAAAGTCGTAGTTCTTATCGAAGGTCCCGTAGAGCCCTGTAGCGCAGACTTTATCCGCTTTCCCGATCATGGCGTCGTTCATAAAGAGCCCGCGCAGTTCCCCCGCCCTTCCGCGCGTTCCGCGGTTTACGCCGATCACACTGCAAAGATAGACTTTCGGGTCGGAGATCGTGAGCGGATTTTTGTTTTCATCGCATACGGAATGCCCGAGCGCCCCGAAGCGGTAGGTATTTTTATCGACATAGGTCACGGTCCCGATCCCCGCAAGCGTATCGCGGATCAGAACGCCGATCTTATATTTTTCCGTCTTTTTGTCTTTGACGGGGACGAGATTGACTTGCGCGGTATCTCCCTTGCGGCGTACGGTGAGGACGACTTCCTCCCCTCCGCTCCGTTCGAGCGCCGCATTGAGGTCGGCGATCGTCTTGACCGCGATCCCGTCCACGGCGACGATCGTATCGCCGATGCGGATCCCCGCGTCTTCGGCGGGGCGGTGCAGACCGTCTTCCGCCGCGACGTCGGACAATCCGATGACTTCGGCGCCCTCCGCGGAGAGCATGAAGCCCGCGGTCATTCCTCCGATATAATAGAGCTCCGCCTCATCCGCCCTTGCCTCCACTGTCGGAATAAGACTGCCCGCGAGGGCAAGCGGGACAAGTAGCGCGGCAATAAAAAATTTCAGCTTACGCATGAGTACCTCCGTATGCAGAAGATAATTTGCGTAAGCCGAAAAATTCTATTCCGTTGGGATGAGATCCTTAGAGGGAGTTTTTGTAAGCGTCTGCTTCGGCGAGCAGGTCGCCCGCGTGGGCGAGGACGTGTTCGCTCTCCGTGCCGCCGATCAGACGGGCAAGTTCTTTGAGCCGCTCTTCGCCCTCGACTTCGCGGATATGCGTTAAGGTCTTTGCCCCCTCTTCTGCCTTTTCGATGACGAACTCGCGGTCGGCAAAGGAGGCGATGCGCGCGAGGTGGGTCACGGCGATGATCTGGACGTCTTTCGCAATGACGGCAAACTTTTCGGCGATGGAGCGCGCGGTCTTCCCGCCGATCCCGGCGTCGATCTCGTCGAAGATATAGGTCCCGACCACCCCGGTCCGCAGTTGCGCTTTCACCGCAAGCATGAAGCGGCTCATTTCGCCGCCGCTGATGATCTTGCCGAGTTCTTTCAGCGGTTCTCCCGCATTGGCGGAAAAGAGGAATTTCACGCGGTCCAACCCTTCGCGGGTGGCTGTGGGGACGTCTTCCTCCGTATATTCTCCGAAATCGATCTCGAATTTGGCGGAAGGAATATTGAGCGAGCGCAACTCTCCGACCACCCGCCCCGTGAAGGAACTTGCCGCAGTCTTGCGCGCCGCGGTGAGCTCTTTGCAGGCGGCGTACAGCGCGCCGTCCGTCCGTTTCAGTTTCGCCGACAGCTTTTCCCGCCTTTCCGCACTGCTCTCCAAGAGATCGTATTCCTTGACGGCGTTTTCGTAGAATTCCATAATTTGGGAATAACTGCCGCCGTATTTCTTTTTGAGAGTCTTGATCTCGTCGAGCCGCGCTTCGACGCGTTCCGCTTCCCCTTCGTCCATCTCCATCTCGCCCGCGAGATCGTCGATACATCCCGCGATGTCTTCGAGCTCTGCGGCGGCGTTCTCCAAGCGCTCCGCAAGTGCGGCGCATGAATTTTCGTAACGGACGATCGCGGAGACTGCACGGTGTGCGCTCCGTACGGAATCGCTCCCCTGCCCGTCGGCGAGCAAACTGTCCCGCGCGCTTCGCAAACCTTCGAGGATGCGCTCCGCATTCCGGAAACGGTCGCGGCGGACGGTCAACTCTTCTTCTTCCCCTTCCTGCAAGTCTGCGCGGGCGATCTCGTCGATCTGGAAGCGCAGAATGTCCATACGACGGCTGCGCTCGCCCTCGTCCCCGCCGAGAAGGGCAAGGTCGGAAAGGATCTTTTTGCGGGTCTCGAGAAGATCGTGCACGCGCGCCTTGGAGGCGGCGACGGGTTCCCCCGCCATCGCGTCGAGCAGTTTGAGCTGGTTGCTTTCTTTTAGTAAAAAGAAATGCTCGCTCTGCCCGTGAACGTCTACGAGGAGCGAGGTGACGCGCCGCAGCATCGCCGCGGTGACCGACATTCCGTTGAGTTTTAAGGATCCTTTTCCCTCTTTGGTCAGTTTACGGGAGATGACGAGCGTATCTTCGGGTTCGACGCCGAGCTCCTCGAGCAAGCCGTCCATTCCCGCAGGAGCGGAAAATTCTGCCTGTACGGTACAGAATTCCTCTCCAGTGCGCACCATTCCCTTATCCGCCTTGGCGCCGAGCACGAAGTCGATCGAATCGAGGATGACCGATTTTCCCGAGCCCGTTTCGCCCGTCAGGACATTCAATCCCTCCGAAAATTCGAGTTCGGCGCGTTCGATGAGGGCGACGTTCCGGATCAGTAGCCTTTTCAGCATGAAGAATCAATCCTTGAGGATCGTTTCGAGCTTGCCGCACACGGTGTGCGCGTCGGCAGGCGTTTCGCAGACGATGAGGACGTTGTCGTCCCCCGAGATCGTGCCGACGATCTCGCTGTATGCAAGACGGTCGATCACCACGCCCGCATTGGAACCGTTTCCGTTGAGGGTCTTGATCACGATCAGATTGCCGACGGGGGTGATCTTCTCTACGCAGGTCGAGAACAGGAGTTGCATCTTGTCGGAGATACCGCTTTCGCTCTCGTTGACCGAGGCATAGCGGAAGCGCTTCTTATTCCCCTTTACCTTGAAGAGATGAAGCTCTTTGATGTCCCGCGAGACGGTCGCCTGTGTGACGGAGAAGTTGCACGCCGCAAGTTCTTCGCAAAGCTCGTCCTGCGTTTCGACTTCCTTCTCAGAAATAATTTCCAATATTTTATTATGCCGTGCGTTCCTTAACATAAATTCACCATGATCCTTTTCATATACCGTATATATTCAGTTGATTTTTCCGGCCAAACGGCCGAAAAATGCGTGTCTGTCCCGCGTGAGGAAGACCGCGCTCCGAAGCGCTTTCTTGACCTTGACGGGATCGCTTGCGGTTACTTCTCCCAAAAATACGCCGTCGCCGTACGCCATCAGCACGTCGTTTGCCGCGACCTTCAACGTGAGCTCGTCGCCGTCCGAATAGACGATCGGCCTGCTTCTCAGCGAGAACGCGCAGATCGGCGTAAGCAGAAAGACGCTGCAATCGGGCGTCAGAATGCTCCCTCCCGCGGAGAGGGAATAAGCGGTCGAGCCCGTGGGCGTCGCGACGATCAGACCGTCCGCCGCAAAAACGCCCGCCTCGCGCCCGTTTAGGGCGACGGAAACCGATTCTACGCGGTTGGAACGGCCCGGAGAGACCTCTCGCAGGAGAGCAAGTTCGTTGAGACAGATGTGGGAACTTCCGCCGAAAGAGATCTCGAGCATGGAGCGGGAAAGCGCCTGACAGCTCTCATCCGTCAGAAGTTTTGCGGCTTGTTCCGTCTCGTTGCGCTCGAATTCGGTGAGGAATCCGAGGTGTCCGCAGTTGATCCCGACGAGCGGGATCCCGAGTTCCGCACTCCGTTTTGCCGCGCGCAACACCGTGCCGTCCCCTCCAAGTACGGCGATCCGGTCTACGTCTCCGATTTCGGTTTCCTCCGAAAACAGGGAGACGGAAGCGCCCGCACGCTCCAGATAGGCTTTCAAAGAGGCGACTTCGTCGGCGCCGGCTTGCCGCCCATTGTGAAAGATCCCGATTTTCATACAGTCATTATACACCAATGATTGGATAATTGCAAGTATTTTTGCATAAAATCTCAAAAAATTTTTTTCGCACGCATCAAAAGATCCTCCTTCGGAAGAGGGACGCCCCCCTTTCGCAGAAGGATCATGTACTCGATATTTTTTTTGGGAAAGAGCGGCGCGTTGACGATTCCGCACGGCGCGAGCCCGAGCCCCGTGCAAAAGTCGTAAAAGCCCGAAATCAACGCCGCATGGCGGTTTTGCGGGAGGATCCCGCTCTTTCCGAGCACATTTTTGCCGCATTCGAACTGCGGCTTAAAAAGGACAAAGGCCCGTCCTTCGGGCGGAAGGATCTTCTCCACCGCAGGCAGGACAAGCCGCAACGAGATAAAACTGAGGTCGGATACGACGTCGTCGAGCCCGTACGGAAAGTGCGCGGGCGTCAGGGTGCGAGCATTCGTTTTATCAAGAATATATACACGGGGATCGGAGGCAACGGCGGGCGCGAGCAAACTCTCGCCGACGTCTACACAGTACACCCTCGACGCGCCGCGGCGGAGCAGGCAATCGGTGAAGCCGCCCGTGCTCGCACCGAGGTCGGCGATGCGCTTCCCCTCTACGCTTTCGCCGAATACGGACAGCGCGCGCTCGAGCTTTCTGCCTCCGTTCGAGACGAAATCGTCGTCTTCGAGTACGGTAAAGAGTTCCCCGTCGCCGACTTCGTCGCTCGGCGAAAGGACTTTGTCCCCGCGGAGAACGCGCCCCGCCTCCAACGCCTCTTTCGCCTTGGTGCGCGAGCCGAAACGCGCCGAAAAGTACTTATCCGCGCGCATAGAGTTCCTCGATAAGGGCGTAGATCTTTTCGGGATCCAGCCCGTATTTGACCGCAAGGGAAGCGGGTTCGCCGTGCGGAATGAAGACGTCTCCGAAGCCGAAACTATGTACGTTACAGTCCGTTCCGCGGAGCGCCCGCGCGACCGCGTCCCCGAAGCCGCCCGCAAGGACGTTGTCCTCGAGGGTCACGACCTGTTTTTGTTCCAGCGAGGCGAGGAATTTTTCGTCGAGCGGTTTGACGAACCGCGCGTTTACGAGCGTAAAGTCCATTCCGTGCGCCCGCGCACGTTTTAAGAGATGTTGCGCAAGGTCCAAACAACGTTCCCCCGCCGCAAGCATTACTATGTCTGACGTAGTACTTCGCAAAAGCTCCCATTCGCCCATTGCGAAGGGCTTGCACATCCCCTGCGTGCCCGCCTTTGGATAGCGGATCGCAAGCGGCGCGCCGAAGTCCGCGCTCATCCGAAGCATCGCGCGCAGTTCGGCGATGTTTGCGGGCACGGCGATCGTGAGGTTGGGGATCAGGGAGAGATAGGAAAGGTCGAATATCCCTTGGTGGGTCTCCCCGTCGGCGCCTACGATCCCCGCACGGTCAATACAGAACGTGACGGGCAGATTTTGTCCGCAGACGTCGTGGATCACTTCGTCGAAGGCGCGCTGTAAAAAGGTCGAATAGATGGCGTAGTACGGGCGCATCCCTTCGGCCGCCAGCGCCGCGGCGAGTACCGATGCGTGCTCCTCGCAGATCCCGACGTCGAACGACCGCTCGGGAAAGGCGCGGAAGAAGGGACGGAGCCCCAAGCTGTCCGTCATTGCCGCGGTGATCGCGACGATACGGCTGTCCTTTTCGGCGAGAGCGGTGAGTTCTTCGCCGAGCGCGGTGGAATATTCCTCCCGCGGTACGGGCTTCGGGCTCAGGCCGTGCGTCTCCGCGGGCGCATTTTCCGCAAAGGGATAGCCGCGCCCCTTTTTCGTGACGACGTGCAAAAGCACGGTTTTTTCCTTGATACGCTCTTTTGCGCGCTCGAGGGCGGGCAGAAGGGAGGAAAAGTCGTTCCCGTCCGCGATCCCGATGTATTCCAAGCCGAATTTTTCAAAGAGACGGACGTTCTCCGCAGAATGTTTTAATCCGTCGAGAATTTCCTGCGTACCCCCCACCGTCGGAGAGATGGACATCCCGTTGTCGTTGAGAATGATGAGGATGGGGCTGTTGAGGAGGCTGACGCTGTTGAGCGCTTCGAAGATGAGCCCGTTTTGGAAAGATCCGTCGCCGACGAGCGCGATGACCGAAAAATCCTCCCCTTTGAGATCGCGCGCCTTGGCGATCCCGAGCGCCGCCGATACCGCCGTTCCAGCGTGCCCCGTTTCATAGCAGTCGTACGGGCTCTCCGCGCGTTTGGGAAAGCCCGAAAGTCCGCCCTCTTTGCGGAGCGTGTGGAAGAGTTTCGCCCGTCCCGAGAGCAATTTATGGGGATAGCATTGGTGCCCCACGTCGAATACGATCTTATCCTTGGGGAAATCAAAGACGCGGTGAAGCGCGATCGTCAGCTCCACGATCCCGAGATTGGACGAGAGATGCCCGCCGCATGAAGAAACGGTACGGAAGATCTCCTCCCGCATCTCACCCGCCAGCAGGTTCAGTTGTTCCGTCGAGGCGCTCTTGACCTCGCTCGGCATTACGTTTCTCATATCGTTCCGATTTCAGCCCTTGCGCGTCGCGACGAGCGCGGTGACTTCCGCGAGAAATTCGCTCCCGGGGACGGCGCAAAGCTCCGCAAGACATTCGGCCTCATACTTCTTTGCCAATTCCTTGGCGCCCGCCCTGCCGTAAACGCTTACCGCGGTGAGTTTTTCTTCGGCGGCGTCCTTTCCCGGGGTCTTTCCCATATCGATCCCCTCTTCGTCGAGAAGATCGTCGGTGACCTGAAAGAGCATTCCGAGACTTTCCCCGAAGCGGGACAGCGGCTCTTCGTACTTTTCCGCGAGGGCGGCAGCCATACGGACGGGCGCGGCGATCATCTGCGCGGTCTTGTTGCGGTGGATGAAGGCAAGTGCTTCGCCGTCCCCCTTCCGCCGCTCGTAGAATAGGTCGGCGGATTGCCCCGCGACCATCCCTTTGATCCCCGCCGCTTCCGAGAGAATGCGCGCGGCGGTACGGTGCCGCTCATCCTTTCCGCATTCCCCGATAAGCAGGCCGAAGGCATAAGAGAGCAAGCCGTCGCCCGCGAGAATGGCGTTCGCTTCGCCGAACATCTTGTGGTTGGAGAGCCTTCCGCGGCGGTAATCGTCGTTATCCATGGCGGGAAGATCGTCGTGGATGAGGGAATATGTATGGATACATTCGATGGCGAGCGCGAGATTTGTCTCCCCTTCGTAGGGACAGCCGAGGAGATCGAGCGTCCCGAGCAGGAGGACGGGACGGATGCGCTTTCCGCCCGAGAGCAGGGAATAGCGCATACTCTCCGCAAGGACGGGCGGTTTCAAATCCCATGCGGCGCACATTTCGGAGAGCGCGCGCTCGAAATAGGCGCGGAACAGTTCGTAGCGTACTTGAAAATTCATAGACAGCGCTCCGCCGCGTCCATCGTATTTCTTAAAAGCATGGCGACGGTCATGGGTCCCACCCCGCCGGGCACGGGAGTGATGAGGGAGGCCTTGGGCGCGACTTCGCCGAACGCAACGTCCCCCACGATCTTCCCTTCCGTGCGGTTGATCCCGACGTCTATGACCACGGCGCCCTCTTTGACCATGTCGGCGGTCACAAAAGCGGGTTTTCCGACCGCGGAGACGAGGATATCCGCCTCTCGGCAAATTGCGGCAAGCCCGCGGGTGCGGGAATGGCATACGGTCACCGTAGCGTCGGCGTTCAGAAGGAGAAGCGCCATCGGCTTGCCGACGATATTGCTTCTTCCGATGACGACGGCGTGCTTTCCCGAGGGATCGACGCCGCTCCGTTTGAGAAGTTCCATCACGCCGAGGGGGGTACAGGCGACAGCCGCCCGCTCTCCGCGCGCCAAACGCCCGATATTTTCCGCGGAAAATCCGTCTACATCCTTGGAGACGGGGATCTTCGCGAGCAATTTTTCTTCCTTCAAATGGGCGGGTAGCGGGAGCTGTACGAGGATGCCGTGCACATCGGCGGACGCGGCGAGGCGTCCAATCAATTCTTCCGCCTCCTCTTCCGCCGTATCTTCGGGCAGACGGTAACAGAACGAACGGATCCCCGCCTCTTCGCACGCGTTGATCTTATTGCGGACGTAGACGGAAGACGCAGGGTCCGATCCGATGAGGACGACGGCGAGGCCGGGTTTTTTCCCGCTTGCGGCCTCAAATGCGGCGGCGCGGAGCTTGACTTCGCTCCGCACCTCTGCCGCGATCGCTTTTCCGTCGATGAGTTTCATTGGTTGATGATCCCCCCGAGAACGCCGTTGACGAAATCGGCGGATTTTTCGGTAGAATAGACGCGTGCGAGCGCCGCGGCTTCGCTTGCCGAGACCACGGGCGGGATGTCGTCGAAATATTTGATCTCCGCGAGCGCGATGAGCAGGATCGCGCGGTCGGCGGGATAGACGCGGTAATCGGCAAACCGCGTGATCTTATCCGAAAGGATGGCGGTCAGTTCGTCGTAGTGTTCTTCGCATACGGCAATCAGCCGCTCGGAAAATTCTTTCTCGCCGTCGGTGAGGTTGGCTTTTCGGTAGAGCCCCGTGCGTCCGGCCTTGGGAAGTTCGCCGCCCAACATCTTTGCGAACACCGCCTTAAACGCCGCTTCTCTTGCGTCGCTTCTCATGGATTCTCCTTATGATACAAGTTTCTCCCCTCCCCAAAACGGGGAAGGGAGCTCGTCAGTTCTTTTTATCGTCAGCGTCTTCCGCGGGATCGGGGGCAGCGGCGGGCGCCTCCGGGAAGATCACGCTCTGCACATGGACGTCTACCTTGGCGATCTTGTACTTCGTCATGGATTCGACCATCTGCTTGATCGTCTGTTGGATCCGGTAGGCGAGCTCCGGCACGCTGTATCCGTAATGCGCGATCACGGAAATATCGACGAAGACGCCCTCTTTTTCGAAGCTGATCTTGATGCCCTTGCTCTTGGAAGGGATGAGCTCGATGCCCTCCGTCTCCTGCAAACTCAGCACGACGATGCCGCTTACGATATCCGAATTATAGGTAATTTTCCCTTTTTGCCCGTTGGGATTGTATTGAATGCTTGCCATGGCGATCACTCCTTGGCATTCATTATAGCATATCCGCGGGGATTCATGCAACCACCTTTGCCAAAAATTTTCCGATTCCCGAAAAATTCTCGTTCAAATTCCCTTCCGTACGCCTATTTTGGGCGGAAGATCCTCAGCTCTCGGCGTAAACGGGCATAATGATGATGTTGCCGTTGCGGATGTTGTGCTCCACTTCGAGCGCGTAGAAGATCTTCGTGACCGTCTCCGCAGTCAGTTCGTTGGAATTGATAAAGATGTTGATGTTGTCGCGGTCCCCAATGGCGACGCCCGCGTCCGAAAATCCGAGCGCTTTGATGATGGATTCGAGCACGAGTTCGTCCTCCATCATTTCCACGAGCTCTTGCTTTCTCGCCACGGCCGCGGCATACTCCGCGGTATCCTGCCCGTAGGCGGAAATCACGCTGTCGAGCTGGACGAACTCTTCGCTCCGCTTGGAACTGCGTTCGGTGCGGAAGTTGGTGAAGTAGTTGACCTGAACGCTCGCGCTACTTCCGACGGGATTGGTGTCCCTCGTGCCCGCAAGGACGAAGTTGAAGATTGCCGTCACCGCAAGGAGCAGGACGAGCGTGGACATCAGTGCGATTTTCTTGGTGTTTGACATGGTTTTATCTCCTTCTTTCCAAAAATTTCCTTATGCCGCATAGACGAGGACGGCGCTCTTGGGAAGATTGAGCGCGCTCGCCGCGATCTCATTGAGGCGCATCCGTACGATGAGCCCGTCGGATCCTTCGAAGATCACCACGGCGCTCACCGCCTTTCCGTCCTCCTCGGTGATCATGACGGTCACCTTGCCCGCGCCCTCCACCTTCGAGAGCAGAGCGGCGAGCCTCGTCTCTTCGGAAGTGAGTTTGAACCCTTCCGCCGTCCCGCTCTTTTTGAAAAAGACGCGGTAACAGGCGAGAAGCAGGGCGAGGGCGAAGAGCAAAATCAGGATGATACGGACGGAGCGCCGCCCGAAAAATCGCTTGATCCCGTCAAAAGAAATGGTCACAGCGATACCTCCACGGTGCATCCGTACCGCTCTTTGAGTGCGGTCTCTACGCTTGTCAAAATATGTATACGCTCGTCCTCCCCGATTATTCCGGGAAGTGTGAGGATCGCGGAAATTTTTTGCAGCGGGAAGTAAGCGGAGGTGGCGCGCTCTGCGTCGATTTGGGCGGTAAGCGCAAATTCGTCCCGTAAATAGGCGGCAATCTCGGCTTCATCCCGCTTCTCGAGCATTTGTGCGCACGAAGCGAGATAGGCGTCGTCCGTGGGAAGTTCGCGTTCCGCAAAGACGGGCTTCCCCCCGCCTACCCAACGGATCACGGGCGCGATCATAATGACAAGCAGAAAGAGACGGGTCGTTCCCTTGATGAATCTTCCCATCTTCCCGTTCGGCGCGATCACGGTGACGACGGCGGCGATCAGAACGACGCCCGCAATGCTCAAAATATACGCTTTCATCAGAATATCGCCCCCGTGGAACAGATGAGAAGGATCAGCGTCAAAAAGTAGAGGAAGGCAAACAGGACGATCCCCGCGAGAAAGTACCCGCTGTCCTTGGCGAGGGCGGATAAAAATCCTGAGATTTTCCCGCCCACGGGTTCCGTCGCCGCGGCGGAGATCCGCAAAAAGAGCTGGAATGCCGCAAAGAGCAGGACGGGCCGGAGGAGTGTCCCCGCGAGCAGGAACAGCGAAAAGGAACCGAGCGCGTTTTTGATGAGCGCACTGCCCGCAAGTACGAGATCCACGCCGCCCGAGAGGAATCCTCCCACGATGGGGACCGATCCCGAGATGACATATTTCATCGCGCGGAGGGAAAGTCCGTCATACTGCGCCGCGGCGATGCCCTGCACGGTCAAAAAGAGGCTGAAAATGCCGAGCGTCAGCCCGATCAGCCACTTGGAGACGCTCTTGAAGAGCTCGGCAAGCCGCTCGGTCCGCACAGTTTCGGTGAGATTGCCCACGAAGGCGAGCACGATCACGATGATCGCGGAGGGCAAGACGACTGCGGTAAAAAGTTCCCCTACGGCGCTGCTCATGAACGCGACGGCGGGGCGGAAGATCCCCGCGGAGACCGTTCCCCCGCTCGCCGCCATCAGCGTAAGCAGAATGGGATAGACGAGCTCCATCTGCTTCTTCATTCCCGTGATCGCGTCGAACCCCGATTTCAGCACGCCGAGCAGGACTGATAGGACGACGGCGCCCACGCAAATGTAGGATACGAAATGTATTATGTCTGACGTAGTACTCTGCAAAAAGCTGTTTTTTACCGAATTCAAGATGCCGCACAAGAGCGCGACCGCCAAAATGACGGCAAATGCGGGGAGCATCGCCCTCCCCTCTTCCCAGACGAGCGCGAGCACCGATTGGAACAAATTTCCGTAGTCGAGAGCGAAATCTCCCGTCACGACGCTCAGCAGTTTGTCTTTGAGGGAGATCCCTCCGAACTCTTTGAGCGAGTCGAGATAGCTTTGCAGTCCTTCGGTATGCAGGGAGGCGAGAAGTTCTTCGACCGCCTTTTGCAGTTCTTCGATCGCCGCCTCTTCCTCGGCGCTCAAAGCGCGCGCGGCCGCTTCTTTCCGCGCGGGAAGAAGGCAAACGATGAGCAGAAGGAGCACGACCGCGATGAGGATCTTTTTTGCCCGTCCAAGCGATGAGGCTCTCATGGGATCATCTCCAAAAGATCGACGATCAGGGAGAGGACGCTCTCGATGATGGGGATCGCGAGCACGAGGATCAAGATCTTGCCGCAGAAGACCAGCTTGTCCGCGAGGGAATTTTGTCCGAAGTCCGAGAGAACGCCCGCGCTGAACTCCACGAGGTAGCCGATTCCCACCATTTTCAAAAGGATCTTGACGAGGGCGGAATCGATGCCCGTAACGTTTGCGATCTCCGAAAAGATCCCCGCACTGCCGCGGAACAGCTCGAAGACGAAGAGGAGCAGGATAATGCTCCCCGCGATCGTCACGGCAAAGGCGAGTTCGGGCTTGGTTTCGCGGAGGATGATGGCGGCGATCGCCGTGATAAAGGCAATGCCGACGAGCTGGAAGATCTGCATCTAAAAAACTCCGAAGATGTCCTTCACGACGCCGAAAAGATCTCCGATCATGGTGACGGCGACGGTCAGCGCGATGACCAGCCCCACGATCGAGACCACGGTGGCGACGTCGTCGCGGTCGGATTTTTTCAGGACCTGACAGACAACGGTTATGATGATGCCGATTGCGGCAAGTTTGAAGATGATCGAGATGTCCATTATACGATTAAAATGACGAAGGCGAGCCCCGCGAGGAGACCGAGCTTGACGCACAATTCGCCCCGCTGTTTCGCCTCCTTCGCGGAGGACTCCCTCTTGGAGGCAAGAGGCTCCCGCCGCGATGTGAAATATCCGCTCTGCGAAGCGGTGTCTCCCCTTCCGAGCATGGACAGATACTCAACGGTTTCGGTGCGTTCCTCCGCTGTGAGAAAACCGAGTTTTACAACGGGCTTCCGATGTTCACGGACCGCTTTTAAGAGCTTTCCGAAGTCCCCGCGGTAGCCGTATTGGTCGAGAAAAGGTTCGAGCGGCTTGCGGGTATACGCGAGTTCGCCGAGATAGCTTTCGTTGAAAGAGGAAAATTGCAGGTAGAAGCGCTTGCGCGAGCGGCTCCGCTCCGCGGCGAAATACCCGAGCAGTGTGCAAAATACGATGATGAGCCCGCAAAGCAGGAATTTAATCCACATGATTGCCCTCCCCGTCGAGGATCTCCCCCACACAGCCCAGCCCGTCCAAGAGAACGTACCGTTCGAACAGTTTTTGCGGGACGTCCTCGAACCGCTTCAAGTGGGCGGAGGCGAGGACGGCGATCCCGCTCTCGACGGCGCGCCGCACGGCAGTGTAATCTTCGGGAAGCAGTTCGTCCGTCGCGATGACCTCGGGGCGCATCGCACGGATCCCCGCCGTGAAAGCGGTTTGCTTGTCCGCAAAGCGGATGACGTCCGTGGTATCCCCGAGATCGCCGACCGAAAGTTCGCCGCGCTCGTCTCCGACGAGAATGTTCCTTTCCGTCCTGACGGCGACAAGGCGGATGAGTTCGCGAAGGATCGTGGTCTTCCCCTCTCCCGGGGGCGCCATGAGCAGGACGGAGCGCAACCCGTCGCCCAAACAGCGGGCGTAGACCTCGTCGGCACAGCCGCGGATCTCGTGCGGGATCCTAACGCAGAGCGAAGTTACGTCCCGCACCGAATGGACGGAACCGTTTTCGGAGACGACCGTACCTGCGATCCCCACCCGTTCGCCCCCCTTCGCGGTGACGAATCCGCGGCGCAGTTGGTCCTCGACGGCATAGACGGAATAGCCGCTTGCGGCGAGCAGGGCGTCTTCGATCTCCTCTTTTGTGGGACGGAGGGCGCGTTCGGAGGAACAGAATCCGTCCTCGCCGAGAAAATAAAAGCGTCCCCCGACGTTGACGGAGAGCGGTTTGTCCGCGCGGATCCTGAGTTCGTAGAGGAGATTGACGTTGAGATGCCGCAAACAGCCTTGGATGCGCGGCGGAAGGAAATCCGTCATCGGTTTAAGATATGCGGCGGAAGGGACAAGTATGATGCGCCGCATAAAAGAACGCCGCACCCCTTGCGGCGTGCGGCGCATAAAGAAACAGCGGCGGAAAATTTCTGCCGCTGTCTCTTCAATCCCTCCCTTACCCAATCACGAACACCGAAACACTGTTGTTTTTGATGTCCGCGCGGAGTATATCGCCGTCAAGCGAAAGTTCGCTTGTCGTCGGCTCGATGTGATGCGTTTTACCCGATTTGACTCCGATCTCGTTGATGACCGTGACGTCCTCATGCCAAAGCGTGGTAACGCGCGCCGTCTTTTTGCCGGCAAAGCCGACCAGCTTTGCCTCCATCGTTTCGTCTTTGCCCGAAACGTTGACGACTTTCAGATAGATCTTCCCGTCCGCGCCCACCGTGGCGCTCTCGAAGACGCGTTCGTTGACCTTCCAAATGTTCTTGAAGAGAACTTCGTGCCATGCGCCGTCCTTGAAAATGTGCGCGGCAAACGTCTTTTTCGTATATTCGAGCTTCAAGATATTTCCTTCGGGCGAATAGCCGAGGAACTTATCCTTCCCCATCATCTCGCAGACGGTCCGCTTGAAATCCACCCGCTTATCGAAGGAGACGTCGTAACCCTTATGGTTTTTCCCGTATTGACAGCAGATCGAGAATCCCGCGCTGTCCATGGTGCCCGCGTCGCGCACATCTTTGACGCCGACGCCCGCGATAAAACTCTGTTCGCCCGAAAGACGGCGGAATTCGATCTCTACATTGCAGTTTTCGAAGTCTTGCGCGTCGTAATAGTAACCGTTGAAGGCGTCGCTCTCTTCGATGATGAGCGAATCCCCCTCGATATGGCCGCCGCGGCAGTTGGGATAGACTTTCCACCCCCCGAGCCCGTCGGCAAAGCGGTGCTCATAGAGCTTTTTGCCCGTTTCCCTGTCGTAGACGGTGACCGAGGAGACGGCGCTCGCAGTGCGGTGCCCGCCGATGAGAAGCCCGCCCGCGTTGTCTTCATCGAGTTCCCGAAGACCGGTGAGCGTATAGTCGCCGACATTCCCCGCAAACATCTGCTGGACGTAATAATTGGGAGTGAGCATGATGTCCCGCGCGTTGAACCAAATGAGGTTGGGCGTCCAGCGGTAATTGTAGGTAGAGGCGAAGAGCGGCGCGTAGCAGGTCATTTTTACGACGTCGGAATTGCGTTCGCAACCTGTGAGGAAGGCGGCTTCCGCGAGCGCGGAACGGAGGTTGTTGTCGCCGTTGAGCCGTCCCCTGCCGTCCGCCATCGTATGCATCGCATATTCGCCCATAAAGACTTTGGCGCCGTCCCTGTCGTAGCAGTCGTAGCGCTTGGTATTGTCGATAAACCACTCGTAGGAATTGTAGACGTGCTCGTCCACGATCATGTCGCGGTACTTTTCGTTGATGATCTTCCAGCTTTCATTGGAATCGGAGGGACGGATGTCCACGCCGCAGGTGGTGACGACCGTGATGCCGAAGAGCTTCAAAAGGTCGGTCATGCGCCCCTTATAGAGATATTGGCGGACGCCGAGCAGACAGGCGGCGAAGTTATCGAAATATTCGTAGCCCCAATTCTCGTTGCCGATCCCGATGTAATGGAGATCGAAGGGCGCGGGATGCCCCATGTCGGTACGGACCTTCGCCCAATACGCCTCGTTCTTATCGGTGGAGGCGATGTCGCCCTTGGCGAAGAAGATGAGATCGGCAACGTTGTCGATGACTTCTTCTTGGAACTGCTTTGTCCCGGGGACGATGCGCTGATAGCCCGTTTTGCGCTGTTCACCCATGCGGATCTGGCAGAGGAGCCCGCAGTGGAGCACGGGGAGCGGCGTCGCGCCGATGTCCTCGCACAGCGCGAAATATTCATAGAATCCCACGCCGTAGGACTGCATATATTGCCAAAGATTTGCGATCTGTTTGCGCTGTTCGAGGGGACCGACCGTGTTTCTCCACTTGTACTGATGGTCGAAATCCACGTCGCCCTCTACGACGCATCCGCCCGGGAAACGCACGAAGGAGGGATGGCAGTCTTTCAGGACCTGTACGACGCGCGGAGAAAGTTTTCCGTTGCGGTACTTATCGGGATCCCCCCAAACGGTCGCGGGAAGCAGGGACACCATATCGATGCCGATCTTCCCGTTGCCCTCGAGGGTGATGCAGAGCCGCCCCATGGTATCCTTATCGGCGACGACGGAAGTCGCCACCTTGATCCATTCGCCGTCCGTACCCGCGGGGATCTTGATTTGCCCGACCGTGGTGTGCACGCCGTGCGCGCCGCGGATAAAGATCTTCGCCGTGCCCTTGAAACCAAGCCGCTTGACCCACATGGAGAAGTGATAGGTCTCCCCCTTCGTGACGGGCATTCCGTAGATGTCGTAGCCGCCGTTCAAAAAGTAGCCGGGATTTTCGAGATGATAGACGCCGCCCACGCTCAGCAACAGATAGGAAGGATTATTTTCGTTCATTCCCCCCTTTTTGCTGATCTTTTTGGGGCCTGCGCCGAAGATGTCCCAATAGAAGCCGTGTGCCTTGCGGACTTCTACCTCGCTTTCGCAGTCGAAGGGATCGTAGGTGTAGTATTCGTGTTCGAAAGAATTATTGATCACCATTTCGGCGTTGAGTCCGCCGTCCGCCGATTGGTTGATGTCCTCGAAGAAAAGTCCGTAGAGATGCCGTGAAATGTCAACGCCGCGCTTGGCGGAGTCGAGAGTGTAGTTCAGCATAAGTCTCCTTGAAGGGTTTCCGCCCTTCCGGTTGATGATACCCATATTATACCACGTTTTTTTCTTTCGTCAATATTTTCGTGAAATATTTTACAAATGCATGAAATAATTTTTTTTCGTTCTCCATTTGTGAATTTTTGTGTGAAAAACGGACATTTTGAGAATATTTTTGTTTGAAAGCGATTTCTTTTTTGTCATAGCCGAAAATTACTTTGCATTTTGCGCGCATAACTGTTATAATAAGAACCGAGAGGACAAGAGATGAAAAAGGTAGTCGTCATCACGGGCGCGTCGAGCGGGATCGGACTTGCCACCGCGAGGCTGCTGTTATCGCAGGGATACCGCGTCTATGGGATCGCGCGGCGGGAAGTCGCCGAACCGTTCGAATGTTTCCGCGGCGACGTCAACGACGCCGCCCGCATCAAGGAAATTTTCGCCGCAATCAAAGAACGTGAAGGCAGGATCGACGCCGTCGTCAACAATGCCGGTATGGGGATCGCCGGCGAAGTAGAATCGGCGAGCGAGGAGAAGATCCGCACGATCTTCGATACCAACCTCACGTCGCTTGCAGTGATCTCGTCCCTTGCGATCCCCTATCTCAGGGAGACAGGCGGCAATTTGGTCAACCTCTCCTCGGTAGCGGGCGAACTGCCCATCCCCTTTCAGTCCTGTTATTCGGCGACCAAGGCGGGCGTATTGAACTTTTCCCTCGCACTGGACGGCGAAGTACGGCGGTTCGGCGTGCACGTGACGGCGATCCTTCCCGGGGATACGAAGACGGGATTTACGGCGGCGCGCGTGATCGAGGGAGACGGGAGCGGCTACGGCGGATCGGTGAAGCGCTCGATCGGGCGCATGGAGCACGACGAGCAGAACGGAAAAAGTCCCGATACCGTGGCGTGTGCGATCGCCCGCGTCCTCAAAAAGAAGAGGCCGCCCCTCCGCGTGACGGTGGGCGCCTCATACCGTCTCTTTGCAGGGCTCAAGAGACTGCTACCGACAAGATTTGTGAATTGGATCTTAAGAAAGATGTACGCATAGGGAGGAATGAAAAATGGATCTTTTCGCCAAAACGGAAAAACGGCACAATTACGATGAAGCGCGGGAGAAAGATATCTACCCCTATTTCCATGCGCTGACTTCGGGGCAGGATACGATCGTCGAGATGGAAGGTCACAGGACGATCATGATCGGCTCCAACAACTACCTCGGGCTGACGTCCCATCCGGAAGTCATTGCCGCGGGCGTCGAAGGGCTGAAAAAATACGGCTCGGGTTGCTCGGGTTCGCGGTTTTTGAATGGCACGCTCGACATTCATAAGAAACTCGAAGAGGAACTCGCCGCATTTTTACATAAGGAAGCGGTCATGACGTTCTCTACGGGATTCCAGAGCAATCTCGGGATCATCAGCGGCGTGGTCGGGATGTCCGACACGGTGATCTGCGACAAGGAAAACCACGCTTCCATCTACGACGGATGCCGCCTCAGTTTCGGCAGGATGCTCCGCTATAATCACAACGATATGGCGGATCTCGAGCGCCAGCTCGCCTCCGTCCCCGAAGAACGCGGGATCCTCATCGTGACGGACGGCGTATTCAGCATGAGCGGCGAGATCTGCAACCTTCCCGAGATCGTGCGCCTTGCGCGCAAATACGGCGCCCGCGTGATGGTAGACGACGCCCACGGCTTGGGCGTGCCCGGC
>CANQXA010000002.1 GCA_947627765.1 uncultured Clostridia bacterium
CATTACCCCCTCCATTGGAGGGGGGTAGGGGGGTGGGCAGTTCGCTTCGAAAAGAAACGTGCGAGGAAACCTTCCTCCTGCATCAACAAAGTCACTCTCTCGTTCGCTTCTATATTACCCCCTCCATTGGAGGGGGGTAGGGGGGTGGGTATGCCTATGGGGGTAGGGGGGTGGGCATCCCCCTACGAGTGCAGAAGGCAGTGGGCATATCTAAATCTAAGATCATTCCGTAAAAAAACGGGGTTTTGGGAGACAGTCATGGAAAAGAAGAAAAAATCAAAGACTCCGATCTTCGTCGGGCTCAGCATCGGGCTCTTCCTCATTGCCGCGTGGCTCATCTTTCTCGCCCAATGCGTCGCGCAGACTTACCACTTTGTCATGTCGGAGGACGGCAGAATGTCATATGGGGTCTGCAAATTCCGCAAGGACGTCTTCTGCATCGGTCCCGAGTGGGAGGGCGGCGACACCCTCTTTGAGATCCCCGACGAATTCATGGGCTATCCCGTTACCACCCTCGGCGGCTACACGGGGCGGGGCTATCCTTGCCCGTTTGCGGCGCGTGCGAATGCGGTGGAAGCCGATTTTACTTGCAGCGACGGCTTTTTCGACTATCACCACCGCGCGGACGACGCGTACGAGACCCTCGTCTTCTCCGTCTGTTTGGGCAAGAACGTGCGGAAGCTCGGATATGTCGACGGCAAAAGCTACCTCGGGAATTATCTCAACGACGAGGAATGCGACTTCACCGTAAAGATCGTCTACTCTTTCACGGTGGACGAAGAGAACAAGACTTTTTTCGCCGAGAACGGCAAACTGTATTATAAGGCAAGCGGCGAGCTTGTAGACGAATTCTTTTACGAATAAGGAGGGGACCATGCAGATCAAAATTGCGCCGAGCATTCTCGCGAGCGACTTTGCAAATGTCGGCGAGACGGTGAGAAACTTGGAAGCGAGCGGCGCGGACCTCGTGCACTGCGACGTCATGGACGGCAATTTCGTCCCGCCCATCACCTTCGGCGCGCAGATGGTGAAAGCCATCCGTCCGCATACGAAACTGCCCCTCGACTGCCATCTCATGGTCCTTCACCCCGAGACGCACATCGAGGACTTTGCAAGGGCGGGCGCGGACATCATCACCGTGCACGCCGAGGCGTGCGACATCCCCGCGCTGTTCCGCGAGATCGCGTCCTTCGGCGTGAAGAAGAGCGCGGTCATCAATCCCGATACGCCCGTCGGCAAGATCTTCCCCGCCGTAGACGAAGGCGCGGATATGATCCTCCTCATGAGCGTACGGCCGGGCTGGGGCGGGCAGAAGTTTATTCATGAGACGCTTCAAAAAATCGAAACACTTCGGAATTACTGCGTCGCCCGCGGGAAGCCCGATCTCGACATTGAGGTGGACGGCGGGATCACCGAGGAGAACGTGAAGGACGTGATCGCGGCGGGGGCGAACGTCATCGTCGCGGGGAGCACCGTCTTTCGGGCGGCGGACATGGTAGCCACGATTCGGAGATTGCGCGGATGAGCGGCAGGCGGAAATTCTTCGTCATCCTCTTAAACGGCGAGCCCTACCGCGGCGAGATCGAGGCGGAAGGCGGCTACGTCCTCTGTTGCGACGGCGCCTATTCGTGGGCAAAGGGCAGGGTGAAGATCGATGAAACGTTGGGAGATTTCGATTCATTGAAGGAAATTCCCCATCCCGCGCCCCTGCAAACATTCCCCGCCGAGAAGGATGAGACGGACGGCGAACTTGCCGTGGACAGGGCGCTCGAGCTCGGCGCGGAAGAGCTCATTGTCTTTTACGGCGGCGGGGGGAAGCGGGAGGACCACTTTCTCGGCAATCTCCACCTCATGTATAAGGCGATGCGGGCGGGCGTCAAACGGGTCGTAAGCAGGACCAACGGCGCACGGATTTTCCTCTGCGGCGAGGGCGGGCAGGAGTTTGTCTGCCAAAAGGGGCAGACGGTCTCATTGTTGCCTTTCGGCGGCGACGCGCATATCATGGAGATAGGGGGGCTGAAATACGCGCCCGACGATTTGTGGCTTTGTTACGGCTCCACACGCGGCATCTCCAATCTCACCGTAAACGGCGAAGGTTTTTCGTTTCGGGTGACAAAAGGGTATGCGCTCGTCATCATCAATGAGGAGGAAACATGATCGTCTGCTTCAAGCTCCCGAGAGTGCTCGGTTGCATCGTACGGATGTTCTACAAGGGATGAACTACATCGATCTGCATTCGGACGCCCTCACCAAAACGGAGGGCGTCTTTCAAGTCTCGGCAGACCTTTTGCGGCGCGGCGGCTGTATACTCCAATGTTTCGCCGTCTTTTTGTCCGATCCCCTCCGTGCGTTCATGCGAACCGCGGAGTTTGCGGAGCGCTTCGGCGGGATGTGCGCGCGGGAAGGGTATCGCGCCGTCCGCACCGCTTCCGATTTGAAAGCGCGCGGGATGAAGGCGCTCTTGACGGTCGAAGGCGGCGAAGCGATCGAGGGAGAACTCTCCAATCTCGACGCGCTCTTTTCGTACGGCGTCCGCATGATGACGTTGACATGGAACCGCCCGAACGCCCTCGGTTATCCCAACATGACCGATTTCCGAAGCCTCTCTTTCGGACATGGTATGGACGTAAACCGTCGGGAGACCGAACGCGGGCTCACGCCGCTCGGATGGGAGACGGTGGAGCGCATGGGGGAGCTCGGGATGGCGGTAGACGTCTCCCACGGCAGTGACCGCCTGTTTTCCGACGTCGCCGCATGGAGCAAGCGCACGGGCATACCCTTTCTCGCGAGCCATTCCGACGCGGACGCCGTGTTTCACCGCGCGCGCAACCTCACGGATGACCAACTCGTCCTGCTCGCGGAGTGCGGCGGCGTAGTGGGGCTGAATTTTTACGCCGATTTTCTCTCCGGGGAGCGGACCGTCCTTGGCCAGCGAGAGGCGGTCCTTGCCCACGCGCGGCACATTGTACGGGTCGCGGGCGAGGACGTGCTCGCCCTCGGCAGCGATTTCGACGGGATCCCCGCCAACCCTTATCTTCCCGACGCGTCTTTCGTCCCGCGTCTTCTCAAAGACCTTTCGGCGGAGTTCGGGGAACGGGTCGCCGAGAAGATCGCCTTCTGGAACGCGTTGCGGTTTTTGGGCGACGTCCTGCCCCCTCGCCGCGCCAAACTTCGCGCGGAGCCCGTTTTGTAAAACGAAGGACGAATGAGCTCTTTCGCTACCCCTCTTCCCATAAAACCACTTTGTCAATGCAACAAAGAGAGCAGTCAAAAGACTGCTCTCTTTATCGGTTGAACGTTTGTATCGGGCAAAATTTAATCTTCAAGCAGTGTGAGTACCGCCTCTTTCTTTTTATCGGGCAATTTTCGGTATTGTTCGATGAGATGTTTTTCCTGAACGCTGACGAGTTCGCTTTGCTCTTCTTCCGTAAAGAATTGTGCGAGCGTCATACCGAACGCATTGCAAAGGCGTGTGAGCGTATCAAGGCTCGGCAACGCGCTTGCCTTCGTGAGAAGGGTGGAGACGGTCGATTGCGTAAGTTCCGCTTCGAGGGCAAGTTGGTTCGTGCTCCACCCGCGCTCATCGCGAAGCTGTTTGATTCTTTCGATGATGTCCATATCACCATTATAAACATTTTATCGTTAATAATTTAGCGATATTCCGTTGACATATCATCGACATTACGTTATAATATAACCGATTGATAAAAAACAACAAAAGACAATCATTTACGAAAGGAGAACAAAAAATGAGATGTTCTAAGTGCGGTAGTGAAATTTATGGGGGATCGGTGTGCCCTATTTGCGGTTGCAACAATAGCGGCGACGCAAGTGGTAATTCGGCAACTCATCGCGGGAAAGGGGACATATCAAATTATGAAAACAAGGAAAGCGAGAAAAGCGCTTATCCAATGAAATGGTATAAGGCGTTGCTCGTGATCCTTTGGCTGGGAATAATTGGAAATGTAATTTCGGGTATCCTAAATTTTACGGGCACAGTCTATCAAGGGTTTGCCGATGAAGTGTACCATGCATTGCCTTCTTTGCGGTCGTTAGATGTTTTTAGCGGGATTTTCAGTTTTGGCATGGCTATCTTTACGTTTATCGTGTGGCTACGTCTGAAAAATTATAAAACGCATACTCCTGGGCTTTTGACGTTCATGTATGCCTTAAATACAGTTTTTCTGATTGTATATTCCGTTGCCGTCTACTTCATCATCGACGGCGCAGAGACAACGATCATTTACGGAAATTCATATGTTCATGGCGGCTATCTATATCGGGAATATTTAGATCTCTCGAAACTTTCTTTCCCGGTATTGGATATTATTGAAGTAGTTGTTGGCATTATGATGACCATTATAAATTATATTTACTTCAAAAAAAGATCCGATTTGTTTATATATTGAAGAGCGGGATCTATCTATTGTTGGTCGAGGAGATGGGATTTGAACGCACGACCTCTTGGTCCCTCGTCGCGGCGAACTACGCCCAGAGCCCTTTTTGCAGGCAAAAAGGGCAAGTTCGCTCCGTTGCCGCTCCTCTTCCCGAAAAATCTCGCTCCGCGATCTTTTTCGGGAGCCCTCATCTTTTCTTGGTTCGGGGCTACAAGAGGTCGCGAGCAACCCACATCACAATACAACACAGGGTATGGACCAAAGTCCATACCCTGTGTTGGTCGAGGAGACGGGATTTGAACCCACGACCTCTTGGTCCCGAACCAAGCGCGCTACCAAACTGCGCTACTCCTCGAAATGCTCCAAACCCGTCGGCAGGGTCCGATCACGGGTCCGATGCCGCGAGTTCTTTGTCTTCCCGCGTCCCGTCCGACGTCAAACAGTCAACGGCGCGCGTCGCAATGCAATATCTATTATAGCAAACGAACGCCGCGTTTGCAAGCGTTTTCGGTGGGATTTTGTCGGGGCGGCGAGATAAAATTCCCCCAAGCCGCATTCAAAGTTCGTATTCCTCCACGGCGCCGTTTTCGTGCATGAAGGCGTAAAACTGCGGGTCCGTCATGCCGCAAAAATAGGTGCGGATCAAGCGGCAGACGATCCCGTGGGTGACGATGACGACGCCGCGATAGGGCAGACCCTTCAACTCGTTCAAAAACCCGTAGACCCGCGCCGCCGTTTGGAGATAGGATTCCCCGTTGGGACATTTCACCGCAAAGTTTGTCCAACTCGCCCGCGCCGCTTCGCCGTCCATCGGCGTACCCTCGAGATCTCCGAAATTGCGCTCTGCGAGACGGCTGTCCACGGACATGGGTACCTCCTTTTCCGTCAAGATCCCTTCGGCGGTCTCCCGCGCCCGCAAGAGGGGAGACGTGAAAATTGCGTCGTATTCGCACCCTTGAAGCCGCTCTTGAAGACATGGGATCTCCCGCCTTCCCGCTTCGGATAGGGGGAGGTCCATCCTTCCGCAAAAGATTTTCCGTTCGTTGAATTGGGTCGTCCCGTGCCGCACAACGTAGATTTTCATCGCTGTCCCTCCCCGTTATTATAGCGGCGGGCAAAAGTTTCGTCAAGAGTACGGACAAAATTTCCCGCCATTTTGAGATAAATGCGCACGCAACCCGCCACGGACCGCATAAGGATAACAGTATGGAACAGCTTGCGGTCATCTATTTTTCGGGCACGGGGAACACCCGTTACATCGCCAACCTGCTCGCAAAACGTCTTTCGGCGGCTTATCGGACCGATCTTTACGACCTCGCCGCGATCGGAAATGCCGAAAAGATCCTGCGCGGGGCAGACGTTGTACTACTCGCCTTCCCCATCTACGGTTCCGCGCCGCCTATTCCCATGCGGGATCTCGTTTGCAGATATTCCGACCTTTTTGCGGGGAAGAGGGTCATTCTCGCGGAGACGCAGTATTTTTACTCGATGGACGGCGCCGCCAGCCTCGGCCGCGCGATCGAAAAGCGGGGCGGGAAGATCATCGCCGCACAGCATTTCAATATGCCAAACAACCTCGCCGATTGCAAAGTGTTCGCCGTTAAAAACGGCGGGGAGAACGCCAAAAAGTTGGAACGGGCGAGAAAGCGGGCAGACGAATTTGCCGATCGGATCCTCGCGGGCAAGGCGCCCAAAAAAGGATTCGGGCTTCTATCCCATGCGGCGGGATATTTCAGCCAGCGAAAGTTTTGGAGAAAACGGGAGCACGAAAAACGTTCGAAGCTCAAGGTCGATCCCGCACGGTGCGTGGGTTGCGGACTGTGCGTGAAGGAGTGTCCCGTCTCCAATCTGACCCTTTCCGAAGGGCACGCCAGCGGACATGGTATCTGCGTTTTATGTTATCGGTGCGTCAACAAGTGCCCGAGACGGGCGATCACGATCCTCGGCGCCGCTCCTCCCGAAAAGCAGTACCGCGGTCCCGACTGAGTTTTTGACCGCAATTTCAAAGCGTTTTTTGTGTAAGTTTTGCCCGTACGCCTCTCCCGTGCGGGCTTTTTCGTTTCTGCAAGGCGCGTGCGGGGCTTCGGTCCGCAGCCGAGGAAGAAATTTGTCGGTAGCTATTGACAGAGTACTACCGCGCTGATAAAATACAAGGGCAGAAAACCAAGGGCGGGGAAGGGGCTTGGAATTGCCGTTTCCCGCCTTCAAAAGAGTAAGATATGGGAAAGAGACGGTATTTGAAAGTAGACCCCAAGCAGAAGCGGTCCAAAGATCATGAAGTGATTTGTGACGATAGCGACAACCGTCCGGATGCGCTTCCGGACGACGACGATCCGAATACGCATCCCAAGGAAGATTTCAGTTCCCGCACCGAATCGAACATTTATTATATCCGCACGGGCGAGCGCGCTGAGATCAAAGAGACCCCCACGATAGAAAAAATTCGAAATCTCTTCTTTTTCGAGCTCGAAGCGGACGGAGACCCGGACCTCGTCGACCCTGTATCGTTTTGCGAAATGCGTGAAATAAGTTTATCCAATTTCCGCAGACTCCTTGCGATCATGCGGGAATACTACGGAACTTACAGCGAGGACGGCAACACCTATCACGATACTCCCTCAAACCGCAAGTACCTTGCGCTCCTCGCTCTGCACGACAGGTTGGAAGACGGCGTCGACATGAAGTCATTTTGCGCTGAATTTCATATCGGACGAACGACCTTCTACCGCTATCTTGCGATTGTGGAAGATTTCTATTTTTATCTTAGCGGGGGAGCAAAAGCAATCGCGCTCCTCGGCGACGGAAGGTATATCGGCGTCTATCCCGAGGACATCGACAATTAAAAATTTGGGGGGGCCGCCCGCTTTGTCATTTCAGACGTATGGGATTTGACCCTCCGTTTTTTTGAGCCCATATGTTATAATGTGTTTGCGTTTCAAAACGGATGCATTTGCGTGCCCGCGAACTCCTTTCCCCCCTGCGCTTTCGAACAGAGCGCAACGCCCAAGCGATATTGCCGCGACCGAAGTCGCATTTTCCGTAGATTGACAACTGCGCCGATGAGCCCTTTCTGTTCGCACCGGCGCGACCTTTTTGCCGCAAATGCAACCGAGCCGCATTTTAGCGTACGCGCTCAAAAAACTTAAAAAGGAGAGAAGAGATGATGAATGACGAAACCTTGAACGCCGGTGACCTTGCCGATATCGACGACGATGACAACGAGAATTTTTTGAAGCTCGAGACAAATGTCGGCTACGCCGACCCCGCATGGGAAATGGAGGTGATGGAAGAAGTTCTCATGCAATATCGGGGAACGGGAAAGCGCGTCTTCATCTCAAAAGCGAATGTGATCGGAAGCTATGCGTTTGCCAACAACGTAGCGCTGGAAGAGATCGTGTTCGGTCCGCAAGTAGAGAAAATTTTAGACAACGCATTTGTAAACTGCATCAATTTGCGGTCGATAAAATTTGAAAAAAAGGGGAAAGCGGGGATCATCTATATCGCCGGCGCCGCCTTCTCGGGGTGTGAGAGATTGAGAAGCTTTGACCTTCCCGACACGCTGAAATCGATCGGCAGCGCGGCATTTACGGGCTGCTCTTCGCTCGGGCACATCGAGATTCCCGATTCCGTCGTCTCCATCGGCGAGGCGGCGTTTGCGGGTTGTAGAGAGCTTGCCGTCAACAACATTCCCAAAAATCTGAAAGTACTTGAAATGGGCGTCTTTTCCCAAGTCGGATCTGTGAAAGAACTGCCCGACGGCCTCATCATGATCGAAGATGAAGCTCTGCTCTATTCTTCCCCCGAAAATTATTTTATCCCCAAGTCCGTCAAATACATGGGGTCCAATGTTTTCGAGCCCTATCTCGTCGACGAAAGACCCGGTCTTTACTATGAGGGCACGGAAGAAGAGTGGAAACAGATCGAGTTCGCTCAGCCGGACGAGTGGCTCAAAGAATTTCGGATCGAGTTCAACTGCAAACGAGAAGACGTTGAACCGTATGACTTGTGAAAAAAGGAGGCAGATATGAATGAAGAGACAACTTCAAAGCTGCGAGAGCGCGAGCTTGAACGCATGACGGCGCAGTACTATTGCAGACGGCGGGAGGAGGCGATGGGCGAAGAGCTCTCCCGCCTCTACACGCTCCCTTACGACGAGCTTCCCTGCGACGGAAGGGAGAAAAAAGAGCTCTACAACATTGCAAAAGAGCGTCTTTGCAAGTTTGAAGAAGAGATCCCCGCCTTCAAAAACTATTGCAGAAGGATGTGCGAAAAGGCATGGCCGCAAAATCTTTACGAAGAGATCTTGGGCGAACCTCTGCTCGTCAAAGAGGGCGCGGAGGAACGGGTTCATAGCAACCTGAATTCCTTTTCTCGCATGGAGCGCGCGTGCATTCTGAAGCTCTTCTGTGAGAGAAAAAACTGCGATGAAATCTGCGAAGAGCTTCAAATCTATCCGACCGAGCTCGAAGAGCACATCACTTGGGGACTCCGCCGTCTGCGTCACCCGCGATACACCCGAAATATCGAACGCTACGTTGTCTTTCTCAACGGGGACACCCCCCTTGCGGAGGTCGCCGCCGTCTGTAAGAGGGAAGAAGACTTCCTATATGCGCTCGATCAGGTGCCGATGGAAACTCCCCGAAGACGCATCCCCGCCTATCTTCGGAGCAAAGCGCTTGCGCTCGTGCGCAATCATCCCAAAGAGAAGATCACGGCGGCGTTTTTGCAGAAGAACTTAAAGATCACCTACCCCGAGGCCGCGGCTCTCAAGCGGTTCTTCGGTCTCGGCGCTGAAGAGGCGTAAACCAAAAAATCTCATCAAAAATCAGTCGAAAAAATGAAGGAGATCAAGTATTATGGTTGAAGACATGAACAAGTACATCGGAAAGGAAGTTGTCATCAAATCTTTGAACGTCTGCGGGCACCTTACGGAGATCACCGGGGCAAAAATTGAAGTAAAAACCGAATCCATGGGGTGGCGCGTCTTCATGACGGGAACGGGGCAAGGCGATAACGCGATCGCAAACGGCTATGTTGTGTTCGCCGACCCCTCTCTTACGGAGCCCTTCATAAAGGACTATGAGGAATATCGGCACACTTTCAGGGGACAAATAGAGAGCTTTGCGGACGACTTCTTTCGGTACGATTGAGCATTTTCAAGAGAGCTATTGACGGAAAAATATTTGTATCGTATAATAAAAATAAATTCTTACGGAGGTTATTTCATATGAAAATCGAAATGGGAGAATCCCTGTTTTACTCATGGCTTCGGCACGTGAAGGAGTGCCAAATCGCGCAGAACAACTGGAAGGTTTCCCCTGCGTGGGGGCTGAAAAATGTGAACAAACTGCAACAGATTTATGACGATCTCAAGAATGACTTCGAAAATCGGTATGGCTACAACATCTTCAAAAAAGCGGATCTCAATCAGACCATCAGGCAGGCGGAGTGTGACGCCATCGGAATTGCCTTGAATGACGGACAGGTCAAGCACTATGCGGTCGATGTTGCCTATCATCGAAAAGGATTGGACTACGGCGGGTTAGAAGTGACAACCTGCACGGTGGTCAAAAAATGTATCCGGAACGCGTTATGCCTTTATGGGTATTTCGATGCTAAGGAGGCGGAGATCGTATTTGCGTCCCCCAAAATCGGAGAAAGGGTTCTGGATTTATTGCCGCCCGCCATCGATTATCTCAATACATATTTCCAAAATGCGGGGATGAAATACACCTTCAAACTTCTTTACGGCGACGCATTCTTCAACGAAGTCATCGACCCCATCCGCATCGTGAGCGGACAAGTGGAAGACACCGCCGAACTCTTCATGAGATCCTATCAGTTGCTTGATATGTTCCGCCAAAGCAGTTTCCCGCCCGTAAGCGCAAAGGGGACGGGGAAGAAGGGAAAGAATGCCGCGGCCGCAATTTCCATTTTACAAACTTCGCCCGTGGCGGTTCCGGGAGTCGCCGCCTACGACGCACTCCTCGTCGGAACGATCGCCAAAACGGTTTTCAGAAGAATGCTCGAGAGCGGGCTCATCCCCGATGAGGAGATCGAAAAATTGCTGGATTTGCAAGAGAGCAAGGTGATCTTCGGTCTCACCTTCCCGATTCTCACGGAAACGCGCGTGGAGCGTTGCTATGCCGACCCGCTTGAAATCAAGGGGAAGAAGTATTACCTCTGCAACCAGTGGAAAGTGGCGCACAAGCAGAAATTGATCGACTGGATCAAGGCCCATCCCGAGGTCGAAGAGTACATCTACTCGCTCGACGCAGCCCCCGAGGATCCCGAGGACCCCGAAGACCCCGAGGAAGATTAAAACATCCGAAAAAAAGTGACAATTACAAAAAGTGCGCATATAACCATATGGATGGGGGAACGAGCGTTCCCCGCGAGAAGGCGGATAGAATCAATGCCTTTTTCGAAAAGTGCGGTTACACCAAAGTCCAACCAATCGGAGCGGGCGACAAAGCCATGTCGGACGATGCCGCCGAACGCGATCCTTCGCCCGAGAAAGAGAAATGACCCTCGTAACGCGGACATGGTATGCCCGTCATGCGTCTGACCAGTGGTCCAATCGCCGTAAATTGTATAACGGGAATATGGTAGAATAGTTCATAATAGTTGCGGCGGGAAGTTCAAAAACTCCCCGCCGCCGTCTTTATTTCGACAAATTTAGGGTTGACAATTCAGTTACAATGGTGTATAATATGACTAATCTGGGAAATAATTCGAGATTAGTCATATTTCTTTCTTGGAGTTGGTATGAAGTATATTCGGCGAAGCATTGAGGAAATCGTACAAAAGAGCGACAGCACTTTCAAATGTATTTTGGTGACGGGAGCGCGGCAGACGGGCAAATCGACCATGCTGAAAAAGCTGTTCCCTGACAAAAAGTATGTTTCCTTCGACGACCCCTTCATCGAGGAGCAGGCGCGGGAAAATCCCGAAACTTTTCTCATGCTCAATGAGCCGCCCGTGATCTACGATGAAGTACAGCGGGTGACAAATCTCTTCCGCTATATCAAGATCAAATGCGATGAAACGGATGAGCGCGGGCTGTTCTGCCTTTCGGGTTCTCAGCCGTTTGAACTCATGAAGAACGTCTCCGAGTCGCTTTCGGGCAGAGTCGGCATTATAGAACTTTGCGGACTCTCTCTGCGAGAAATCATGGGCGACAGCTTCAACAAGCCTTTCCTTCCTACAATGGAATATGTGAAGGAACGCGGCAAGTCGGCGAAATCCCCCAAAAATATCTGGGAAATCATCCACCGCGGAAGCTATCCCGAACTGCAGAATAAAGACGTCGATTGGGGGACGTTCTACGCAAGTTATGTAAAGACCTATTTGGAGCGGGATGTGAGAAGCCTCTCCGCCGTGCAGAATTTGGACGACTTCCTCAAGTTTATGGTCGCCGTCGCCGCTCGCACGGGACAGATGCTCAACTATTCTAATATAGCAGACGAGATCGGCAAGGATCAAGGAACGGTCAAACATTGGATCTCCATTTTGGAAGCGTCTGGCATCATTTATTTGCTTGAACCGTACACTTCGTCGGTGCTGAAACGGGCGATCAAGACGCCAAAACTTTATTTCAGAGATACGGGACTTGCCGCCTATCTCACCCGCTGGCTCACGCCCGAAACGCTGGCGGTTGGTGCAATGAGCGGAGCGTTCTTTGAAACGTTCGTCGTCTCCGAAATTCTGAAATCTTACTCGAACAGCGGCATTGACTACCGCTACTGCGTTTCTTACTATCGCGGCAAGGACAAGAAGAAGGTGCTGAAAGACGGCAAGGAAGTGGACGCGGAGAGCGAAATCGACCTTATCATCGAGGAGAACGGCGTACTCTATCCAATCGAAATCAAGCAAGGCGCGAAAGTGACAGCCGATGAAACGGCGGCGTTCACCGTACTCGACAAAATAGAGAACAAGAAGCGCGGCGCAGGAGCAATTATCTGTTTATGCCCGCAGCCCGCTGCCTTGCGCGAGAATGTTATGCAGGTCCCTGTGTGGTATTTGTAGAGAAACATAGAGTAATCTAAAGATGGTGCAAGCTGCGATATTTTGATCATGGACGAATGCAGTACGATCAGCAATGAAGACATGGCACAGATTTTAGAGCATATCTCATTCAAACTTTTGGTTTTGGTGGGGGATGTCTATCAGATAGAATCGATTAAATTCGGGAATTGGTTTTCAATCGCCAGAGAGTTTGTCCCGAAGTCTGCGATCTGTGAATTGTCCTATGTGCACCGTAGTAGCGACCCGCATTTGAAGCTGCTTTGGGATTCGGTAAGATCGCTGGATGATAAAATGCAATCGTTGCTCGAAAGTCATAATTACTGTTCTCCGCTGAATGAAAGCATATTTAAAAAAGATATCAATACCGATGAAGTTGTGCTGTGTTTGAATTACGATGGGCTATATGGGATCAATAATGTGAACCGTTTTCTGCAAGGAGGGCAGGAAGAGAAATGCATAGAATACAATTTGGAACGCTATAAGGTTGGGGACCCGATCATTGTCTTCGAAAACAGTCGTTTTCGGGACCTGTTGTATAACAACTTAAAAGGGAATATTTTGGATATTGAGGAAGGAGACGACCAAATCAAGTTTACGATCGAGGTTGAAAGAACTCTGAACGGCTTTGATGTCGATGGATATTCGCTTGAACTTGAACCCCCTATACACGATAAAAAATCCGTTGTGAGCTTTTATGTCGGGAAGGCGGTCACCAAAGACGATGAGGATAGGCGCGCGGAATTCATAGTTCCGTTTAAGGTCGCTTATGCTGTTTCAATTCACAAGGCGCAAGGGCTGGAATTTGACTCCGTAAAGGTCATAATCACAGACGAAGTGGGGGAGAGAATTTCACATAACATCTTCTATACAGCGATCACGAGAGCGAAGGCGAAGCTGAAAATTTATTGGTCATCCGAAACCGAAAAGAAGATCCTCGAAGGGATGCATTTTATGTTCAATAAAGAGGATGCGGCGATTTTGCGTAAAAAAATTAAGGGCGGCGAATAAGAATTTCATCTTTCGAAGTCGGCGTCCGCCCATAGAGCAGTGCAAGCGCTCTTCGATTGTACGGAGAAGCGGGGCGGAGCAAAAAATCCGCTCGTTTCGCCGGGCAATGCGCCCTTTTCGGCATAGAGCAACCCATGGCGAGAAGGAAGATAATTTGTGCGGTGGGGAATGCACGGACTTCTTGTTACTCTTAACTTAAAAGTGAGATTGGCCGCTTATTTTATGTTTCAAAACCCTGTGAAAAAGTTGTGTGGCTACGGCTAATTCTCCATTAAATTTCTTGAAACGTCGAACGTTGCTCCGTGTGCGGAGCAACGTTCGATTATTAAGAGTGGAAAAAGAACCGAAAAGTCAAGATTGTGTTTCCAACTTCCCCGAAAAAACTTTTATCTTTCGACAAAAGTCGTTTGAAAAAGTTTTTATATTTTCCCAAAACTCCCTTAAAAAAGTTTTCTCGCTGTGGTATAATGATACCGAAATGAAGCCAAGAGGTGCGGTATCATGTTAAAGAGAAAGATCGAAAACGTGCTGATGGGGTGGAAAAATACGCCCAATAAAAGTCAGCTCATCGAGATGAAGCCGCTCGACTTCGAGGAGTTCCTGTGGGCAAACGGGATCGGGGAGCAAGTCATCAAAACATTGAAAAAATGTTTGGAAAACGCCACGCCTGTGCCCGAGGCTCTGCACAACAAAATGCAGGAGCTGATGCTTCAATACACCGTCGTCGGCGGGATGCCAGAAGTCGTGCAGAAGTTCGTGGACACCAAGCAAATGAACGCCGTCTTGACGCTTCAACGTGACATCATCCGCTCCTACGAGTACGACATGGTGAAGTACGCCGACAACAAAGACAAGCCGCTGATCCGCGAGTGCTTTCAGTCCATTCCCAAGCAATTAAGTAAGAAGAACAAAAAGTTTCAATATTCTGTGGTGAAGAAGGGGGCGACGGCGGCGAAGTTTGCGGGAAGTTTGCAGTGGATCGAGGACGCGGGGATCGTCTCGCGCTGTTATAATCTTGAGTTGCCCGAATTACCATTGGACGGGAATGCGATACAGGATATTTTCAAAGTCTACATGAACGACACAGGGCTGTTCGTGAGTATGCTCGAGGACGGCACGCAGTACGACATTTTGCAGGGCAATCTCTACGGTTATAAGGGGGCGATTTTTGAGAACTTGATCGCCGATATTTTCGCAAAAATGGGCAGGAAACTGTATTATTATCATAAAGATTCGGGGCTTGAAATTGACTTTGTCACGCGCTACAAGGGCGGGTGCTGCCTCGTGGAAGTCAAGGCGATGACGGGCAACACCAAGAGCGCGAAAACCATTCTCTCTCACCCCGAAAAGTACCACGTCGCCGGCGTCATCAAGCTTGGACAGTACAATGTCGGCAAAACCGATAATATCCTCACCATTCCGCTTTATCTTGGGTTCCTTTTGACGGAGTATTGAGGCAGATTAGACCGAATCCATAATTTTTCCGAGGACGCAAATGTTTCGTGTCAACCGATTGAAGTACGGAGAAAAGATAAACATTCCGGCATAGAGCGGCAGATGCCGATCGGTGCGTTAAAACTCGTCTCTACCAACAACGTTTTCGTTGTATACAATCTCGCCGGCCTTCTGTTTTCGAAAGAATTTTGAATTGGACCCTCGCAACGCGGACATGGTATGCCCGCAATTCGTCTGACCAGTGGTCCAATCGCCGTAAACTGTATGATTTTTGAGGGCGGGGAAGACCTCTTTCTGCCATAATATCCGCGTCTTAACGGTGCAAACGATGCGCAAACGCGATCATGCGGGTGAAGATGTACTAAATCCCCTTTTTTCGACATAGAGTAGAATATCTTGTCGGAAACGGGGGATTTTTATGTGGGAAGATATCGAGACGCGCGCCAAAAAGAGCGGGGAATACATCGTCAAGACGGGCTGTACGGTACGCGCCTGCGCCGAAGCGCTCGGCTCGAGCAAGTCTACCGTACATAAGGACGTGACGGAGCGGCTGGCTCTTTGCGATCCCGCTTTGGCGGAACAGGTCAGAAAGATCCTGGGGCGGAATCTGAGCGAACGCCATATCCGCGGCGGGGAGTCTACGCGGAAGAAATACGCCTCGATGAAGCGCCCGAAATAGCGGGATCTCCCGCCTTACGCGTACGCGCGCGCCCGCACATTATATAATCATCGCCGTCTGGGATTTTTGTGCAAACAATACAAACGTCGGCGCGAACTTTGTGCGTTTTTTCTATTGCTATTTTCCTCCCGATCTTGTAAAATAATATCAAACCGAAAATCAAGATTTGGGAGGAAATTATGTCCGGTCTTTTACTGAAAGGCATCAACAAGGTCTATCCCGGCGGCAACCAGGCAGTGTTCAACTTCTGCCTCGAGATCCGGGATAAGGAATTCATGGTCTTCGTCGGTCCCTCCGGCTGCGGCAAGTCCACGACGCTCCGTATGATCGCAGGTCTCGAGGAGATCTCCTCGGGCGAACTCTATATCGACGGCAAGCTCGTCAACGACGTCGTCCCGAAGGACAGAGATATCGCGATGGTCTTCCAGAACTACGCGCTCTATCCTCATATGTCCGTGTACGACAACATGGCGTTCGGTCTCAAGCTCCGCAAGGTGCCGAAGGAAGTCATCGACCGCGACGTCAAGGCGGCTGCCGAGATCCTCGGCATCACCGATTATCTGTCCCGTAAGCCGAAGGCTCTTTCCGGTGGTCAGCGCCAGCGTGTTGCGCTCGGCCGTACCATCGTCCGTAAGCCCAAGGTCTTCCTTCTCGACGAGCCTCTGTCCAACCTCGACGCGAAGCTCCGCGCCCAGATGCGTACCGAGATCAGCAAGCTCCACGTCCGCCTCGGGACGACGTTCATCTACGTCACCCACGACCAGATCGAGGCTATGACGATGGGCACCCGTATCGTTGTCATGAAGGACGGCTTCATGCAGCAGGTCGATACCCCTCAGAACCTCTACGATTATCCCATCAACCTGTTCGTTGCGGGATTCATCGGAACGCCTCAGATGAACTTCTTCAAGCACGCCAACATCACCGAAGAGGGCGGCAAGATCTTTGTCAACTTCATCGGCGGCAACCGCATTCTCCTTCCCGAGACGGTCGTCAAGAAGATCAAGAACCTCGAGGAGTACAAGAACACCGGTAAGGAAGTCACGCTGGGCGTCCGTCCCGAGGACATCCACGAGGACGAGCGCTTCATCTCCACCTCTCCCGACACCGTCGTGAAGGCGAAGATCGAAGTCATCGAAAAGCTCGGCGCCGAAATGCAGATCTACTGCGATCTCGACTACGAGAGCGAGAAGAGCTCCATCGTCGATTCCGCGGCGCAGATGGTTGCGAAGATCTCCTCGCGTGCAAGCGTGGAACTCGGCACCGTCGTCGAGCTTGCCTTTGACGCACGTCACATCCACCTCTTCGACGGGTACACCGAAGCTACGATGCTCGAGCGCGATGAGCACTACGACGTCATTCCCGAGAACGCAGAGGGCGCCGCATTCGTGCCTCCTACACCTCAGGAGATGCAGGCCCAGATCGACGCCGCCCGTGTTGTCACCAAGGAAATGAAGAAGCAGATGAAGCACGACGCGAAGATGGAAGCAAAGCGCAAGAGTCAGGAAGCGGCCAAGAAGGACGAATGATCCAAATCGAACAAAAGGGCGTTTGCGGCGCAAACGCCCTTTTTCTTCATTATATTCTAAGGAGAAGAACATGAAAAAGAAGATTTTTTTGTTGGCTTTGGCGGGACTGCTCGCCGTCGCACCCCTTTCCGCGTGCACGGTCGATCGGGGCGGCGGGGCCGATGGTCATAAGCACACCTATTCGGAAGAATGGTCGAACGATGAGAACTATCACTGGCACGACTCCGAATGCGGGCACAATGTGGTCTCCGGGAGGGGAAAGCATAAGATGCAGGGCGGGGCCTGCACGGTCTGCGGCTACAAAGAGGGCGGCGGCTTGAAGATCGACGCAAATACCGACGTCACGAAGATCCCGACAGAGGTCGTCACCGAAGCCGAGTGGGAAGCGGCGCTCTCCGCGGAAAGTTTCCGAAACTTTACCCTCTACTCTCCGGGCGCCGCCGAGGGAGACCACGGCGACGTGATCGACTTCGCGCAGACAACATATTATACGGAAGACGGTTGTATGTTCGTCGCAACTTCCGAAGGCGAACCGTTCGAAAACGGTTATTTGGATGTCGTTTATTGGCGCGAAAAGAGCGGCGAGACAATGAAGTATTACCAATACGAGCACAACGGAAACAATGGCGGCTGGACGCGGCAAGAGATCGAAGAAGGAGCGTTCCAAGAGGGAATGCAGCTTGTGTATCACGCATATTGTAGCGGTCTCATCTATGCGCAACTGCTCGAAAAATTCAACGAGGCGACCTACAACGCCACGGACGGCTATTATAAGGTCACCATGGAGCTCTTGGGCGAGGAAGAGACCTATGAATACGAAGTCCGCCTGAGATTTATGGACGGAAAATTGTTCGCGTTCGGCGGGCAGACGCCGACGCCGTACGGTCCCATCGGAGAAATCAGTTATGCGAAAATATTCGATTACGGCACGACGGTCGTACCTCTGCCCCAAATTGTAAACAGCGCGGAAGCCGAGTGAGCGGATCGGGGCATACCATGTCCGCAGACGAGCGATAAAAATAAAGAAAAGAGCGCCGCGGGAGACCGCGTCGCTCTTTTGCACATCGGGGAAGAAAACGACCCGAATCGGTTGACAAAACCCGAAAAATGCGATAAAGTATAGAGGAAAAAGGCAAAGGAGGCTACGGCAATGTGGGACGTCGTTTTAGACGCGCTATTGGATACGCTCAAACTCTTCCCGTTTTTGCTGCTCCTCTATATTTTGATCGAACTCATGGAGCACAACACGGGAGTCGGCAGACCCCGCCGCGCGCTCGCAGGGAAGGGGGCTCCCGCCCTCGGCGCCGCCCTCGGCGTGGTGCCCATGTGCGGATTTTCCGTGATGGCGGCAAAGCTCTACGAGCATAGGCATCTCACCGTCGGAACGTTGCTCGCGGTCTTTATCACGACGAGCGACGAGGGCGTTCTCGTTCTCCTTCTCTCCGACTTCGATTGGCAACGCAAGCTCATTTCCGTCGCCGCGCTCATCGGGACGAAACTCGTCCTCGCGCTGGTCACGGGGTATCTCGCCGAGCTCCTCTTCCGCACCGAGCCCGCGCCCCTTCCCGCCGATCATCATTTCCATCATGATCATCATGACCACAAAGAGGGGGACCATGTCCGCGGTCATGCGCACGAAAACGTCCATGAAGCGGCGGACGGCGAGCCGCACGGCGATCATGAACACGGCGACTGCGAATGCGCGGAGCTCTCTCCCTGCGAGCACAAGCACGAGAACAAGTGGATGGTCTACCTCGTCTCGCCGCTTCTCCATGCGCTGGAAGTCGCGGCGTTCGTGCTTCTCGTCAATTTGGCGTTCGGCTTGCTCTTCTATTTGGTCGGGGACGAGAAGGTACTCGGCTTTTTGCAGGGGAGCGGCTATTGGGCGCAACCGGCGGTGTGCGCGCTGATCGGGCTCATTCCGAACTGTGCCTCGTCCGTCGTCATTGCGGAAGCGTATGCGCTCGGCGGGATCGGATTCGGCGGCTTGCTCGCAGGGCTGACCACGGGCGCGGGGCTTGGGTACCTCGTCCTATTCAAAAAGGGCACGAGAAAGCGCGGGGCGGCGGTCGTCGGATTCATGCTCCTTTTGGGGATCGCCGCAGGATATGCCGCGGGCGCCGTTATGCAGGCGCTCTGAGGGGGAGAAATGACCGCAACACAACTTTTGGAACGCACTTCGCTCTTTTTGCTCGATTTGGACGGGACAGTCTATCTCGGAGAGCGGCCCATCGGCGATATGAGGCGGACCCTTGCCCGTCTTCGCGGGATGGGGAAGCGGCTCGTCTACCTCACAAACAATTCCTCCAAAACAGAGGCGCAGTACCGCGAAAAGCTGAAGCGCGTGGGGCTCTGGGAAGAGGGCGACGGGGTGTATACCTCGGGCATGGCTATGGCGGAATACCTCAACACCCACGCGGCGGGGAAGCCGATCTACCTTTGCGCGACGGAGGCGGTGCGCGATGAATTCCGCGCGGCGGGGATCGTACTCGACGACCATTCGCCCGAGATTGCCGTGCTTGCGTACGACGTCGAGCTCACGTTCGGTAAGATCAGAGAGTTCGACCGTCTTCTGCGGCGCGGATTGCCCTTTTATGCGACCCACCCCGACGACGTCTGCCCGACTGCGGACGGCTCCATGCCCGACGTGGGCTCCTTCCTCGCGATGTTCGGGCGTTCCTCCCGCCGCACGCCCGACGTGATCGTCGGCAAGCCCTATCCCTTTATGGCAGAGGGGTTGGAGCGGCGTTACGGCATCCCGCGGAGCGCCATGTGTATGGCGGGGGACAGGATGCACACCGACATCCGTTTTGCCAACAACAGCGGGATCATGAGCGTGCTCGTGTTATCCGGGGAGACCACGGCGGAGACGGTGAAGTCCTTCCCCGATACGCCCGATTTGGTGCTCTCCGATTTGAATCAAATTTTCAACTGACCGCAAAATGCGCGTTTGAAAGTTGTCCGCGCGTGGTATAAAACAGTGATAAGCCGCAGACCGCGGCGGAGGTAGCTATGCAGGAACTGACCATTCTTTCCAAGGAACCCCTCACGGTAGGGCTTTCGGGCGAGATCGATTCCCGGAACGCCGATGAATTCTACCGCGAGGTCTCGGAACTGTATCCCGCGCAGGGCGATCTGATCTTCGACTGCGCCAAGCTGGAATTTATCGATTCCACCACGCTCGGGACGTTCGTCAAGCTGCTGAAACGGGTGAAGGAGCACGGAGGCAAGATGATCCTGCGCCGCCTTTCGCCCCGTTTGAAGAAGCTGTTCGTCATCTGCGCGCTCGACACCATTCTGGAGATAGAGGAATGAACGACGTAACGTTGAACGTGCCGCTCGACGGCGCGATCATGACGACTGTCCGCCTGACCGCGGGCGGCGTCTGCTCCCTCCTCGGCTTGGACCTCGACCGCAGTGAGGACTGCAAGGTCTGCGTGACGGAGAGCCTTCTTTTGCTCCAACACGCGGGGTTCGGGCGCGCCGAGATCTGCTTTTCGGAGGAGCGCGGGCTCGGCGTACGCATCGAGGGCAGAGAGCAGGCAGGTTGTACGGGGGAGGCGCCCGAGGACGCCATCTCCGCCGCTCTTCTCTCCGCGCTGGCGGAGGACGTCGTCACGGAGCGGGAAGAGGGAAGATTGACCCGCATCGGATTCCGCTTCACGCTTTAATTTCTTTTTACGCTATCCATGGAAGAAGAGGAGCTCTTTCGACAATACAGGGAAACGGGCAAGCTCGAACTTCGGAACGAGATCGCCGAGAAGTACCTCTATATCGCCGCCGTCCTCGCGAAGAAGTTTTCGGGGCGGGGCGTGGAGTACGACGACCTCTATCAGGTCGCCTCGCTTGCGCTACTCAAGGGGATCGACCGCTTCGACGAAGGGAAGGGGGTCAAGTTCTCCACGTTCATCACGCCGACCATCACGGGAGAGATCAAAAATTACTTCCGCGACCGCTCCCGTTTGATCCATTTGCCCCGCCGCGTCGCCGAACTCAGGACGGAAGCGCGGCTCGTAGCAGGTCAGATCCTCACCGAAACGGGGAAAAAGCCCTCCGCGCGCGAACTTGCGGAGCGGCTCGGCGTCTCGGAGGAAGAGATCGTCAGCGCGCTCGAAGCGGGCGGCGTCGTCTCGTTGGACCGTCCCGTCGAGGACGAAGAGGGGACTTCCTATTACGACGTCATTCCCGACCGCGAGGACGTCTTCGAACAGCTCGAGAACCGCGAGGAGATCAAATCGCTGCTCTCCGACCTCGCCCCGTCCGAGCAGGAACTGATCGGCTACCGCTTCGGCGAAGAGCTCTCCCAAACGGAGACGGCGCGCCGCATGGGCGTTTCGCAGATGTTCGTATCCCGCATGGAGCGGAGAGTGCTCGCGCGGCTCAGAGAAAAGCTCGCAAAGGGGATGGCAGAATGAAAGCGATCGTTGCCGATTACAAAGGGCTCGGCGCCGCGCTCGAAGATCTTTGCGCCTTTTTGGAGGGACTGCCCGAGGCGGTCGTCTTCGACAGCAAGCTCGTCGCCATGGAACTGCTCTCCAACGTCTTACAGCACGGCGGCGGCAGGGCGACGTTCTCATACGTCCGCGAGGGGAACGAGATCAAGATGTCTGTGCGCGGCGAACGGGACTTCCGCCCGCCCGAACATCCCATCCTCGTCCCGCAGAGCGCCGAACGCGGCAGAGGGCTTTATATCGTAGACCGCCTCGTCTCGCGGCGTTTCTATTCCCCCGAGGAGGGGACGGTCGTCATCTTGAAGGTAGAATAAAAAGGCTCGCGGGAGCCTTTTTTGATTGCCGTTTAGATTTTCTTGCTTATAAGGATAAAAGAAAGGTCCGCCCGAATTTCGGGCGGACCTTTCGGTCAAAGCCGATCAGTGATTTGCATAGCTGTAGATCTTGTCGAGCAAGCCGTCGGTGATGTAGGGACGGAACTTGCCGAGCGAGACGAACACCTTGCGGAAGAACGCCGTATTGTCGCCGCCGATGACGTAAGCGGGGATCCCGAAGTCACCCTTCGTCTTGGCGATGAACAGGTCGCAGAACTCCGTTCTCTCGGGCCCGGTCAGGCTCGTCATGAATGCGTCGTAGGCGTATTCCTGCTGAGGCTGGGTTGCGGGCTGCTGATAAGCGGGCTGAGGAGCGGGTTGATAAGCGGGCTGAGGCTGAGGCGCGGGCAGAGCCTGGGGAGCAGGCTGTGCGGAAGCCGTATTGCCGGCCGCGATCTCGATCATTCTGCGCTCGAAATCAGTCAGAGGTTGGGGCTCGGGCTGAGGTTCGGGTTTAGCGGCAGGTTGGGGTTCGGGTTGGGGAGCCGGTTGCACAGCAGGCTGGTATGCGGGCATATAAGGATAGGGCGCATAGGGAGCAGGCTGAGGAAAAAAGGGCTGCGGCTGATATGCGGGCATATAAGGATAGGGCGCATAGGGAGCAGGCTGAGGATAAACCGGCTGAGGTACGGGTTGATAGACGGGCTGAGGCGCCGGCTGCTGATATGCAGGTTGAGGCGCAGGTTGCGGCTGAGGCGCGGGCTGCTGATATGCAGGCTGAGGAGCAGGTTGCGGCTGAGGAGCCGGCTGCTGATAGATGGGCTGAGGTACAGGGGTCGGCATCTGAAGGATCATGACGGGCGGCGTTGCAGGAGCCTGTACGATCACAGGACCGGACTGAGGCGGGTAAGCGGGCTGCTGAGGCGGCTGAGGCTGATAGATGGGCTGTACCACAGGGATGATCGCGGGCTGAGAGGTGGGCTGAGGAGCGGGCGTATAAGCGGGCTGAGGAGCCGGCGTGTAGGCAGGCTGGGGAGCGGGCTGATATGCGGGCTGCTGGGTATTGCCGATGAATTCTTCGGTCGCATAGTCGTGCTCTCTGTCGAGATCGTCGGCCTCAAGTTCGGCTTCCGCTCTCTTGGCTTTGAGCTTCGCACGGCGGCGCGCCACGAGCACGGCGTTGAGAACGCTGAGCAAGAAGATGACGAGCGTGCCGATGAGAAGGGTCAGCGTGCTGACATAGGAGTGGGTGATGAACGCCCAACGGTTGCCGCCTGTGACTGTCGCGGGAGCCACGATGTAGGCGATACAGATAAACAGAACGGAGGCGAAGAGTACGCCGTAACGGACTGCGTCAAACACATAGTAGCGCTTCCCGTTCATGCGGGCGACCGAGAAGATGATATTGACGCCGAGCGCGATCAGGAAGATGTAGAACGCGATCCCAAGCAATTTGTTCGCGGCATAGAGCGTGTGGGTTGCGGTCAGCACCGAGAAGGAATATGCGAAGGAGTTGGGATATACGCAAGCGATCGCGCAGACGAGCAGAAGCAGGGTGACTACGACGTTGATGATGCCCGTGCTCTTTCTGCGGCAGATCGACGTTACGAACAGGATGATAAGCGTGATGAGCGAAATGGCGGCGAGAGGAATATCGAAGGAGAAGTTGAGCCAAGCGACTCCGAAGAGCCCGCTGAAAGCGAGCTTCGCTTCACCTGCGCCGGCGAACATCACATAGAGAAGGGGCCAAGTATACGCGAGCGCAACGATGATCCCGCTTGCAAGGGCGCAGTTTCTCGCCGTCTTGCCGTTCGTGATGCACGCCGCGATCCCGAGTGCGAGAGACGCGAGAACGGAGATCGCGAGAAGGAGAGGCATCGCAAAGCCGGCAAGGGACGAAAGCGCCGCCTGGAAGCCTTGGTTGAAGACAAACCCGCCGCCCGTGAAGTAGACCTTGAGCGTCTGGTAGATCCAACCGAACAGCGATTCGGGGATCAGCTTGCTGCCCGCGGTACCCGCAAGGATGACTTCGTTGTGGGAGAGCCAACCCTTAGTGACTTGCCCGAGCAGCCCAAGGAACAGCCCGGCTACGGCGAGGAGGAAGAAGACGACCCCAAGCACGCGGTAGCGGACGGTGGGCACTTTGCCCGTGTTCGAATTGTAGTAACTCATAACAAACCTCCGTTTTCTGTGTTGAAAACCGTAATACGCTGTATATTATATCACGATTGTTTTTGCGTGTCAATAACTCGTTTCAAAAAAATGGCGAAAAGTTTCTCTTTTTTTCTTCGAAATGGTCATGTATGCGCGCGCATATGGAAAGAATTGGAGAAAGAGGAGAAAATGGGATGAAATCTCGCCCGATTTTCACGGCGGGTCTTGCAATTTGGCGGGGACCGTGCTATAATAGTGGAACGGCTTCGAATGCCTTTCGGGGGAGATATGGATTTTACTGCCGAACTCAATGCGATTTTGGACGACATCAGGGAAAAGACGGGCGTAGACGTTTCGCTCTCGCCCTATGAGGAGGAGACCGTCTTTCCCGTGCGCTTCGGGGGGACGGAGCGGGAGATCCGTCTCAAAGGGAAGGGAGAAGAGGCGGAGCGGCTTGCCCGTCTCGTCGCCTATCTCATCGGCGCCGCCGAACACGAACCCATTGCCGACCGCAAAGCGGAACTCCGCGCCGTCCTGCTCGGCGAAGGGGGAGGTTGGCGCGCCTTCCGCTTCATGACGAAATATAATCTGACCGACGCCCGCTGTTTTGCCGTCGCCGTCGTGCCCGACCGCCATCTCGACGAAGCGCAGTCGCACATCGACCGTTGCGTCTTGGAGAACGATTTCGTGGTCCGCATGGACGACGGGGGGATCGCCGTCGTTAAGTTCCTCGAAGAGGAGCAGACGCCCTACGAATTCGGCGTATTTTTGGCGCAGTCCCTCTACGAAGAGTTGGGCGTCAAGGCGAGCGTGGGCGTGGGCTGTGAGATGAACTCCTTCCACGAGATCGCGGTCTCCTACGGGCAGGCGGTCACCGCACTGCGCATGAGCGGCATCTTCCACGGGGAGGGGGAAGTCCATTCCTACCGCGAGTATCTTTTGGTACGGATGCTCGAAGACGTACCCAAGGGCCGTCTCAAAGATTATTTGGAACAGTTCCGCATCGAGGGCGCCGAGGAAGTCTTCGGCGACGCGGACATGATCGCCACGGCGGAGACCTTTCTCGAGAGCAGTCTCAACATCTCGGAGACCAGCCGCACCCTCTTCATGCACAGGAACACCCTCGCCTACCGTCTCGATAAGATCGAGAAGGCGACGGGGCTCAACATCCGAAAGTTTTCGGACGCGGTCACCTTCCGCGTCATCACCATACTTTACAAATTGCTACAACCGTAAAGGAGGGACCATGAAACAAAAACAGGAGAATACCGAGGAAAAGACCCGCGGGACTTTGCCGGAGGGGAGGAAACGGGCGGCGGCTGTGCTCGGTTGCGCCGCGCTCGCCCTCCTCTTTTTCTTCGCGGGATGGTACGGGCGTTGGTTCGCGCTCGGGGAACGGGCGCGCAGTCTGCTCTGGGCGGTCGATACCGCGGAAAAGAATTACTATTGGGGCGTGACGGAGGACGAGCTTTACAGCCGCCTCTACGACGTCTTCGCGCTCGATCCCTATTCCCGTTATTATACGGAAGAGGAATACGCCGAAGTGCTCGCGGCGGGCGAGGGCGAAGAGAACGACTTCGGTATTTCGGTCAGCAAGATCGAGACGAACGGCAAGATCAGGATCTACAGCGTAACGGGCAATTCCTCCGCCGAGCGGGCGGGCGTCCTCCCCGGGATGTACATCTACCGATACGGCGCCGAGGAGGACGAACTTTCGGAGGGAACGGCAGAGGAGCTTGTCTCTTTCGCGTCGTCCGCGCACGAAGGAATGTATCTCGAATGCGGATTTTCCCAAGAGGGGACGGACGCCACGCTGTATTTCGTCCAAAGCGCTCCCTATCTCGTTTCGGAATGCCTCTACCGCGACAGCGGCGAAGGGGTGCGCTACGACGTACAGACGAAGACCTTCCGCAGTTCCCCCGCGGGAGCCCTCCCCTCGCTGCCGGGGGAGTACGGGTATCTTCGGCTCGGGCGGTTCTACGGCCATGCGGCGGAGGAGACGGCGGCTTGTCTTGCCCGCATGAAGGAGCGGGGCAGGACAAACCTCATCCTCGATCTCCGCGGAAACGGCGGCGGATACATGAGCGTCTTGCGCGCGGTCGCCGCCTATTTTCTCAGGGACGCCGAGGAGAAGCGCCCCGTCGTGGCGGAAGTGCGGTATAAGAGCGGGAAGAGGGAGGTCTACCGCGCCCCTTCAAACCGCTTTTCGGAGTACTTTTCGCCCGACGCGCGCATCGTGATCCTCGCGGACGAGAACACCGCCTCCGCCTCCGAGTGTCTCATCGGCGCGCTCGTCTCGTACGGGACCGTCGGCTACGAAGACATCTTCCTCCGCGCGCAGAACGGCGCCGCCAAGACGTACGGGAAGGGCATCATGCAGTCCCACTATTCCGACGCAAACGGCAACGTTCTGAAACTGACCTCGGCGGGCGTCTATTGGCCCAACGGGACGACCATCCACGGCAAGGGCGTGACGGCGGAGGACGGCGCGGTAGCGATCGAGGCGCCTGTCCTTCCTTCGGAGCAGGACGAAATGCTCGAGCGCGCGATCGCCATGCTCGCTTAGCCGAGACGGGCGAGATATTCTTCCAATATGGTTCGCGGGCCGACCTCTTTTTGGGGTCGGCTCTCTTCTTTTTCCGCCTGTTCCGACGGCTTACTTTCGGGCATGGTACCGCCGTTTTGCGTGAAAGCCGCGATGAGGTCGCGGTTTTCCCTGTAAAATGCGAGGAAGGAGGAGAGGCGCTCTTTGAGCGTCGGATCCTCGGAGATAAAGAAGAGAACGAAGAGCAAGAGATAAGATTCCATGCCGCATTGTATGAAGATCACCTCCGTTTTGTGCGCGGCATACAATGGGAACGGAGGTGACTATGGACGATTTTGCGAGCTTTGTTCCTTCGGGCAAGAAGGACGGCGCAGAGGACGAAGAATGGATGCGGGAAGCGGAGAAACTGCTCGCTTCCTGCAAGGGAAAGAGCGAGCGGGAGCTCCTCGGGGAGATCTATGCGCGCGCCGTCGAAGGAAGACGGGCGGGCACCCTCACCGACGAGCAGATCGACCTCTTTTGCAGCCGTATCGCGCCCCTTCTCGACGGCGGCAAGCGGAAGCGGCTGAAAAAGATCGCGGAGGAGCTCAAAAAGCTGTAACCCGAAGACGGCTCAGAGGGACGCGACCGCGCGGTAGAGCGCTTGCAGTTCCCGCCGTCCTTGATAGGCGGCGAAGGAGGCGCGCACGAGCCCGCCCGGGAAGGTCCCCAGCGCGCGGTGGACGAGCGGCGCACAGTGCAGTCCCCCGCGGACGGCGATGTCGAACCGCTCCGAGAGGATGGCGGCGAGCTCCTCCGAGGGATATTTGTCGTGCGAGAAGGAGACGATCCCGCAGGGATTGGGACGGAAGCGGCAGGTCACCCCGCCGATGGAGCCGAGCAGTTCCAAGGCGGACGCGGTGAGGGAGACCAAACGCTTGCCGTCTTCCTTCCCCTGCGCCTTCACGAGGAGGGCGCCCTCGAAGAGCGAGCAGATCGCGGGATAGGAGAGGGTGCCCGCCTCCAAACGGTCGGGATAGAACGCGGGCATATCGGGATCGAAACTTTCACTGCCCGTTCCGCCGAAGAGGATGGGATCGGGCGAAAACCGTTCGGAAAAGAGGAGGGCGCCCGCGCCTTGGATGGCGTGCAACCCCTTATGCCCGGCGAGGGCGAGCGCGTCGAGCCCCTGCCCTTTGAGGGAGAGCGGAACGTGCCCCGCGCCCTGTGCGCCGTCCGCGACGAGGAAGACGTTTTGGGGGATCGCACGGCGGATCGCGGCGAGATCGGGCGTCTGTCCCGTTACGTTGGAGGCGGCGGTCACGGCGACCAATTTGGTCTCTGGGAGCACATACGAGGCTACCATGTCCGCGGTCAGCCTTCCGTTTTCATCGAGCGGAACGACGTCGTAACGCACGTTTTTCGTCTTTTTGAGGTACTCCATGGGGCGGAGGACGGAGTTATGTTCGAGGCAGGTGATCACCGCGTGGTCGCCCTCTTTGAGGACGCCGAGCAGTGCGTAGTTGAGGGCTTCGGTACAGCTACGCGTAAAGACGACGCGCTCGTAGCCGTAGCCGCCGAAGAGTTCGGAGAGAAGGTTGCGGCAGGCGAAGACCCGTTCGCTTTGGGCGACGGAGAGGCGGTGTCCGCTCCTCCCGGGATTGGCGCACGCCTTCATGGAAGCGAGCACCGCGCTCTGTACGGTCGCAGGTTTGAAGCCTTCCGTCGCGGCGTTATCGAGATAGATCATAGTTGCACCTCCCACGATGTGACAAAGTATTATACGAAGGCAGGGTAATGTTCATGACCATTCTTGCGGTATTTCGTTCCCGCGCGCAGACGCTCGGCTATCTCACCGAGCTGAGGGCGGCGGGGATCCCGGCGCAGGCGGTCTCCACCCCGAAGGAGGCGGGAGTCGGTTGCGGGATCTCGGCAAAATTCGAAGAGACCTTTTTCGAACGGGCGAAGCGCGTTTTGGCGAAGCGCGCCTATTCGGCATTCGCGGGATTTCTCCGCGTGCGCGGCGGAAGATACGAGCGGGCATAAACGGTTGCAATTTTGCGGAAAGTGTGCTATCATAGGGGCATGACCGATCATGACCCCATTCTTAAAGAGCTGAGCGCGCTCTATCCCGACGCCAAGCCCGCCCTGCATTTTCATAGCCCCTACGAACTGCTCGTCGCCGTCATCCTCTCTGCGCAGTGTACGGACGAGCGGGTCAACCGTGTGACCGAAGTCCTCTTCGCGAAGTACAATACGCCCGCGGCGATGGTCACGCTCTCCCAAGAGGAATTGGAGGCGTATATCTATTCGTGCGGGTTTTATCATACCAAGGCGGCGCATATCCTCTCCGCTTCGAGGGATATTCTCGAAAAGTTCGGCGGCGAAGTCCCTTCCGACCCCGAAAGTCTCCGCGCGCTCGCAGGCGTCGGGAGAAAGACGGCGAACGTCGTCTACTCGGTCGCGTTCGGCGGGGACGCCATTGCGGTGGATACCCACGTCTTCCGCGTGAGCAACCGCCTCGGTCTCGCCGAGGGGAAGACGCCCGAAGCCGTCGAAGAGGGGCTGATGCAAGCAATCCCCAAGGAGATGTGGTCGAAGGCGCACCATCTCCTCATTTGGCACGGCAGGAAAGTCTGCCATTCCCAAAGACCGGAGTGCAATCGCTGTACGCTCTCCCCCTATTGTAAATTTTACGGGGGCGGCGGGGTATAAGATCTTCCTCCTTCGGCAAAAACCGTAGAAGGAGGTAAGTATGACCAATCTTACGGCGAAGGACTTAGACGTCCTCACTCACATTCTCACGGGAGAAGAGATGGCTTGCAAGAAGGCGCGCGTGTATGCGAACACGCTCACCGATCCGGCGCTTGCGGCTACCATGTCCGAGATTGCAAGCCAGCACGAACAGCGGTTCCGCGCGCTCTTCGCGGTTTTGGGAGGGAAGGAATGAAGCAGTCGAAGCGAGACATCACCCTTTCCGAAAAGGACGCGCTCCAAGATCTTTTGGATCAGGAGAAGCTGCTCATGAACTACTACTGCGCCGCGCTCACGGAGGGCAGTACCCGTCCCTTCCGCAAGACGGTCCTCAAAAATTACGGCGCGCACGCGGAGACGCAGTTCCTCGTCTTCGAAGAGATGCTCGCCCGCGGCTACTACACCGTCCAGCCCGCGGCGAAGATGATGATCGACCAGCAGACGGAGAATTTCTCCAAGATCGAAAAACAGATCGCGGCGGTCTGATCGCTTGACAAGTTGCGAAAAATGCGGTATACTTTGAGAAAAAGGAGATCGTCATGACCGATTCGGAAAACAAGAAAATTCGGGCGGAGCGCGTAGACCAAAACGCCGAAAAGCGCGAGAGCGAAGATAAGCGCCGCGAGCGGGAGATCATCGCGGAGATGTCGGGCAACGCTCCCGAGCCCGAAAAACACGAGGAATAAAAAGGTCTGATCCCGCGCATCCTGTTTTCGGGAGGCGTGCCATGTCGAAGAAAAAGAAGTATGCGCATAATCCGCACTATTGTATGATCCGTCCCGACGCCCAAGACGCGGACGGGGAGGACATCGTATCGACGGGTCAGTCGTAATCCTGACAAAAAAAAGCGCTCCGGGGCTTGCCTCGGGGCGTTTTGCGCGCTTGCGGTCAAAAAATGCGGCGGATTCATAGGATGAGGCATGGAATACAGCGTCACCGTCCGCGATCTCTACGACCTCTCCTACACGCGCGCCGTCTTTTTGGGCGGACTGCGCTATCCGTGGGAGGCGCTCGGGTGCATCGTTCCCTTTTTGGAGACGATCATGCCGGGGCTCGGCGAGGAATTTCTATGCCTTGCGAACGGGGTATACGTCCACCGCACGGCGTGCGTGTCCCCGTCGGCGGGGCTCTGTCCGCCCTGCGTGATCGGCGCGGGAACGGCGGTACGGCAGGGCGCACTGTTGCGCGGCGGCGTCTTGGCGGGGGAGGGATGCGTGATCGGCAACTCCTCCGAGCTCAAAAACTGTATCCTGTTCGACGGCGTGCAGGTTCCCCACTTCAATTACGTCGGCGACTCCATTTTGGGCAGAAAAGCGCACATGGGGGCGGGAAGCGTGATCTCCAATCTCAAATCGGACGGCTCGCCCGTAACGGTCTGCCGCCGCGGGGAACGGATCCCGACGGGGCGCAGAAAGTGCGGCGCCTTTTTGGGGGACTTTGCGGAGGTGGGATGTAACGCCGTCCTCTGCCCGGGTACGGTCGTGGGAAAGCGGTCGGTCGTCTATCCTCTCCTCATGCTGCGGGGCGTATACCCCGCGGACTGCGTGATCAAGCCCTCGGGCATTGTGCCGCGGAGACGTACCCCGTAAAGGGAAAGCGGTAGGGAAAAAAGCGCCGCCGAAGGCAAGCCTTCGGCGGCGAATTCACGGCAGGATCATTTTCTCACTCGTCGTCCAAACGCGAAAAGCTCTCCGCGCCGAAAAATTCGCACAGGGAGATATGCAGACCGTCGCAGAGCGCCTTCAAGGTAACGACGCCCGGATTCCTGCTCTTTCCGTACAGGATATTTTTGATGGTAGACGGCGGGACCGCGCATTCGATGGCGAGCGCGTGGACCGACATCTTCCTCTCTCCGAGGAGTTGCATCAGCCGATCTCTCACGGCTTCATAGACGTCCATATGATACGTTATACGTTAAAGCGGAAGAGGACGACGTCGCCGTCCCGCATCACATAGTCCTTCCCCTCCGAGCGGACCTTACCCTTTTCGCGCGCGCCCGTCAGCCCGCCGCATTCGAGCAGCGTTTCGTAGTCCACGACTTCCGCGCGGATAAATCCCTTTTCGAAGTCGGAATGGATCTTTCCCGCGGCTTGGGGCGCCTTCGTCCCCTTGACGATGGTCCACGCGCGGGTCTCCTTCTCGCCCGCGGTGAGGAAGGAAATGAGCCCCAAAAGGGCGTAGGACGCCTTGATGAGCTGGTCGAGCCCGCTCTCTTTCAGCCCGAATTCTTCGAGGAAGACGGCGCGGTCCTCCTCGGAGAGTTCGGAGAGTTCCGCCTCCGTCTTCGCGCAGACGACAATGGTCTCCGCGTGATGGGAATTTGCGTAATTTTTGACGGCAACGACCAAGGGAAGCGCGTCTTCCGAGGTACCCATGTCCGCCTCCGAGATGTTGGCGCAGTAAATAACGGGTTTTCTCGAGAGCAAAAACAGGTTGTCGAGGAAGGGCAGTTCCTCCTCCGTAGCTTCGAAGGTAGAGGCGGGATTTTCCTCGCTGAGATGGCGGGAAAGGCGCTCGAGAAGGGCGTATTCGGCGGCGGCAACTTTGTCGGTGCCGCCCCGCGCGGCGTTGCGGATGCGGTCCTGCCGCTTTTCGATCGCTTCGAGATCGGCGAGGATCAGCTCAAGGTTGATGGTCTGGATGTCCCGCACGGGATCGACGGTGCTTTCGACATGGGTGACGTTTTCATCCTCGAAACAGCGGACAACGTGCACGATCGCGTCCACCTCGCGGATGTGCGAGAGGAATTTATTGCCGAGCCCCTCGCCGCGGCTCGCACCCTTCACGAGCCCTGCGATGTCCACGAATTCGACGACGGCGGGCGTCACCTTTTTGCTCGAATAGAGGGCGGCGAGACGGTCGAGCCGTTCGTCGGGCACGGCGACCACGCCGACGTTGGGCTCAATGGTGCAGAAGGGATAATTTGCCGCCTCGGCACCGGCGCGGGTAATGGCGTTGAACAGGGTGGATTTGCCGACATTGGGCAGACCCACAACTCCTAATTTCATGACGGATCCTCCTCGGACGTACGCGGCGTCGCCGCGTCTTTCTCTATTATATAACTTTTTTTGCCAAACATCAAGCCTTTCGGTTGCCTGTTTTCGGGAATTGTGGTAGAATACTTTCGAAATCCCAAAGGAGCACGCCATGGATTACAAGGCATACATTGCAAAGCACATCAACGCGGAGGGCATTTCCGCGGAGGAGATCGCGGGCGCGATCGCCGTTCCGCCCGATCCCGCGCTCGGGGACTACGCCCTTCCCTGCTTCAAGTTCGCGAAGACGATGAGAAAGTCCCCCGTCAAGATCGCGGAGGAACTCGCGGCGGCATATCCGACGGACGGCGTCGTCGAATCGGTCGGCGCGCTGAACGGTTATCTCAACTTCAAGATCGCAAAGAGCGGGCTCGCCGAGGAGACGATCCGCAGGATCGAAGAGGAGGGTTCAAAGTACGGCTCTTCGGACATGGGTATGGGGAAAACGGTCTGCATCGACTATTCCTCCGTCAACATCGCCAAGCCTTTCCACATCGGGCACCTCTCCACGACGGTGCTCGGCGGCGCGCTCTACCGCATTTTCAAGGCGCTCGGATACAAGGTCGTCGGCATCAATCACCTCGGCGACTACGGCACGCAGTTCGGCAAGCTGATCTCCGCCTACAAGCGCTGGGGCGACCGCGAGACGGTGCAAAAGGGCGGGATCCACGCCGTCAACGACCTCTATGTCCGCTTCAACAACGAGGCGGACGAGGCGATGGAGCGGGAGGCGCGCGAGTACTTCCGTCTCATCGAGAGCGGCGACCCTGAGGCAAACGCCCTCTTCGAGTGGTTCAAAGAGCTTACGCTCGAATACGTGAAGACGATCTACGACCGTCTGCACATCACCTTCGACAGCTATGCGGGCGAGCGTTTTTATACGGATAAGATGGCGCCCGTCATCGAGGAATTGCGGCAAAAAGGGATGCTCGTCGAGAGCCAAGGCGCGCAGATCGTCGATCTCGAGCCCTACGGGATGCCTCCGTGCCTCATCTTGCGTTCGGACGGCGCTTCCCTCTACGCCACGCGCGATCTCGCCGCCGCGATCTACCGCAAAGAGACGTACGACTTCGACAAATGTCTCTACGTCGTCGCCTATCAGCAGAATTTGCACTTCAAGCAAGTCTTCAAGGTGCTTGAACTCATGGGAAAGGAGTGGGCGAAAGACCTCGTTCACGTCGCCTACGGCATGGTGAGCCTCGAAGACGGCGCCATGTCCACGCGCAAGGGACAAGTCGTCTGGCTGGAAGACGTCATCCGCCGCTGTGTGGAGAAGGCGTACGCCGTGATCTCGGAAAAGAATCCCGCGCTCGAAAACAAGGAAGAGGTGGCGGAAAAGGTGGGCGTCGGGGCGGTCATCTTCGGCGCGCTCTACAATAATAAGATCAAGGACATCGTCTTTTCCTACGACAAGGCGCTCAACTTCGACGGGGAGACCAGCGTGTATGTGCAGTACACCTGTGCCCGCGCGCGGTCCGTCCTCAACCGTGCGGAAGAGAGCGGGATCGGCTACCGCGGCGCGAAGATCGCCGAGCCGAACGCCTCCGAATCAGAACTCATCAAGGCGCTTGCGGAGTATCCCGACGTCGTGAAGGGCGCCGCCGAAAATTACGAGCCGAGCATGATCGCCCGCTATGCCGTGGGCACGGCGCAGAAGTTCAACAAATTCTACATCGAGAGCAAGATCATGCAGGCGGAGACCGACGATCTCCGCGCTTACCGCCTCGCCCTCACCGACGCGGCGCTCATTACGCTCAAAAACGCGCTCGGATTGCTCGGGATCGGCGTCCCCGAGAAGATGTGATGAAAGCCCTGTTTTTCGATCTCGACGGCACCCTGCTCGATACCTTGCCCGCCATTCACGCGGCGGTCAACGGAATGCTCCGCCATTTCGGGCTCGGCGAGATCGGCGAGGAGGAGACCAAGCGGTACATCGGGCGGGGGGCAAACTACCTCGTGCGGTGCGTCACCCATTCGGACAGCGAGGAGTATCTCCGCTATTTCCGCGAGCATTACGACGACAGCGAGCGTCTGATCCGTCCCTTTGCGGGCATGGAGGAGACCATTTTCCGCCTCAAAGAAAAATTTCTGCTCGGCGTCCTCTCCAACAAACCCCAGATCGGGGTGGAGCGGGCGATCTCGCGGTTTTTCCCCGCGGGGACGTTCGCCTATCTCGGGGGCGACAGCGGGCTCTTTCCGCTGAAACCCGACCCTTCGCCTGCGCGGTTCGCCGCGCTGACCCTTCGCGTGCCGCTAAGAGACTGCCTCATGGTCGGAGACGGCGAAGCCGACGTTATGACGGCTCAAAACGCGGGCATGGTAGGGGTCTCGGTGCTCTGGGGGTACCGAACGCGGGAGCAACTCGAAGCGGTCGGCGCGACGAATTTCGTGCACACTCCCGCCGAGCTGGAAAAATTTTCGGAAAAATTCGCATAAAAAATCCGCCGTGGAAACCGGCGGGCTTAGTCCTCTTTTTCCTTCTCGATGTGCTTGCGCAAGACGAGATTGATGTACTGCGAGAGAGAACGGTCGTCCTTCTCGGCTTGTTTTTTCAGTTCCTGCAAAAGGTCGGCGTCGATGGTGACGCTGATTTTTTCTTTTAACGGTTTCATCGTTTTTCTCCGTCTCTATTATAGGTCATATCTCACTTTTGCTTGACAAATCGCATAAAGTAGGATAAAATGCTACCAAAATGGGACCGTCCGAAGCGGCGCGTCCGAAAAAACAAAGAGAAAAAGGGGCGGAATTTTTCGTAAAACCGTTGACGGCGAAATTTCCGTTGTGATATAATACGGTTAAGTTTTCGAAAGGAGATAAAGGTTATGAAAAGATGTGCTATTTGCGGCGAGATCGTCGAAGACGATGTCGAAGTCTGCCCTGTCTGCAAGGCGAGAAAGTTTGAGCCAATCGAGGAAAAGACGTTTGCCTGCGAACATCATGTCGGGGACGGGATCGTCGAAGACGAAGAAGTGATGAACGGTCTGCGCGCCAATTTCAACGGCGAGTGCTGTGAAGTCGGAATGTACCTTGCGATGGCGCGGGTCGCCGAGCGCGAGGGGTATCCCGAGATCGCCGAGGCCTATAAGCGCTATGCGTTCGAGGAAGCCGAACACGCTTCCAAGTTTGCGGAACTTCTCGGCGAGGTCGTCACCGATTCGACGAAGAAGAACCTCGAGCTCAGAGCGGCGGCGGAGGCGGGCGCCTGCGAGGGCAAGCTCGAGCTTGCGAAGCGCGCGAAGATGCTCGGCTACGACGCCATCCACGATACCGTTCATGAAATGGCGAAGGACGAAGCGCGTCACGGCGCAGGCTTCAAGGGGCTGTTGAAGCGCTACTTCTGATCGGTTTTTTACAAAAGAAGCACAAAAGAAAGGGGACGGGCGAATTTGCCCGTCCCCTGTTTTCATTGGCTCAAACCACGAAGGGCACGACCGCAAGCCCGAGCGCGAGGACGCTAAGGAGCACGATGGTAAGCGCCTTGTGATTGGTCACCCAAACGGTCAAACCGCCCGCTTGGGTATAATCCCGACCTTGCTCATAGCAGATACAGCGGTAACGGTAATTTTTGAAGGCGGCCGTCGCCATTTGCCAATCGGAGAGCAAGCGAAGGGCGGCGCTCCACTCCTCCGAGCCGAACGATACGAGCTTCGAGAGGTACTTTTTATATTTGACCGATACCACGATCTGATAGATAAAGACAAAGAGCTGTAAGGCGAAACCGACCCAAAAGGCGACATAAAGCGCGACCATGTCAGGCGCTTTATTGTCTGCCATTGTGTTCGAGATGAAGATCACGATAAAGGCGAAGAGGAGGGCAAGTGCGCCGAGACAGCTGAATACGATCCTGAGAATGAGGAATCTACGCTTCCAAGTGAGGTTCGTCTTGCCGAATTTGGTACAACGGCTTATCTGCCAGCCGAGCAGGGCAAAGACCATAAAAAGCAAGGCGGGAATGAGGAAGCCGAGGAGCATCGAAACATCGCCGTAATCTTCATGCAATTTTCTGAAAACCAATGCGTATGCCGTCATACAGAAGAAAAATAGCGAAATCGAGAGGAAGTAGACGGGAACGGCGGAGATCACGAGCTTGCGCGTTGTACCAATTTGTTGGACGAGCCCGCCGAACTCGGTAGGCGGCGTCTCGGGTTTTTGAGGACGCTCGGGCGCGGCATGGGTCGCCTTCCACGCTTCCGCCGTCTGCTTCCTCCGCCCGATTTCCTCTTGCACCGTCGTCTTCTTCGTAAGCAGGAAGCGCAGGAGCATGGAGAAAGGCACGAAAAAGAGGTACACCACACTTAGGATCAGCGGGACGATGAGGGACGCGTCTCCCTTGCCGAGCCCATTGTTTTTGAGGATCGTACACAGCGCCGCGGCGGAGATTAAGAGGAGGGTGGGCAGAATGCAGGAGAGAGCGGTCAGAAGCGTACCCTTCTTTTTGATCGCACAGCGGAGGAAGAGCCATATCACGGTATAGAAGACCATCAGCACGGCAATGGCGACCATCGCCGCGGCGAGGATGGAGAACGTGGGGATCTTATAGAGGGGTTGCAAAAGGACACTTTTCTGCGAGAGGAGCGCGTAGAGCGATGTCTCCTTCACGGAAGCTCCGATGAAACCTCCGTTCCAAGCGCGCACGGGGGTGAGGTAGATCAAAAAGAGCGCAAAGCCGAAGACCGCAAAGAACATCATGGGCGCGTCGGCGAGAAAGTCGTAGAGCAGAACGGAGATCTTGGTCCGATATTGCGGAACGGGCTCGATGTTGGCAAAGCGTTTGGGGAGTTTGCGGATCAAGATCACCGCGATAAGCTCGATGACAAGATAGATGTTGGAGAACGCCGCCGCAAGCTGTAAGGCAACGCAGGGCCCACCCATGCCCAAGACCGACGTGAGGGAAGCCCTGAGCGAGAGGACGGAAGCGACGTCTGAGAAGACCATCCAAAGGACTGCGCCGACCAGGTTGTACGCGAGGGGAGAATAGCCACCCTTGCGCACTTTGACCAGCCAGACGATGGAGTATATCGTCAGAAATACGGCGCAGATGACCAGCGAGACGGCTTGCGTGCGGTGCGTGGGATCGGCGATCCCTTGATAGACGTTCCCGACGCTCATTCCGATCGCCGAATAGGGCGCAAGATAAAAGAGGAAGAGCAATACGGAGATGACAAGGGAGAGCGCCGCGGGGACGTTGGGCAGAAACGCGTGCAGCCCCCGTGTAAACTTGCCCGCCTGTTTGGGCGCGCGGACGGCTTCCCCGCCGTTTTGCGCGGGCAAAGCCGCAGACATGGGTAGGGCGGAGCCCGTCATACCCGCTTGCGGAGCGGCTTGCGCTTGGCTCTCCTGCGGCGCCGCGCCAAAGAAGGCGTAGCCGCATTTCGGGCAGAATTTCGCCCCTTCCGTCTTGGGCGCGCCGCACTGCGGGCACAGGGCGGGATCTTGCCATTTGGCGCCGCATTCGGGGCAGAAATTGCCTTCGAATACTGTGCCGCAGGAAACGCATTGATGCTTCATATGAAACCTCCGGGTTCAAGAGTTTCCTTCGTAAGAGCGTTTGAGGGATAAAAAAGAGCGCTCCCGTGAGAGCGCCCGCATGAGTACCCTCATTGCTGCGACACAATTTCCGATAAAAGCATTGAAAAAAAAGGATACACCGATGCCGTTGTATCTTGCTTTTATCAGGATTTAATTGTGCCGCAAATTTATTCTACTACAACAAACGCGGGAAGTCAAGGGAAAAATTCGTTTCTAAGGGGAGAAAGCGGGGAAAAAGAGCAGGATTTCGGCGCTTTCGCCGAAGAGCAACGGGAAGATGACGGTAGAATCATTGACAAGTTTCCCAAAAAGAGGTATAATAAAAGATATGGAAGAAAAGGATCTTGCGGCGATCATCGGGAAAAATATTACAAGACTTAGAAAACTTTCCGGGATGACCCAGCTCGAGCTCGCCGAAAAACTCAATTATTCCGACAAATCGGTCTCAAAATGGGAACAGGGGAACGGACTGCCCGACGTACGCATCCTCGTCCAGATCGCGGAGATCTTCAAAGTTTCGGTAGACGATCTCGTCCGCGAGCACCGCGTCCATCCCGTCATGCCCAAAAAGACGAAGTCGATCCGCCGCTTCATCATTTTGGGGCTCTCTGTGGGGCTCTGCTGGCTGGTCGCCGTGCTCTGCTTTGTGCTCGGCGGGCTCATTTCGCCCGATCTCGGCTACCTTTGGCTCGCATTCGTCTACGCCGTTCCCGCGTCTGCCGTCGTCGTCCTCGTATTCAGCTGTATTTGGGGATACCGTTGGACAAGGCTCATCTCCCTGTCCGTCTTGATTTGGACGGCGCTCGCCTGCGCCTATCTCACCGCCTATGCGATTATCGGCTCGGCGCATCCCACGCTGTGGCTCATCTTTATCATCGGCGTACCGTTACAGCTCCTTGCTCTTTTCTACTTTCTGTGGTGGAAGCGGGCGAACAATTCCAAAGGTCTCTGACAAGAAAGGAGGGTACCATGTCTGAGGCAGTGATTCCGAAAACCCCCGAAGAGCGCGCCAAGCGGTGCAAAGCGTACCGCCGCGCCTGTCTTGCGGTCGGCTATCTTTCCTTTGTATTGGCGATCCTTGCCGTCGCGATGCTCGTCGGCGTGGTGATCGCAGTCTTCATTCTCGAATTTTCCCACGTCTCCCCCCGTCTTTGCTACATTCTGATGGGCAGTTTCGGCGGGGCGGCGGTCCTTTCCGCGATCTTTGCGCTCGTCGCTTACCGCGTCTCCGTCCGCACCGAAAAGCGCAAGAACGACTTTTTGGAGCGGTGCGACAGCGAAGAGAGCTTCTTTGTCGGCGAGGGGACGTTTGCGACCTTTGCCGGGGAGGAACTCGTCATCCACGCCGACGGCAAGGAGCGCGTGATCCGCGTACCTTATTCCGATCTCCGCGCCTTCTCGCTCTGCACCCGCCGCGCTCCCCGCGAACTCGGCGAATGGTCGGTCGTCCTCGAGATCCCCGCCCGCTATCTCTCCAAACAGGCGAAAAGGGGGGAGCCGCCCGCACTCATCCAGACGGACGCCAAACCCCGCCTCTATGCCGTTTTGGAGCAGCGGGGGATCCCGCTCTTCGGCGAAACGCCCCCCTCGGGCAAGCCGACCAAACAGGATAAGACCTATTTCGTACCCGAAAAGAAGATGTTTTTGCCCAACCGCAAGCGCAGAAAGCGTGCGATCATCATCGGCGCGGTGGGGCTCGTCTTCGTGCTCGGCGCCATACCCCTTGCGATCTATGAGGCGAGCGTCGGCGCCCTCTTGGGCGTCTTCGGGGTCTTTCTCGTGGGCCGTTCCGCCTACGCCTATTTTCGCGCCAAAGCCGTGTTCGCCGTCTACTCCCAAGGGATCCTGTGGCGGGAGAGCGAGCGCGCGGAGAGTTTCTTCCTCAAATGGGAGGAGATCGGCGGCGTGAAGGCGGGCGAGCACGACGGAATGCCCATCCTTTCCATCGATACCCTCTGCGGGCGGTACCACATTCCCCGCGGCGAAGGCTTCTTCGAGGAGATCGAAAAACTTCACCCCGAGAAGACAAACGGGCATACCATGTCCGAGGAGAAGCGGTGAGAGAGCTCGTGATCGGCGGCAAATACCGCCATTTCAAGGGGGGAGAATATCTCGTCGTCGGCACGGCGCGGCACAGCGAGACGGGGGAGACCCTCGTCTTATACCGTCCCATCAATGCGAGCGGGTTCTGGGCGAGGCCGATCTCGATGTTCCTCTCGGATGCGGACGGCGAAAAGTACCCCGAGGCGAAGGGTCAGCCCCGTTTCCGCCTCATCGAAGACTAAGGAGGCGCCATGCTCTGTATCAACTGCGGGCGGGATTGCGCGAAACAATTTACCAGGAAGATCGACGGGCGGGAGGTCAAGCTGACCCTCTGCCCCGATTGTTATGCCCGCCTCTATCCCGAGCAGGATGAGGGATTCTTCACCTCGTTCGTAGGGCGGACGGAGAGCCGTAAGAAGACCTGCCCCGTCTGCGGGACGGCGCTCGACGACTACCGCCGCACGGGGCTCTTGGGATGCGCCCACTGCTACGCCGCGTTCCGCGAGGAGCTTCTGCCCACCATCCGCTACATTCAGGGCAAGACTTCCCACGGCGGCAAGGCGCCGAGCGGCGCCGCGGATGAGACGTACGACCTCGTGCGCGACCTCGTACGCGAACGGGAAGTGCTCAAAGGTCAGATCGACGAAGCGGAGAAGCGGAAAGACGAGTCTGCCCTGCGCGGACTGCGCGCCCGCCTCGCCGAGATCAACCGCAAACTCTACCAAAGGGAGGGGGATCTATGATCGCCGCATTCAAGGCGGAATACGAGTCGGTCGCCGTATCCACGAGGATCCGTCTCGCGCGCAATTTCAAGGACTATCCCTTCCCCGGTCGGCTCCTTTCCGACCCCCATGCCTCCGAGCAGGCGGGCGAAATGATCCAGCTCCTCGCCGCGGAGCTCTCGGGAATGGAGAAATTCGATCTCTATGAGATGTGCGACGTCTCCGACGAAAAAGCGGCGTTTTTGCGGGAGCGCTACCTCATTTCCCGCGACCTCATCCGTCACAAAAAAATTTCCGCCGCCCTCATCACGCGCGACGAAAGCATCTCCGTCATGATTAACGAGGAGGACCATGTCCGCGAACAGTACTTCATGAAAGGATACGACCTCAAACGCGCCTACGAGCGGGTCTCGGGGATCGACGACGTCATTTCCGAATCCATTCCGTTCGCATATGATGAAACGCTCGGATATCTCACCGCCTGCCCCACCAATTTGGGGACGGGGCTGAGGGCGTCCGTCATGCTCTTTCTGCCCGCGTTGGCGCGGCGGGGGATCATGAAGGGGCTCATTCCCGATTTCGCCCGCCTCGGGCTCACCGCGCGCGGCGTGTACGGGGAGGGGAGCGGCACGGAGGGCGACCTCTTCCAGATCAGCAACGAGATCACGCTCGGACCTTCCGAGGAAGAGCTCCTCTCCGCCGTGGAACAGGCGACCAGCCTGCTCGTCGAAATGGAGCTCCGCGAGCGTTCCCGCATGAAGGCGGAGGAGGGCGTCCCGCTCAAAGACCGCGTCCGCCGCGCCTACGGGATCCTCTGCAACTGCTGCCGTCTCGACGAGCGGGAGTTCGTACGTCTCCTCGCCGACCTCAAACTCGGCATCGCGCTCGGATATTTCGGCTTGGACGCGGAGCGGGAGGACGACAGGATGCAACTGCTCGACAGCCTCGCCGTCGATATGCGTCCCGCGGGGATCAACCGTCTCAACGGCGCCCCCCTCGACGGGGAAGGGCAGTGCGCCTACCGCGCCGAGTACGTCTCCAAGGCGATCGGCGGAATGGAACTCTTCTTCTGAACTTGCGGCTCTCAAAGGGAAGGATATGAACAACGATCGATTCAGCGAACATCTCAACCAAACGGTGCTCGTCGCAAACGAGCTCGCCGAACGGTACCATACCACCTACATCGGGAGCGAACACATCGTTCTCGCGATGCTCTGCGTCAACGACAGTACCGCGGGCAAACTTCTTCCCGAAGCGGGCGCAACTTTCGAACGGTATGCCGAGCAATTCCGCAGGCGGGTCTCCCCCGACTTCCCGACGGTGGGGCTCACGCCCAACACCAAGGCGTTTTTCGATACGGCGCGGGAGCGGGCCCTCTCCGCGGATCCCTCGGGGATCATCGGGACGGAGCACGTTCTCCTCGCCATCTTGGGCGCCGAGGACTGTTGCGCCATGCGCATCCTGCGCACGATCGGGACGGATTTCAAACTGCTCAAAAGCCGTCTGCTCGAATTTGTGACGCCCGCACAGCGCCCCCAAGAACTTCCCTCCTCCAAGGGCCGTTCTCAGGGACAGCGCGCCCGCGCCTACGAAGCGCCCGCCGAAGACCTGCCCTATATGCGGTACGGCGACGACCTCACCGCGAAGGCGAGAGCGGGCAAGTTAGACCCCGTCATCGGGCGGCGTAAGGAGATCGAAAAGGTCATCCAGATCCTCTCCCGCCGTACCAAGAACAATCCCGTCCTCGTGGGCGAACCGGGCGTCGGGAAGAGCGCCGTCATCGAAGGGCTGGCGCAGGAGATCGTGATGGGTAACGTCCCCGAGATCCTGCGGGATAAGAAAGTCTTTTCGCTCAACCTCACCTCCCTTCTCGCGGGCGCGCGCTACCGCGGCGACTTCGAGGAACGTCTCAAAGAAGTGACCGACGCCATCACGAACGATAGAAACATCATCCTATTCATCGACGAGATCCACATGATCGTGGGCGCGGGCAGTTCGTCGGAAAGCAATATGGATGCCTCCAACATCTTAAAGCCCATGCTCGCCCGCGGCGAATTGCAGACGGTGGGGGCGACGACGACGGAGGAGTACCGCAAATACATCGAAAAGGACGCCGCCCTCGAGCGGAGATTTACCCCCGTGACCGTAGACCAGCCGAGCGTTGAAGACGCGATCGTCATTTTACGCGGGCTCAAAGATAAGTACGAGGCGCATCACAACGTCGTGATCACAGAAGAGGCCATCGAAGCGGCGGTCAAACTCTCCGACCGCTACGTCACCGACCGTTTTCTGCCCGATAAGGCGATCGACCTCATCGACGAAGCGGCTTCCCGCAAGCGGCTCAATTCCTACAACGGGCCCGCCGAACTCCGCGAGCTCGACGAAAAAATTCTGCGCCTCTCTTCGGAGATCGACAAAGCTACCAAATGGCGGGACTATGCGCGGGCGGACGCGCTCGGCAAGCAGATCGCACAGCTCGAAGACCGCCGCGCCGAACTCCGCGAGGAGTGGAACAACGCCCGCAACATGACCCATCTCTCCATCGGGACGGACGAGATCGCCGCGATCGTCAGCGATTGGACGGGCGTCCCCGTCTCCAAACTGACCGAGCAGGAGAGCTCCCGTCTTTTGGGGCTCGAAGAGGAACTGCACCGCAGGATCGTCGGGCAGGACGAGGCGGTCGCCGCCGTTGCGCGGGCGATCCGCAGGGCGCGCGCGGGCTTGGGGGACCCCAACCGTCCCATCGGCTCCTTTATCTTCGTGGGTCCGACGGGCGTGGGGAAGACCGATCTCTGCAAGGCGCTCGCGGAAGCGCTTTTCGGCGACGAGCGTATGATGATCCGTCTCGATATGTCCGAATTCATGGATAAGGAATCGGTCAACAAGCTGATCGGCGCCCCCCCGGGCTATATCGGGTTCGACGACCCCTCGGGCACGCTCACCGAGCGCGTGCGGAGCAAGCCCTATTCCGTTCTCCTCTTCGACGAGATCGAAAAGGCGCACCCCGACGTCTTCAACGTCTTTTTGCAGATCCTCGACGACGGCAGGCTCACCGACAGCCGCGGACGGCTCGTCTCCTTCAAGAATACCGTCATCATTATGACGTCCAACGTGGGCGCCCATGAAGTGAGGGAGGTCTCCGCGCTCGGCTTCGGCGGGACGGAGGAGGGCGAATACGGCGAGATGAAGTCCCGCATCGAGGCGGCGCTCAAGAGCCGCTTCAAGCCCGAATTCCTCAACCGCATCGACGAGACCGTCATCTTCCATAAGCTCACCCGCGAAGACGCCCTGTGCATCACGGGGAAGATCCTCGACGGGCTCGCCAAGCGGCTTGCGGAACGGGGGATCACCCTCCGCGTGACGGCGCGTGCGCGTGCGGAGATCGCGGCGGAAGGGTACAGCGAGGAATTCGGCGCGCGTCCGCTCAAACGGACCGTCCGCCGTTGCGTCGAAGACGGGCTCTCCGAGCAGATCCTCAGCGGCAACATCCCCGCGACGGGCACCGTGACGGTGGATTACGACGGAAAGTTCGTCTTTCTTTCCGCGTGAGCGCGCAAATCGGGCGCGTGCGCTTGACTTTTTCCGCGGAAGCGGCTACAATACCTTTTGGACCGCGGCGCAGTCTGCCGCGGCAGGTCACAGGATAAATTTTGAGGAGAGATCCATGGAGTTCAGAACGCACAACTGTAACGAGCTTCGGGAGGGAGACGTAGGCAAACGCGTCAAACTTGCGGGCTGGCTGGATAGCAAACGGGATAAGGGAGGGCTGCTGTTCGCCGTCCTCCGCGACTTCTACGGTACGACGCAGGTGGTCTGTTCGGAGGAACCCTGCCTCTCCGCCTTCCGCGAGATCCCCACAGAGTCCACCGTTTCGGTGGAGGGAACGGTCGTTCTGCGCTCCGCTCCCAACGAAAAGCTCCCCACGGGGAAGATCGAGATCGTCCCCGAGAAAGTGGAAGTTTTGGGAAGAAGAATGACGCAGGCGCTTCCCTTCGAGATCTCCCATTCGACGGAAGCGGGGGAGGACGCCCGTCTGCGCTACCGTTTCCTCGATCTCCGCAACCCCGCCGTCAAGGAAAAGATCGTGCTTCGCTCCAAGATCGTCGCCGAGCTCAGAAGGCTGATGACGGAGGAGGGTTTCTACGAGATCTCCACGCCCATTCTGACCTCTTCCTCTCCCGAAGGCGCGCGGGATTACATCGTGCCGAGCCGCCTCTACCCGGGCGAATTCTATGCCCTTCCGCAGGCGCCCCAGCAGTACAAACAGCTGTTGATGTGCGCCGGTTTCGATAAGTATTTCCAGATCGCGCCCTGCTTCCGCGACGAGGACGCCCGTGCCGACCGTTCCCCGGGCGAATTCTACCAGCTCGACATCGAGATGGCGTTCGCCACGCAGGAGGACGTATTCGCCGTCTTGGAGCGGGTTCTGCCTCCCGTGTTTGCGAAGTTTTCGGGTTGGGAAGCGGACAAGCCTCCCTTCCGCCGCATTCCCTATCTCACCGCCCTCGAGGACTACGGCACCGACAAGCCCGACCTTCGCAACCCGCTGATCATCAAGGACGTGACCGATCTCACCGTGAATTGCGGCTTCGATCCCCTCATGCTCAAACACGTCAAGGCGATCTGCGTGACAGGCGTGAACGTCCCCCGCAAGTGGATCGATAAGACGGCGGAGGAGTTCAAAGTCAAGACGGAGGGCGGTACCATGTACTGGTTCAAGCTCGACGAAAACGGCGCGCCCGCGGGCGGGATCGCCAAGTTCGCCGCCCCCGCCGCCGATGCGTGGAAGAAGGCGCTCGGCGCAGAGAAAGACGCGTTTATCGCCCTCGTCGCCGAAGATAAACTGCAAGACGTCCGGAAGCGCGCGGGGATCCTCCGCACCATGCTCGGCACGGGGCTCGGGCTGATTGAGAAGAACGTCTACCGCTTCTGCTGGATCGTGGACTTCCCCATGTACGAGATCGGGGAGGAGAGCGGACAGCTCGAATTCTGTCACAATCCGTTCTCCATGCCGCAGGGCGGGCTCGAAGCGCTCGAAACCAAGGATCCGCTCTCCATCCTCGCATGGCAGTACGACATCGTCTGCAACGGCGTGGAGCTATCTTCGGGCGCGGTCAGAAACCACGACCCCGCGATCATGCTCAAAGCGTTCTCGCTCGTCGGGATCGGGGAGGAGGAAGTCCGCAGGAAATTCCCCGCCCTCTACAACGCCTTCGAGTACGGCGCGCCCCCTCACGCGGGCGTAGCCCCCGGCGTAGACCGCATGGTCATGCTCATCTCGGATACCGTCAACATCCGGGAAGTCATCGCCTTCCCCATGAACGCCAAGGCGCGCGATCTCATGATGAACGCGCCCTCGCCCGTCGAGAAAAAACAGCTCGACGAGGTGCATATCGCCATCCAAAAGACCAAATAATAGGTTCGGCGTCCCGTCAGGGGCGCCGTCTCTTTGCGCGGCGGGCGGCGGATTTTTTTACCGCCCCGCACAAATCGCGTGACAAAGCGCCCGTCTCCCTGTTATAATAGAGGCGGGCAGAATCAGGGAAGAATAGAAGGATATTTATGGGAGCTTGGGACATCATCAAAATCGTCATGCAGATCTTCGGCGGCATGGGGACCTTCCTCGTCGGAATGAAGATCCTCTCCGAAAACATGACCCGCCTCGCCCACGGAAAGCTCAAAAAGATGCTCAATAAGACCGCGAAGAGCAGATTCGCGGGGGTCGGGATCGGTACGGTCGTGACCATTATGGGGCAGAGTTCGGCGTTTACGACGGTCATGGTGGTCGGTCTCGTCAACGCGGGGATCATGACCCTCTTTCAAGCGACGGCGATCATCATGGGCGCCAACATCGGGACGACGCTCAACGCATGGGTCATCGCCATCGGCGGCTCGGAGATCACAGTCTTCTTCCTCAGTTTGGCGGCGGTCGGCGTGTTCATCACGATGTTCTCCAAAAACGAGAAGATGAAATCGGTCGGCAACGTCATCGCGGCGTTCGGTCTCATCTTCGTCGGGCTCAAATTCATGTCGGGCGCGCTCACCTTCGAAGAGGGCTCTGCGGCGTTCGAAGCCGTTTCGGGTCTGCTCGCAAAGATCAGAAATCCCGTCCTGCTCCTTCTCATCGGCATCGCGGTGACGGCGCTCGTGCAGTCGTCTACGGCAGTCAACGCCATTATCCTGACGATGGCGAGCCTGCCCGTCCCCATCATCATCGGCGGAGGGGGGAACGCCGCCCTCTACATCATCATCGGCTCCAACATCGGTACCTGCGTCACCGCGCTCATCTCGTCGCTCGGGGCGAACCCCAACGCCAAGCGCGCCGCCGTCATCCACTTCCTGTTCAACCTCTTCGGCGCGGTCATCTTTATGATCGTCCTCGTCTGCTGGGGGAACTTTGCGGATACCGTGCTCGCGGGCATCTTCCCTTCGGACATGGCTGTCTTCGGCAAGACGGGGCTGGGCTTGGCGCTTCAGATCGCCACCTTCCATACCCTCTTCAACGTGATCAATACGTTGCTCTTTTTGCCCTTTATCAAGTACTTCGTCTGGCTCGCCGAGCACATCGTGCCCGCGCGCAAACAGGAGAAGAAGGGCGACATCATCTTCGAGGACCTCGACGAACGCCTTCTGCGCAGCCCTTCCGTCGCGCTCGGGTTTATCTATCAGCAGTCGGGCAAGATGTTCTCCTACGCGATGGATACCCTCGATCTCGCCTTCCATGCCTTTTTGAAGAAGGACATGGATACCGCGCCCAAGGTCACGGAGAAGAACCGTGAGCTCGCCGAAGCCAACAGGCTCGCCGTCTCTTACCTCGTGAAGATCTCCACGGCGTCGCTCGTCACCGAGGATGAAAACACCGTATCGAAGATGCACTATGTGCTCAACGACATCATGCGTATCGGCGAACTTGCCGACAACGTCACCAAGTACACCCATCACTATGTGGAGGACGAGCTCGTTTTTTCGGACGAATTCCTCGAAATGATCTCGGGGATGTACGGGAAGATCCAAACGCTCTATTCCCGCGCGCTCGGCGTCTTTCTTTCCAAGGACGCCGCGGGGCTCGGCGAAGTGGACCGTTTGGAGGACGAGATCGACGCCGCCCGCCGCGCCTTGGTGGACCGTCATATCAAGCGGCTCAACGAGGGCAAGTGCCAGCCGCAGAACTCGGGCGTATTCATCAATCTTGTCGGGAATCTCGAGCGTGCCGCCGACCACATCACCTACATCGCGCACTCCATCGACTGATCCCGCCCCACCCCCTTAGTCCCCCTCCCACGGAGGGGGTACAACGGAGGGGAAAATGAACCCCCCCATTGGAAGACACAACACATTACCCCCTCCGCGGGAGGGGGGTAGGGGGGTGGGCACTCTCATTCCGTCATGTCGAGCTTGTCGAGACATCTCTACCTTATTTTGGATGAGATTTCTCCACGCGCTCGCTATCGCTCGCTTGGTCGAAATGACGGAATGGGAAGAACGCGCTTCGCGCTCTGCTACTTCGCCTGCGGCTCGTGCCGTGCTTCGATACACAATAGAAGTTTCGCACGGGACGAAATGACGGCGGGAGGACGCGCTTCGGTCGCTTCGCTCCCTCAGAATGACGTACCCCCTCCGCGGGAGGGGGGTAGGGGGGTGGGCGGTCCCATAGTGTAGGCACTCCCCGAGTATGCCGTAACCCAAAAACAACGCAAAGAAGGTGAAATTCCATGAAGATCACGATCACAGAAAAGACCAAGATCCCCGTAAAAGAGGGGGGCGTGGGGCTCTTCTTCGAAGACCTCAACTACGACCTCGACGGCGGGCTCTACGCCGAGCTGTTGGAAAACCGCAATTTCGAGGCGAAGGACGTCTCGGGCGAATGGGACCGCTACGTCGTCCGTCCCGACGGCGGCTACGCGTGGGAAGTCTTCCCCGAAGGCGCGGACGTCGCCCTCAAAATCAAGACCGACCGCCCGCTCTACGCCGAAAATCCGCACTATATGCGGATGGTCTGCCGTACGGACGGCGTAGGCATGAAGAATAAGGCGTACGACGGCGTTTACGTCGAAAAGGGGAAGGAGTACCGTATCTCCTTTTGGATCCGTTCCTACGATTATCGCGGCAGAGCCGCCGTCACCGTGCAAAAGGATGGCGTGAAGGCGATCGAGAAGACGGTGAAAGTGAAGCCCGACGGCAAATGGCGCCGCTGTGCCTTTTCCGTCAAGGCGAAGACCTCTCTCGACCGCGCCGATTTCACGTTTACGCTCTCCAAGGCGGGCATGGTACACCTCGATTGCTTCTCGATGATCCCCGAAGACGCCGTAATAGGCGTATTCCGCCGCGATCTCTTCCGCCTCATGAAGGACCTCAAACCGGGCTTTCTTCGCTTCCCGGGCGGGTGCGTCGTAGAGGGGAACAGCCTCCAAAACCGCTATCTTTGGAAGGAATCGGTGGGCGCCGTGGAGCGCCGCCGCCATAATTGGAACCGTTGGGCGGTCCATGCGACCTGCCCGGAAAACAACTTCCGCACAGACTATTCCCACTACGGGCAGACGCTCGGCGTGGGCTACTACGAGTATTTCCGCCTCTGCGAACTGCTCGGCGCAAAGCCGCTGCCCGTCCTTTCGGTGGGGATCGCTTGCCAATATATGTCTACGGAATTCGTCCCGCTTGACGACCCCGAGCTCGAGAGCTATATTCAGGACGCGCTCGACCTCATCGAGTTCGCAAACGGCGGAACGGACACGATGTGGGGCAAACTGCGCGCCGAACTCGGGCATCCCGAGCCCTTCCGTCTCGAATATCTCGGCGTCGGCAACGAGCAGTGGGAGGCTTCCCCGCGGCAGAAGGACGGGGTCGAACGTCCCAATGAGTTCTACAAGCGGTTCGAGCTCTTCGAACGCCGCATCCACGCCCGCTATCCCGAGATCAAGATCGTGGGGACGGTCGGTCCCACCGTCGATTCCGAGACCCATAAGAGCGCGTGGGAGTGGACGAGGAAGAACCTCGAAAGCAATCCCTCCTTCGTCTACTGTTCGGACGAGCATTTCTACGTCTCGCCCGCGTGGTTGTATTCGCACACCGACGTCTACGATTCCTATCCGCGGGGCGCGCTGGTCTACGCGGGAGAGTATGCGGCGCACGTTCCGGGCTCGGGTTGCGCGCTCTTCAACGCGCCGCAGGCGAACTGCTGGGAGGGCGCCCTTGCGGAAGCCGCCTTCATGACGGGCATGGAGCGCAATTCCGACGTCGTGGTGATGAAGTCCTACGCGCCCCTCTTCGGCAGGCTCGGCTATACCGAATGGAGCCCCGACCTCATTTGGTTCGACGGCAAGCGCGCCTACGCCACCGCCAATTACTATGTCCAAATGCTTTACAGCCTTTATACGGGCGACTTCGCGCTCGGGGCGGAGACGGACGCCGAAAATACGTACGTCTCGGCGACCGCGCGGGACGTCTTCCTCTACGTCAAGGCGGTCAACGCGTCCGACGAGGAGCTCGAAGCGGAGATCGAGGGCGATTTCGACTTCGGAACGCTCACCCGCATCATCAGCCTGAAAGGGGAGCCCGGGGATTACAACCGCATCGACGCGCCCGACAGGATCGTTCCCGTCGAGGTCGCGCCCACGGCACCCCGCTCGCTGAAACTCCCTCCTCACAGCTTCGAGGTCTTGGTGTTCAGAAAGTAAAGGGCGGCGGGTCCGCCGCAAACAGAACATAAAAACGGGGAGCGGCGCATCGCGCCGCCCCCCGTTTTTATTTAGGAGAGTGTCTTATTTGCGATTCTTTTTCTTGCCCTTCAAGCTGTCGAGGTCCACTTCTTCCACCTTCTTATCGGAGGGCTTCACGACCCAAACGACGACGAGCAGGATGAGCAGTACGAGCGAGATGGAGAACATGACGACCGCGGTGACGTTGTTGGTCAGCCAATTAGAATGCCCGGGAATGGTATCCGTCTGGTTACGGATCCAAATGACCTTGTAGGCGGAGGTCGTCGTACCGATGAGCTCGACGTCGGTGACGTCCACTTTCACGAAGTAATAGCCGCGTTCCTGTGGCAGGAAAGTGAGGGAGTCGGGTTCCCAGTGGTAGGCGTTGTCGGTATCGTCCCATTTCTCGTCGTTTTCGCCGATCTCGTCGTTGAAAGGATCGATCTCTTCGAGATAGTCGAGGAGCCAGCCGCCTTCGAACGTGGAGAGGTCGCCCTTCGCGGCGTTGGCGCTGTCTACGAGATATTGGTAGACGTTTTCGGGAAGATTCTTCTCTTCCACGGCGGTCTCGTCGAAGCGGTAGAGCTTGTAGTCGGTCTTATACCCGTCGAGCGCGACGATATCGAAGCCCGCGATGGTATAAGAGGTGTTGCGGTAGCCCTGCGTCTGGGTGTCGGAATCCTCGATCACGGGGCCCGAATAGTCGATGAAGCAGGTGAATTCGGGGATCCCGTCGATGTCCCACACGTTGCTCGTGGTGACGGCGACCAGCTGTCCGTCGTCGTTGTAGTACTTCATGGCGTTGCCCGCGGCGTCCTGTGCGAAGATACGGAAGGTGTAATCCCCGCGGCGGTCCACTTCCACGCGAAGGTTGTTGTAGCGGAGAGAGGTAGAGGTGGAAGCCGAAGATCCGATCGCGCTGTCGGGCTTGCGGTAGCAGATGCTGAAACGGAGGTTGCGGTAATCGGCGAAGTTACTGCCGATGAGGTCGCGCAAAGAGGGGAGGTAGAGATAGGCGCCCCTGCCCGCGCTCACCTTTTCCGCTTCCGCCGTGAGAAGTTCGGCGTACCGCTCTTCCGCCTGTTTTGCTTCGTCGGACGTATGGTTGGTCTTTTGGTCTTCATTTAAGGTGACGCCGAGATAGCTCGGGCCCTGCGCTTCGAGATCTACCTTGATGTAATCGAACTTGGAATTATCGACGAGGAAGAGATCGCTCTTCGTCTTGCCGCAGAGGACTTCCTCTTTGTCGTCGGTCGCGGGCGTGATGACTTCGGGGCAGGTCCAGTTTTCGTCGAATTCGGCGTATTCCGCGACCGTATAGTGCTTGTTACAGCCGGGGCAGACGTAATACCCGTCGAACCCTTCGTCTTCGGTGGTGGAGCCGACGGTCTCGACCGCGCTCTCATCGGCATACCATGTCAGATAGACATAGGTATTGACCGTCGTGAAGCGGCTCTTTGCGGCATGGCATTCGGAGCCGTCATCCTTGGTGCCGGGGCAGACCCACGCCGTCTCGGTCTCCGTATCCGAGGAGGGAAGGGAGGCGAAAGGGACTTCCTCTTTGTCGTCGCTGTAAAGATAGCCGCAGTCGGGGCACTTGTGGAGATGGGATTCCCCGTCGTCGAGACGGAAACGGATGGAGACGTACGCGAGATCCTCGGGCGTCTCTTCGGTGGGCATGAAGTAGGTCGAGGTCGTGAGGCTCAGGTATTCGCCGCTGTATTCCTCGTTGGGTTTGACGTAGTGGTTGTCCTCCTTCTTCGCCATGTAATAGCTACGGGAGGTGCTCACCGTCTCGTCGATGACGTCGAGAGAGACGTAGGACGAATTGACGTCGAGATTGAAGCGCTGTCCGAGGCGGAAGGAGTAGATCTTTTCGTTGAAGACGAGGACGGGGGAGGCGTTATCGACCACTCTGCCGTCGCCGTTGAGGCGGAAGCTCTGGCAGTTGAGCGACTTCATGAGCACGGTCTGGCTGAGCTCGTCCTCCGCTTCTTCATCGAAGGAAGCGCGGAAGGTGATCGGGGTCTGCCCGTCGCTCGAGGAGGAGCGCCATTGGAGATAGTAGCCGCCGATATTGGTGAGCGTGCCCACTTTCGAGGACGCGCCGTCCTGTTCAAGATAGAGGGAGAAGTCGCCGCTCGCGCAGTCCGTATCGTCGATCGTGACGGTCACATCCTTGGCGGGATCGACGGTCACTTTGGTGAGACCTTCGGGCTCTTCCGCGTCCGCGTCGTAATAGGAATCGTGGAGCACAGCCTCGAGCTGTTCTCCCGATTTGCGGAAGACGACGGTGTTGGTGGACTTCCCGTCCTTCGTGATGTTTTCTTCGGTGCCTTCGAAGGCGATCTCGAACTCCTCGAACGCGATCTCGCCGAAGGAGAACGTCATCGAGAAGAACTGCGCTTTGCCGGGGTTGGCGAGCGTGCCCGCAGCTTCGTCGTCGGCGACGAACCACTTGAGGGCGAGACTGCGGCGGTAGTAGACTTCCGCGCTGTGGGGATGGCTGACCGCACCCGTCTCAAAGGTGAACTGCACATACGTTTCGTCCCCTTCGGACGCGCCGACGGAGGAACCCGCGCCGTCGCTATCGAAGATCTGCGCGGGGGTGACGGGGGCGGCGGAGGCTACGCTTGCGGCGTGGGGAAGCGCTCCGACCGCGAGGCTCAGCGAGAGCACAAAGAGGACGGCGATAGAAAGAATCGTGATCAAACGGACCCTGAACTTGCTCATATCTTGCTCCTAAAAAGATTCACGCATTTTGCCGAAGCAAAACCGGTGAGAACGAATGGAAGGGAACTTTACCCCATTCCTGTTTATTTTACACAATAATTCCGCATTCGTCAAGCGCAAACGCCTTATTTTACAAGAAAATCTGAATTTCACGAGATTTTCAAACGCGGGCGCGCGCGGAAACGGGAAATCTACTCGCATAAGATCCCGCCCTCGGGCAGAATGCGGATGCGGAACGCCTTCCACGGGAGTTCTTCGGGGGGTTCCGCCACAAAGCGCATCCGTTCCTTCTGTACGGGATGGGTAAACGAGAGGGAATACGCCCAAAGCGCGAGCTTTCCCTTTTGGTTCTGCGTCCGCTCGCCGCCGTAACGCTGGTCCCCGTACACGGGGTGCGCGATCCCCGCCGTTTGCACGCGGATCTGATGGCTCCTGCCCGTGTGGAGGGTGATGTCCGCGAGGGAGAGCCCGCCCTTTTCGCCGAGGATACGGTAGTCGAGCACGGCGAGCTTGGAGCCGTCCGTACCCTGCGTGCTGAGGTAGACGGTATTGTTCACGGGATTTTTCTTCAACCAATTCGTGAGACGTCCTTCCCGCTCGTGGGGGACGCCGTTGAGTACGGCGAGGTACTGCTTGGAGAAGTCGCCCGACCGCATCTGTTCGGAGAGCCTTCCCGCCGCCTTGCTCGTCTTGGCGAAGACCATCACGCCCCCCGTGGGTCGGTCGAGGCGGTGGACGATCCCGACGAAGGCGTTCCCGGGCTTGGCGTAAGCCGTCTTCAAATAGTCCCCGAGAAGGCTGTATAGGCTCTCGTCGCCGCTCTCGTCGGGGCAGACGGGAACGTTCTGCGGCTTCAAGACGACGAGCAGGTGGTTGTCCTCATAGAGGATGACGGGTTCATTCATGGATAAAAATACCTCCTGCGCCGCAGGGCAGCGTGACGTCCTCTAAAGTCGGAAGCCCGACTTCGTACGACGATACCGTGCCGCGGCGCCCTTTCAAAACGAGCGTCAGAATGTTGGAGAGCACGGCGGGCTGGAGCCCCGTCGTGTAGCTGTTGATCAAAAAGAAGAGGGGATCGTCGGAGAGCAGTTTTGCGCACAGCTCGGCAAAGGGGAAGAGTTCGGTCTCGAGTTTCCACATCTCGCCGCCCGGGCCCCTGCCGTACGAGGGCGGATCCATCACGATGCCGTCGTAGCGGTTGCCGCGGCGGAGTTCGCGGAGGACAAATTTCTTGCAGTCGTCCACGATGTAGCGGATCCCGCGGGCGATCCCCGAAAGGCGCGCGTTCTCCCCCGCCCGTTCCACCATGCCCTTGGCGGCGTCCACATGGGTGACTTCTGCGCCCGCCTTGGCGAGTGCGACCGTCGCCCCGCCGGTGTATGCGAAGAGGTTCAGGATCTTGACGGGACGGTGCGCGCGGCGTACGATCTCGGACATGGTATCCCAATTCACCGCCTGCTCGGGGAAGAGCCCCGTATGTTTGAAGCCCATCGGCTTGACTTTGAAGACGAGATCGCGGTATCCGATCTCCCAGCTCTCGGGGAGGGGACGGAAGAACTCCCAGCTTCCGCCGCCGTTTGCACTGCGGTGATAGACGGCGTCCAGCCCGGGGTAGGAAAAGAGATCCTGCTGTGCCTTCCAGATCACCTGCGGATCTGGACGCAGGAGCGTATATTCCCCCCAGCGTTCGAGTTTGTAGCCGTCTCCCGTGGCAAGGACGGTATAATCTTTCCAGCCTTCCGCCAAACGAATCATAGAACTATTATAATAGAACGCGCGGCGTTTGTAAAGCAAAACGCCGCGCGAATGTGAATTTTCATGAATTTGATGACTCGTCCTGCTGTGCCGTCTCCCCTGCGGCGGGCTCCGTTTTCGTCCGTTTTTGCGGTTTGACGATCTTGCGGTAGTAGCCGAAGAGGAAGAGCGCCAAAAAGACGGCGTCGCACACGATCCACGTGAGGGACCATGCGGCGAACAGCACGCCGAGCGAGCGGTGGGAGGCGAAGTAGGCGGAGAGGAGATGCCTTCCGAGGAGCGTAAACGTCCCCCCGTGCGCGACGCCGACGGCGGTGACCGAGAGGATACAGAGCAGGGCGATCCGTTTGATGCGTTTTTGCTTGCCCGCGCAAAAGTCAACCTTCCGATTGTCCCTTCCGCCGCATTATTTTTCATGGAATTTTCCCGCATAACCTTGCCCAAAGCGCGCAGAATGGGATTAGGAGGTAACAAATGGTCATTGCCAATCTCATTTCTTATATTCTTGTGCTCGTGGGGGCGCTGAATTGGGGGCTCTTCGGGATCTTCGATTTCAATCTCGTCTCGGCGATCTTCATGGGCCCGCGCGCCGTGGGCTCCATCATCGTGTACTCGCTCATCACGCTTGCGGCGGTGTGGCTCATCATCTCGCCCATCATCACGAACGGTGCGCTCAAACTCAGGGGCAACCGCGTCGTGCGCGAAGATCACGGAGCATAACGTTCGTCTCCTGCGGAACGGGCATAATCGTCGCCCGCTCCGCATTTTTTATAGTGATGACAATCTGCGACATGAAACGGGGAGAGAGCGCCGTCGTGCTCAAAGTGGAGCTCTCGCGGGAGCTGAGGGAGCGGATGCTCTCCTTCCGCATCCATGCGGGGGCGAAGATCACCATGCTCAAAGTCTCTCCCTTCAAAAAGACCTATCTTCTTCAAGCGGGAAGTTCCCGCGTTGCGCTCGCCCGCGACGCCGCCCTCGGAGTACGCGTATGGCGGACGTGATCCTCCTCGCCGGCAATCCCAATGCAGGGAAGAGCACGCTCTTCAACCGTCTGACCCACGGGCACGCCCGCGTCGGGAATTGGCACGGCGTCACCGTAGACGCCCTCGCGGGGAAGACGGAGATCGGCGGGCGGGAAACCGTGCTCGTCGATCTTCCGGGGATCTACGACGTCGGCGGGCAGAGCATGGAGGAAAAGTTCGCCTGCCGTTACATCCGGGAACGCCCTTCCGCCGCACTGCTCTTCGTCGCGGAGTATGCGACGCTTCCCCGCGCGCTCGGGCTCGTCTATGCCCTTGCAAAGGAGAGACGGTGCCTGCTCGTTCTCACCAAGCGGCGCAGGTTTTTCCGCGAGGGCGGAAGGATCGACCTTGCCGCCCTCTCCCTTGCGCTCGGCATTCCCGCAATCGACGCACAGGACAAAAATTTGAAGGAAATTCTCGCCGAGACAGTAAACGGGGCATCCATGTCCGCAAGAGAGTGCGACATTTCCGCTTTTTATACCCCGCCGCGGGCGGGACTTTCCCGTGCGGACGCGCTGATCCTCAACCCCTTTTTCGGCTTGCCCCTCTTCCTCTTTCTCATCGGGCTCGCCTTTTTCCTCACGTTTGCGCGGGGCGTCTTCGGCGACGTCATGAAGCGGGGGATCGAGCGTCTGTTTTCGGAAGTGCTTGCGGGATATGCGCGGCGGATCCCGTCCCCCGTCGCGCGGAGCCTTGTCGCAGACGGGATCTTGAAAAGTCTCGGCTCCGTGCTCTCCTTTTTGCCGCAGATCATGTTGCTTCACCTTTTCCTCGTCCTGCTCGAAGAGAGCGGGCTCATCTCCCGCCTCGCCTATCTCTCGGACGGCTTTTTCTCCCGCCTCGGGCTCTCGGGAAGGGCGGTCTTTTCGTTGCTCATGGGATTCGGTTGTACGGCCGCGGCGATCATCTCGACGCGCGGCTTAGACGATAAGCGGATGCAACGGCGGGTGATCCGCCTGCTTCCCTACCTCTCATGCAGTGCAAAACTGCCCGTCTACCTCGTCCTTTCGGCATCCTTCTTTCCCGACCCCTTCGCGGCGGCGGCGCTTCTCTATCTCTTGGGTGCGGGGATCGCCGTCCTTCTCGCCTTTCTGACGCGCGGAGAGCGCCGCCCGCTCGTGATGGAACTCGCCCCGCTTCAGATCCCGCAACCCTTTTTTGTCTTGAAATCCTTGCTCTTTCAAGCCAAACAGTTTATAATAAAGGTAGCGACGGTCATCCTCGCCTTTCTGCTCTTTTCGTGGCTGCTCTCCTCGTTCGACCTCTCTTTCCGTCTCGCCGAGCCCGAAAACAGCATCCTCGCCCACGTCTGCGGGAAGTTGGGCTTCCTCTTTGCGCCCGCGGGCATGAACGATTGGCGGGTGACCTACGCCGCACTTTCGGGCTTGGTGGCAAAGGAGAACGTCGCCGCGGCGCTCGCCATGTTCTACGGGGGATTTCCCTACGGCGCCGCAAGCGCGTTTGCCTTTTCCGTCTTCATCCTCACCTGTTCGCCCTGCGTCTCGGCGATCGCGGCGTCCGGGCGGGAGATCGGAAGGCTTGCCGCCCTCGGGGACGCCCTGCTCCAAACCGCGTCCGCGCTCATCTTTTGTTATCTCACCTATGCGCTCTGCCGCGGGGGATGGGTGTACGTCCTGCCCGCGCTCGCCCCGGTAGCGGCGCTTGCGATTTTGGGGAAATCTCTTGAAAAAATTCACCGTCACAACCGAAACCGACCTCAAAGAGTTCACAGGCGCCGTCTGCGCGCAGGCGTCGCTCTGTCTTCGCGCCCTTCTGAAAAAGCGGGAGGTACGCGTCAACGGCGTCAAGACGGGGGAGAACGTCCGCTTGAAAGCGGGCGATGAAGTCTCTTACTACCTCACTCCCGCCGAGGAAGCGATCAAGGTCTACGGCGTCTTGTACGAGGATGACAACGTGCTCGTCATCGACAAGGAGAGCGGCGTCAATTCGGAGGCGATCTTCTTCTCGCTCGCCCCGCAGGGATACCGCCCCGTCCACCGTTTAGACCGCAACACCGAGGGCGTGATGATCCTCGCAAAAAACGAAGCGGCGGAAGAAGAGCTCCTGTCCTGTTTCCAAAAGCGGCGGGTCAAAAAGGAATATCTCGCCCTCGTCTTCGGACATGGTATGCCCAAACACGCTGTGGAACGCGCGTATCTCGAAAAGGACGCGCACGCGAAGCGCGTGACCGTACGCGCGCAGGGGAGGGGAGACGCCATCGAGACGGAGTTTCAAACGCTCGAAGAGAGAGGGGAGACAACGCTCCTTCTCGTCACCCTCCACACGGGGAAGACGCACCAGATCCGCGCCCACCTCGCCTTTTTGGGCTATCCCGTCGTGGGGGACGAAAAGTATGGCGACCATGCGGCGAACCGCAAATTCCACGCCGCAAGGCAGCGCCTTCTCTCCAAGCGGCTCGTCCTATGGTCCGAGGGAAGCCTCACCTATCTTTCGGGCAGGGAATTCGTCTCCCCGAAAAATTTGTAAAAAAATTTACCGAAAACGCTTGACGGCGTTTTTTGTTTGTGTTATTATATGAACAAGTATTCATATATTGATATTGGAGGTCAAAGGTGCACTGCGGACACGAACGGGAACATGAGCTCGCGGCGAAGCGGGCGGCGGAGAATATGCCCTCGGGGGAACAGGTAGAGCGGGTCGCGGCGCTCTTCAAGGCGATCAGCGAACCTTCGCGGCTCAAGATCCTCTTCGCCCTGCGGCACGGGGAGATGTGCGTCTTCCACATCGTCGAGGCGGTGGGGGGAGCGCAGAGCGCCGTCAGCCACCAACTGCGCCTTTTGAAGGCGGCGGGCATGGTGAAGGCGCGCCGGGACGGGCAGAACATCGCCTATTCCCTTGCGGACGAGCACGTTGTCGCCGTGTTGGAGCTCGCCTGCACCCATCTCGACTGTAAACTATGAGGTCAGTATGCAAAAAGTAATCAAGATCAGGAATCTCGACTGCGCCGCCTGTGCCGCCGAGCTCTCGGAGGAGCTCGCCGCGATCGAAGGGGTCAGTTTTGCTTCCGCCGACTTTATCAACCAGAGGGTGACGCTCGCTTACGAAAACGCCGAAGCGCTCTCCCGCGCGATCGATACGATCTCCCGCTTCGAGGAGGTGGAGATCGTAGACCAAAACGCCCCGCCGAAGAGGGAGCGGCACCTCAAAGAGATCCTCTCCATCGCCGTCTCCGCCCTCTTCTTCCTCCCCGCGCTCGTTTTGGAGCTTATCGGCGGCTACCGCTGGTATGCGTTCGGGCTCTTTCTCGCCTCCTTCGCGGCGGCGGGTTGGTCTGTCGCGGTCGCCGCGGCAAAGAACGTCGTCCGCGCCTTCCGCGGCGGGTTCCATCCCCTCGTCCTGCTCGACGAAAATCTTCTCATGCTCATCGCGGCGGCGGGGGCGTTGGCGCTCCAAGAGAGCATGGAGGGCGCGGCGGTCATGTTGCTCTATCAGATCGGCGAACTGCTCCAATCCATCGCCGTCGGCTCCTCCCGCTCTGCGATCACGCGGCTGATGGCGCTCAAGAGCGACGCGGCAATCCGTATCACCGGCACGGAGCAGGAGGAGGTGGACCCCGAAGAGCTCTCTGCGGGAGACGTCGTTCTCCTCCGCCGCGGCGACCGTGCGCCCGCCGACCTCTCCCTGCTCGAAGGGGAGACCTCGCTCGACACCAAATCTCTCACGGGGGAATCCTACTTAAAGGAGGTGCGCGCGGGTGATGAGATCCTCGCGGGTTGCGTCAACGAAGGGAATGCGGTGAAGGCGCGGGTCGTACGTCCCGCCTCGGAGAGCGCGGTCGCCAAGATTTTGGAGCTCGTCGAGAACGCGTCTTCCAAAAAGGCGAAGCCCGAAAAGTTCATCACCCGCTTCGCCCGCATCTATACGCCCGTCGTCGTCCTGCTCGCCGTTCTGCTCGCGGTCGTACCGCCCCTTTGCGGCAGTTACGATTTCCCGCTGTGGATCGGGCGCGCGCTGAACTTCCTCATCATCTCCTGCCCGTGCGCCCTCGTCATCTCGGTCCCGCTCACCTATTTCTCGGGCGTCGGCGCCCTCGCCCGTTGCGGGGTCCTCTCAAAAGGCGCCGTCGGGCTCGACCTTCTCGCCCGTGTACGGGTCGCCGCGTTCGATAAGACGGGCACGCTCACCGAGGGGAAATTCTCCATTGTAGACGTAAACGGAGGGGACCATGTCCTGACCATAGCCGCAAGCGCGGAAAAAATCTCTTCCCATCCGCTCTCCCGCACTTTCGACAAAATTGAGGCGCCCATGCCCGAGAGCAGCAGTGAGATCGCGGGCATGGGTATCTCCGCCGTCGTCTGCGGTCGCTCCGTCCTCGTGGGGAGCAAACGGCTGATGGAGACGCACGGGATTGCCGCTCCCGATCCCGGGGAGAAACTCGTCGTATTCGTCGCCGAGGAGGGCGCGTTGATCGGTTGGGTGGAGATCGCCGACCGTGTCAGGAGCGAGGCGGCGGAAGCGCTTGCAGAGCTCAAACGGGAGGGCGTCGGCACGATCGCGGTACTGACGGGCGACGGCGAGGTCCGCGCCCGCGAAGCGCTGAAAGGGTTGCCCTTAGACGTCTTAGAGGCGGGTCTGATGCCCGAAGAGAAGCCCGTGCGCGCAGAGAAGCTCAAAAAGGACGGCGCGCTCCTCTATGTGGGCGACGGCATCAACGATACGCCCGTGATGGCGGCGGCGGACGTCGCGGTGGCGATGGGCGGACTCTCTTCGGACGCCGCGATCGAGGCGAGCGACTTTGTGCTGGCGGACGAATCGCTGACCGCATTGCCCAAGGCGATCCGCGGGTCGAAGAAGACGAGGCGGATCGTCTTCGAAAACATCATCGGATCCATTCTGATCAAGGTGGCGCTGATGGTACTCTCCGTGTTCGGCTTGATCCTGCCGTGGGTGGCGGTGGCGGGCGACGTCGGCGTCATGCTCCTCGCCGTTCTCAACTCCATGCGGATGCGAAGGAAACTCAAATAAATATTGCATACGGGACGCCCTCCGCGTCCCGTAAATTTTACAAAAAAAGGAGCGGACGACACGCCCGCTCCCCCAACGCTTCGGCACGACCCGGGAAATGATGATTTAGAGTGAGACGACCGTAACCCCCGGATTTATGTTTCTCGTGAGCGGTTTCAGCTCGCGGTATTTATCTGTGAGTTGGGTCAGTTCGCTGTTACAAGGATTGAAATTCTCTCCGAAGATGACGTTTTTTATCGTTTGCTTGTGCAGTTGTGCACTCAACCAACTTCTGGTGGCTTGGATGATCGCGCCATACGCTTTTCCATGCTTGCCGTAACCGTGGATGATATACAAACATTTTGCACGCCCGTCCCGCCTTCGTGTGGATACGCTCCACTTCAAGTGTTCCATGGCTTCCGCGACGGACGGAAGTCCTTCTTCGAGATCGACGGTCATAACTTGATTCATAACAGCCTCCTTATGTGCAGATCGGAAAAATGTTCTTTGAAAAACAACTACCGTTTCTCTACCACAGGTAGATATCAGTCTGAGGTCGTGATGCGCATTTCCGAAGCAAAGTTGGCTGATTTCATTGTTTTTTGCAAGCAGACCATTCGGCTTTCATGCAAACGGTCAGGATTTTTGAATTTTATCTATATTTTTATTCGTTATGAGAACGACTTCCTCCGCTTGTGATATGAGTTGAAAATGGCTACATTTGGGCAAATAAGTAGGATTGCCCGCCACCGAGGCGACATAATTACTAAATGTACCGACATCCCACGAATTCGCTAAAACAGAACAGGCGTTTAGTAGTTTGGCGCCGTCTTCGGCTTGTGCCCAAGGAATAGACGGAACAAAGGGATTGGGATGCGGTCCGCATTTTATTGATAATGCATAATATGCCCCGGCAAGAAGTTGGTAAGCGAGGACAAGCTCTCCGTCGCAGATGAGAACTTTGCAAAGGTAGCGTACGATTTCGGTGTTAAAGCGTTTTTCGCGCTTGAAAATATCGATGTAGCATTTGATTGCGTCATCATAATTTCCTTCACGCTTATATTGGACTGCTTGCTTGATCATGGGCTCGTAGTACGGAGAATAAGGGTCCACATCATACGGCACTTCAAAAAACATATTGTCTGTCATGGAGCCGGCAATAAGATTACCCATGCAGTCAAATAATTCTTTTTTTACTTTCTCGGTCATTTGCTTCTCCTTATTTATATTAAATTATTTTTTTTCGCTATTGCTAAAAGCCAATCGGCTATTACTTTTGCTTGAAATTGCGTTTGTATTTTCGATTCTTCAACGTTGTATTTATTTATCAGCGCAAAGACAAGTGCTTCAGAAGTAGGGCAGAGTCTGTTATTGGAAAAGTTTAAGATAAACTGTCGTTCTCTTGTCCAGAACTGATCGAATGTCATGTTATCAATCCCGAGCTCCGGAAATATCTCTTCCAAACTTTGCACGATGTATGCTTCATCATTACAAAATTCTCGCAACCAAAGATACATAAGCGTTTTTCTCCTCTGTTTTTTCTTTCATTATATCATCGAAAAAGCGGAAAGTCAACAAAATCACCACTATAACACGGATATTCCAATGGTGATTTTTGCTACACTAACGATATGGTATTGAATGAATTTCTCGCCGAGAAACTTGAAACGCTTCGGAAAGAGAAGAAGATGGGGGTCTATACGCTTTGCAACCGAGCGGCCATTTCCTATGAGACGTACCGCAGTATCCGCAAGAACAGGAACAAAGACATCTATTTGCGCACCCTGCTCATTTTACTTCGGACGCTGGAGGTCTCGCCGCAGGAGTTCTTTTCCGATCCCGCCTTCACGGGGGACGAACTCGATATCGATTTCAAATAAAAAAGCCCCGCGAGAATGGGGGCCTCGGACACGCTCCGATCATCGGATCACAACTTGATCGACGGTCTTTCTTACAAAAAAAGCGGGGTTTTGACCCCGCTTATTCAATATTCTTTTCTCCCGAGCAAGGAATCCACCGATACGTCGAAGAGGTCGGCGAGCTTGCCCAAATTCTCCAACGTGGGTTCAGCGGTCCCGATCTCGTACCGAATGTACGAAGGTTGGGAGATCCCCAACTTTTCGGCGACTTCCCGTTGGGTCAGCCCGCTCGCAATACGGAGCTCCCTCAAATTTTCCCGAAAAACCTTCATCATCAGCTTGACAATTATAGCATTTTGCTATATACTTAATTCAAATTATAGCAATTCGCTATCAAACAAAGGCGAAGGAGAGAGAAATGGAGCAAAGCAGGTGTCCCTGTTGCGGGAATTTGCTTCCGTTCGGGGCGAACGTCTGTTCCTACTGCGGCAGGAAACTGACGTACTGCGGCCGTTGCGGCTGTGCGTCGGAGGAAAGTTCGGCATTTTGTATGCGTTGCGGGGCGAGACTTCGGGGAGGTACGTGTGAGGAAGTGAAACCGCCGCGGCAGGAAGCAGGGAAACCGCAGGCGGAAGCGCCGAAGTGCGCCTATCGGGACGGGGTGGAGCTGTATCGCGCTTGGGAGCAGGATGCGCCTTGGAAAATGACGTTGAAAGTTCTGAGTCTCATTCTTTTCTGCGTCATTATAGGGTTGGCAATTTATTTTATTGTCACACAGAAGCGGATCGCCGAAAGCGTACTGCAAATGGAGGAAGAGCTTCGTAAAACGAAATGGCTTCTGATCGCGATGGGCGGGATTGGTTTCGTGGCAGTTGTCATGGAGACGAACTATTATGAATGGGCGTCGATCGGAAAGTGGATCGCGGCGCGCCGCATTTCGGCAAGTGCCTTTTATCATCAGAAAAAGAGCGCCGCGGCGGGCGAAAAACTTGGCGGTGCGGCCGCGGCAAGGCGCGAAGCGAAGGAGGATTCGGTCAAGATCGGATTCTATTGGGCGGCGCATCCCGAAAAGAGAAGGCAGGCATTTTGGCGCTATGTCTTCACGACGCTCCTTTGGACTGCCGTGATCGTCCTCGTGTGTCTCAACTTTTATTGGTTGCAGGAGAAAAACCTACTGGATACGCTCTTCCTTTCTTACAGAGGTCCGGATCCCGACATCTATCTCTTTTGCGCCGTGGGGGTGGCGGTGTTTGCCATCGTACTGACGATCGCCTGCAACGTCTCCCGAAAGAAGAAGGTCGAAGCGTGGGCAGATTCCCTTTGAATGTTTGAAAAATTGCCGAATTTCCGCCGTCCTCTTGCATATGGGCGGCGGTTGTGTTATAATCAAGGTATGAAGCACTTGATCGACTGCGCCATGAAGCGCGCAAAATGCGACCTTGTCATAGAAAACGCACGGATCTTCAACGTCTTTACGGGGGAGATCGAAGAGGGCGACATCGCCGTCGCCGAGGGCAGGATCGTCGGGATCGGAAGGGGGTACGAAGGGCTCTCTCGCTACGACGCCGCGGGCAGGATCGCGCTCCCCGGGCTGATCGATTCCCATATCCATGTGGAGAGCTCCATGCTGTCGCCCGAAGAGTTCGCCCTCCGCTCCGTCCCGCACGGGACTTCCGCGATCGTCGCCGACCCGCACGAGATCGTCAACGTCTGCGGCGTCGAGGGCGCAGAGTACATGAAAGCGGCGTTCGGCCGTCTCGACTGCGAGGGGACATCTCCCATCGACGTCTTCCTGCAACTGCCCTCCTGCGTGCCTGCGACCCCCTTTGAGACAAGCGGCGCCGTGCTCGACGGAAAGGCGGTCGAGGAGGAGATCTCCCGCGAACTTTTCTTCGGGCTGGGCGAGATGATGAACTTCCCCGGCGTGCTCTCGGGCGACGGGGACGTCCTCCGCAAAATCGGCGCCTGCGTGGAAAACGGAAAGCCCGTTGACGGGCATGCCCCCGCCGTATTAGGTGAAGCTCTTTCGGCGTACCTCGTAACGGGGATCCGTACCGACCATGAATCGCTCTCTCCGGAGGAGTGCAAAGAGAAGGTCGCGCGCGGGGCGTATCTGCAAGTGCGCTGCGGTTCCTCTGCGAACAACATTGCGGACGCGGCGGCTTCGGTGAACGCCTTCAACTTCCGCCGTTTTCTCCTCTGTTCGGACGACAAGAACGCGGCGGATCTCTCGGCGCGCGGACATCTCGACGACGCCCTCCGCCGTCTGGTTGCGGCGGGGATCGACGCGCGTTACGCCGTAGCCATGGCGACGGTCAACGTCGCCGAATGCTATGGAATGCCCGATCGCGGCGCGATCGCGCCGCGGCGGTTTGCGGACGTCGTCCTCGTCAATGATATGAAGGAATTCTCGGTGAACGCCGTCTTCAAGCGGGGCGTTTTGGTCGCCGAGAACGGCAAAGCCCGCTTCGTCAAAAAGCCCTTCCCGCTCCCCAAAGCGGTGGCGAGCTCGGTGCGCATCCGTCCCGTGAAGGCGTCCGACTTCGTCATCCGCGCCCACGGCGGAAAGCTCCGCGCGATGGAAGTCCGGCCCTACGGTCTCTATACGGGGGAGACATTCACCCCGCCCGTAGCGGGCGTTTTTGAGGTGAGGGGTACGGAATTCAACAAGATCGCCGTGATCGAACGGCACCACGCGACGGGCAACCTCGGCTTAGGACTCGTAAAGGGTTACGGCCTTCGCGGGGGCGCGATCGGGATCTCGGTCGCGCACGACAGCCACAATCTCGTGATCCTCGGGGACGACGATGAGGCGATGGCGCGGGCGGTCTCCCTTTTGGAGGGCGCGGGCGGCGGCATGGCGCTCGTCGGCGGCGGGGAGGAAGACGTCTTCCCCCTCGACATCGCAGGTCTCATGAGTTCGGAGGACGCCGAAACGGTCGTCCGCCGCACGGGAGAGATCGCCGAAAAAGCGCGGAAGATGGGAGTAAAACCCTGTTATGAACCCTTCATGACCCTCGCTTTCCTCTCCCTTGCCGTCATTCCCAAATTGAAGTTGTTGGACCGCGGGCTCTTCGATCTCGAAAAGTATTCCTTTGTCCCGTTGGAGGAGAAAGCATGAAGATCGTAGCGGCAACGGGCAACCCTCACAAACTGCGGGAGATCCGCGAGATCCTTGCGGGAATGGAGATCGTCTCCGAAGCGGAGGCGGGATTTACGGACGAGATCGAGGAGACGGGGAAGACATTTCTCGGGAACGCGCTCCTGAAAGCCCGCGCAGTCGCCGCGGCGACAGGTCTTCCCGCGCTTGCCGACGACAGCGGCCTGTGCGTGGAGGCGCTCGGCGGCGCGCCCGGCGTATACAGCGCCCGCTATGCGGCCCTCTTTGCTCCCGCAGGCTGGACCGCGGGCAACCGTGCGCTTCTGCTGCGGAATTTGGAGGGGGAGACCAACCGCAGGGCGTACTTTGCCTGTGCGGTCGCCCTCGTCTTCCCGGACGGGCGGGAAGTCACGGCGGAAGGGCGTTCGTACGGCGAGATCCTGTATGCCCCGCGCGGGGAGGGGGGCTTCGGGTACGATCCGCTCTTCTATTCCGAAGAACTGAAAAAGAGCTTTGCGGAAGCGGGCGAGGAAGAAAAAAACGGCGTCTCCCACCGGGGACGGGCGCTCCGCGCTCTTTTGGAGAAATTGTGAAAACGTTTGTGATCCTTTCCGATTCCCACGGCAGGCGGGGCGCGTTGGACAGGGTATCTTCCCTCTTCGGCGAGAACGACTTTATCGTCCACCTCGGCGACGGCGCGGGCGATATGCGGAAGACGGCGGAAGAGTACCCCGAAAAGACATTTGTCCTGCGCGGGAACTGCGATATGACCTACGCCCCCGAGGAGACCGTCATCGAAGCGGAGCGTGTGCGCATTCTCTGTTGCCACGGGCACCGCTTCGGCGTGAAGAGCGGGCTCGGAAGACTTGCGGCGCGGGCGAAAGAACTCGATTGCGACGCCGCGCTCTACGGGCATACCCACCGCGCCGCCATCGAACGGGTAGACGGCGTACTGCTCGTCAATCCGGGCGCGCTCGGCTCCTTCTCCTGCCCGAGCTACGCCTATATGGTCGTCCACGGGGACAAGATCACCGCGACGATCGTCCCGCTCGCATAGGGGCATGGAAGACGCCGGACGGGAACAATACGGAAAAACGAAGCGCCGCCCGCCGTGCATTGCACGGCGGGCGGCGCGTTTCAAACTGTTTCAGCCGCTATTTCGTGAGACGGGCGCGTTCGGCGCGGCGTTTCCGCACCGCGCTCCGGATGATCTCGAAGATGTTGATCCCGATGCCCGAGAGAATGTAGATGTAGAACGTCAGGAAGCGCCACACCAGAATGACCCAACCGATGAGCGGCTTGATGGATTCCGCCACGGTGGCGAAGACGAGGGACGACGCTGTCTCCGAAGCGCCCGTGTTGCCCGGCGTGGGGACGAGCGAAGAGGCGTAGTAAGAGAGAAAACTCAGGCACATGATGTGCAGGAAGAGGTCGAAGGTGGGGGGCGTGTTCGCGATCGTAATGACGACGAAGAAGGGGATCGAGAAGGAGACGACGATCCCTATGATACAAATGAGGATGAGGGGCAGGAATTTCCACCAATGGCGCATGATCGATTTGATCGCGCGGCGGTAGTCGTCGATCTCATAGACGTACTTGCGGATCACGCGGTAGGGGCGCTTCACGATGTGTAGCTTTTTGAGGAAGAGCGCCAAGCGGATCATGAACTTCTTCCCGAGGCGGGGGAAGCACGAGACGAAGACGATCGCGAGGGGGATGAGAAGATTGCCGATCATCGAGATCCACGCGATGACGAGAATGGTCGTATTGACCACCTTATTGCCGTCCCTGTTAAGATAGGTGGGCGCGATCGAGAAGAAGATGATCGCGAGCAGACAGAGGACGAAGGTATTGACGGTGAACTTGACGAGGGGAACGGCGGTCGCCACGCCCGCTGGGATGTCCTTTTTGTGCAGATAATAGATCTGGAAGGGTTGTCCGCCCGTGCCGAGCGGCGTCACGCCGTCGTAGTACTTGCCGAGGAACATGACCTTGACCGAGTTGCGGATGCGCCATTTCCCCGTCGAGATCCTCAGAAGATAGAGGTATTTCGAACTCTCGAAGACGATATAGAGCAACACGACGCACAGGAGCAATACGAAATACCCCCAGTTGATCCCGCGGATCATTTGGGAGAAACTTGCAAGGTCGTCCCCTGCGAGGTATTTGGTGATGCCGAACATCAGCGCGATGGAGGCGCCGATCATGACGAGAAGGAGAACCGTCTTGATCCACCACTTGCGGTTTTTGGACTTCTTGTCCTCGGCGTTCTCTTTTTCGATCTTATTGACGATCCGCTTTACGACCTGTTCCTTCTCGCGAAGATAGCGTTCCTCGTCGCTCTCTTCCGCAGGTTTCATGTCGTCCCCGTCTTCGGATTTCCCTTCGGCTTCGGAAGATTCCGAAGCGCCGTCAACGTCTTCGGATTTCCCTTCGGCTTCGGAAGATTCCGAAGCGCCGTCAACGTCTTCGGGTCCCGACGGCACGGCGGCGCTCACTTCGGGCTCCTCCGCGGCAGGGTTTTCCTGCGTTTCGGGAGTGTTTTCATCTCTCATGGTAATTTCTCCGTAACATTTATTATACCATAGGCGCAGGCGAAATGCAACGCGAAGAAGAAGATTTTATCCGCTGTCGGGCTTGTTTTTTGCGGTTTTTTGCGGATTTTTCCCGTTTTGCTCATTGTTTTTATTATTTTTACGGTCCACGCTCAACCGATATGCCCATCTTCCGAACGCCGCAAAGAGGATGATCCCATAGCCCGCAACGGAGAGCGGCTTGGGGATCTGCCCGAGGAGGAAGTACCCGAGGAGCGCCGCAAAGAGCACTTGCGCATAGTCGAAGACGGCGATCTCCTTCGCGGGAGAGAGGCGGTAGGCGGCGGTAATGAAGAACTGCCCGCCCGCGGCAGAAACGCCCGATAAAAGCAAATTTAACCACTGCATCGCGGACATGGGTACGTAGAAAGCGATGAAGAAGGGCAATGAGGCGAGCGTCGAGAAGGCGGAAAAGAGGAAGACCGTCATACTGCTCCGCTCTCCCTTCAAGCCGAGAATGCGCACGCAGGTATAGGCGAATCCCGCGCAGGCACCGCTTCCCGCACCGGCGAGCGCGGGGAGTACGCGCATCGAAAAGGAGGGATCGACGACGCAGACCGCCCCCGCAAAGGCGATGAGAACGAAGATGATCTCGGGGATGGTCGGTCTCTCCCTGAGGAGAAACGCCGAAAAGAGGATGGCGAAGAAGGGGGAGAGCTTGTTCAGAATGGAGGCGTCCGAGATGCTTCCGATGTGGTCGATCGCGTAAAAATTGAGGACGACGCCGAGGAATCCGACGAAGGAACGCAGAAAAAACCACCACAGGTTGCGTTTTGAACGGATGCGGAACTTTTCCTTGCCGAATATCAGCACGAAAAATACCAAAAACGCGGCGACGAGATTGCGGAAGAACACCTTCTGCATGACGGGCAATGCGCCCGCCGCGTTGACAAAATAATTCATGAGCGCAAACGAAAGCGCCGCGCCGAGGATCAACAGGACGCCCAATCCTTTTCTCGCTTTCATGGTCTCTCTATTATATGCTCATGGCGGAAGAAAGTCAAACGTTCTTTGCCGCGGTTTCCGTCTGCGGGCACATCGGGCGGGCGCCGAAGCGATTTTCCGTGCGCTTTTTTTACCCGAAAATCCACCCCTGTTCCCCAAAAGCGCAAAAAAAAGGACCGCCTCGGGGAGACGGTCCCTCTTTCCGGAAGAGGTCAGATCCTCTTGTCCTCGTGATAATGGGTGTGCAGAACTTCGTGCGCTTTCTCGCTGTTGGGCGTTCCGAAATACTCGTTGTAGATCGTCTCGATGACGGGAGATTCGGAGGAGCGGCGGATCGTGTTCTCACGGTCGCTCGCATAGAGCGCCTCGGCGCGGAGGCTCTTGAGCTCGAGGGTGTTGCGGTAGCTGTCGGGCAACGTAGGTTGGCCGCCGCCGTTGACGCAACCGCCGGGGCACGCCATGATCTCGACGAAGTCGTAATGACGGGTGCCGTTCTTGATCCCTTCGAGGATCTCGGCGGCATTGCCGAGCCCGCTCGCCACGGCGACGCGGATCTCATGCCCGGCGACATTATAGGTCGCTTCCTTGATCGGGGTCGTACCGCGGACTTCGGGGAAGTCAACGACTTCGAACGTACCGTCGAGCGTCTTGGCGGCAACGCGGAGCGCGGCTTCCATGACGCCGCCCGTCGCGCCGAAGATCGTACCGCCGCCCGAGCAGGTCGCGAACGGATCGTCGAACTGTTCGTCGGGCAGGGTATTGAAGGTGATGCCGGCGGTCTTGATCATGCGGGCGAGCTCGCGGGTGGTGATCGCCGCGTTGACTTCGCCGTTCATTTCGGGACGGTGACATTCATACTTCTTCGCCGTGCAGGGGATGACGGAGACGACAAAGAGATCTTTGGGATCGATGCCGTTCTTTTCGCAGTAGTAGGTTTTGAGCAATCCGCCGAACATCTCCTGCGGCGATTTGCAGGTGGAGAGGTTGGGAATAAATTCGGGATATTTCTGCTCCACGAACTTGACCCAACCGGGACAGCAAGAGGTGAACATGGGCATGGTACCGCCGTTTTGGATGCGGGCGATCAGCTCATTGGCTTCTTCAAGGATGGTGAGGTCGGCAGTGATGTCCATATTATACACCTCTACGTTCCCGAGGCGGCGGATCGCCGCGACCATCTTGCCCTCGACGTTGGTGCCGACGGGGAGCCCGAAGGCTTCGCCGAGCGTCGCGCGGACGGAGGGAGCGGTGAAAAAGACGACCTTCTTGGCGGGATCGCCGATGGCATCCCAAACTTCGTCTACCGTGGTGCGCTCTTTCAGGGCGCCGACGGGGCAGGCGACGATGCACTGTCCGCAACCCACGCAGACCGATTCCATCAAAGACATCTCAAACGCGCTTCCGACGTGGACGCCGTAGCCTCTGCCGATGGGACCGATCGCGCCCACGGACTGCTTCTTGCAGGCGGCGACGCAACGGTTGCAGTTGATGCACTTATCCCTGTCGCGGACGACGTAGGGAGCCGATTCGTCGAGCGGGTGGTTGAGCTCTTCGCCGGTGAAGAAGTTGGGATCGCAGCCGTACTCGGTGGAGAGACGCTGGAGTTCGCAGTTGCCCGCTCTCTCGCAGGCGAGGCACTCCTTCTTGTGCTTGGAGAGGAGAAGTTCGAGGGAGAGCTTGCGGCTCTTTCTGCACTTCTCGGTATTGGTCTTGACCTCCATTCCCTCGGACACGGGGTACACGCACGCCGCCACAAGCCCGCGCGCGCCCGTCGCTTCGACAAGGCACATACGGCAGGAACCGACGCAGGCGACATCCTTTAAGTAGCAGAGGGTGGGGATCTCGATATGCGCAATGCGCGCCGCCTCGAGGATGGTCGTCCCCTCGGGAACGGAAACGGGAATATTATTGATCTTCAGATTTACCATTTGATTTCACCTCACTTTCTCTCGACTGCCTTGAACTTGCAGTTGCTCTGGCAGACGCCGCACTTGATGCACTTCGCGGGGTCGATCTCGAAGGACGCGAGCTTATGGCCGGGCGCGATGTAATCGGTGCGCGTGATCGCCGAAACGGGGCAGTTCTTGGAGCAGACGCCGCAGCCGATGCACTTATCCTTATCGATGGAGAAGTTCAGAAGCGCCTTGCAGACGCCGGCCTCGCAGTGGTGCTCGCGGATATGGTCCTCGTATTCCTTGCGGAAGTGATGCAAAGTGGAGAGGACGGGGTTGGGAGCGGACTGCCCGAGCGCGCACAGCGAAGAAGCCTTCATGTGCTCGCAGAGCGCCTCGATCTTTTCGAGATCCTCTTCGGTGCCCTTGCCCTCGGTGATCTTGGTGAGAAGATCGAGGAGGCGGCGGGTCCCGATGCGGCACGGCGTGCACTTTCCGCACGATTCGTCCGCCGTGAACTCGAGATAGAACTTGGAAATATCCACCATGCAGGTGTCCTCGTCGAGGACGATAAGACCGCCCGAGCCCATCATGGAGCCGATGGCGACGAGGTTATCGAAGTCGATGGGGGTATCGATGTATTCTGCGGGGATGCATCCGCCGGAGGGACCGCCCGTCTGCGCGGCTTTGAACTTCTTGCCGTTGGGGATGCCGCCGCCGATCTCTTCGACGATCTCGCGGAGCGTGGTGCCCATGGGAACTTCCACGAGCCCGACGTTGGTGATCTTCCCGCCGAGCGCGAAGACCTTGGTCCCCTTGGACTTCTCGGTCCCGATGGAGGAGTACCACTTGGCGCCCTTCACGATGATGGGATTGATGTTCGCCCACGTCTCGACGTTGTTGAGAATGGTGGGCTTTTCGAAGAGACCCTTCACCGCGGGGAAAGGAGGACGGGGACGAGGCTCGCCTCTGTGCCCTTCGATGGAGGTCATGAGCGCGGTCTCTTCGCCGCAGACGAACGCGCCTGCGCCGAGACGGATGTCGATATCGAAATCGAACCCGAGCCCGAGAATGTTCTTGCCGAGCAGACCGTATTCTCTTGCCTGTCTGAGCGCGATCTTCAAGCGTTCGACGGCGACGGGATACTCCGCGCGGACGTAGATGTAGCCTTGGTGCGCGCCGATGGCATAGCCCGCGATGGTCATGGCTTCGAGCACGCAGTGAGGATCGCCTTCGAGAACGGAACGGTCCATGAATGCGCCGGGGTCGCCCTCGTCGGCGTTACAGCAGACATACTTGATGTCGCCCTTGGAAGCCTTTGCGAAGCTCCACTTTCTGCCGGTGGGGAAGCCCGCGCCGCCTCTGCCGCGGAGCCCGGAGTCGAGCACTTCTTGGATGACGTCGTCGGGCGTCATGGAGGTGAGGACTTTTTCGAGCGCCTGATAGTCGCCCGCGGCGATCGCCTCGTCGATGTCCTCTGCCGCGATCACGCCGCAGTTTCTGAGCGCGATACGCATCTGCTTCTTATAGAACGGCGTCTCCGCGAAGGGAATGATCGAGCCGTCTTCGAGGACGGTGCCCTTGTAGAGGAGTTCCTTGACGATGGAGCCGCCCTCTTTGAGGTGCTGTTTTACGACCGTTTCCGCGTGTTCGGGGGTCATCTGGGCGTAGAAGGCGCCCTCGGGATAGACGATCATGATGGGACCGAGCGCGCAGAGACCGAAGCAACCCGTCTTGACGACGAGCACGTCTTCGATGCCCTCTTCCTTGAGGGTCTTTTCGAGGTGCTCGATGACCTGCATGGAATGGGAGGACGTACAGCCCGTACCGCCGCAGACGAGCACCTGTTTGCGGTACCCCGTGTTTGCGGCGAGCTTTTCCGCCTCTTCCTTGACGATGCGGCGGACGTCGATCAGTTCTTTTTTATTTGCGCGAATGGCTTCTAATTCCTGAATGGTCATTTGCTTTCCTCCCTATGGGCGTCGAGAATGCCCTTGATCATATCGGGCTTGAGCTTCCCGTAGACTTCGTCCCCGACCATCATGACGGGCGCAAGCCCGCAGGCGCCGACGCAACGGCAGCTGTCGATGGAGAAGAGCCCGTCTTCGGTGCATTCGCCGCACTTGATACCGAGCTGTTTTTCCACTTCTTCGAGGATCTTGTCCGACCCCTTGACGTAGCACGCCGTACCGAGGCAGACGCTGATGCGGTTCTTTCCCTTGGGAGTGAGCGAGAACTGCGAGTAGAACGTCACCACGCCGTACACCTCGGAGAGGGAGATGCCCAACCCCTCGGCGATCGTCTCCTGCACTTTGCGGGGCAGATACCCGTAGATCCCTTGCGCTTCTTGCAGGATGTGCATCAGGCACCCGGGAGTCGCCTTCGACTCCTCGATCACCGCACGAAGTTTTGCTTCCTGCTCCGGCGTTCCGAGCGTTTCGCACGCCTTGCAGTTGGCTTCCTGTTCCATAGTAACCTCCTTAACTTTCTTCAATCCCGCCCCAAACCTTCCGAAAAAGGCGAAATCATATCTTACCGGCGACTATTATAACATAAAGAAAATAATTTTTCAATAGGATTTCGGGATTTGCGGAAAAATGTCTGAAAAAATTTCTTCCGCAAGCGGGAAAAAATCCCACGCCCCATTGACAACGGGCATTCGCTGTGTTAGAATACTTCCGTTTGAAATTTTGAAGGGACCGCGCGTCCCCGGGGAGGAATCGATGAAATTCGAAAAAGAGGAGTTTTTGCGGGAGACGGAGCGGATCCTCGAAGCGGAATACGCGACAGACGTCACCCATGCCCAAAAGAGGGAGCTCTACAACGCGCTTTCCCGCGCCGTCATGGGGATGTGCTATCCCGATTGGCGCGCCTCCCGTTCGGACGGCAGAAAGCGTTGCGGCTACTTTTCCGCCGAATTTTTGATGGGCAGGGCGATCTACAACAACCTTCTCAACCTCGGCGTCCTCGAAGATTGCCGCGAGGCGCTCGCGTCGGTGGGGAGAGACCTCGGGGAATTCGAGGAAGTGGAGGACGCCGCGCTCGGCAACGGGGGATTGGGCAGGCTCGCCGCCTGTTATCTCGAGGCGGCGGCAAGTTGTAAGATCCCCCTCGACGGCTACGGCATCCGTTACCGCTACGGGCTTTTCCGCCAGACCTTCGAGGGCGGCTACCAGCACGAAGAGGGAGACGATTGGCTCAAATGGGGGGACCCGTGGAGCGTATGCGTCGAACGGGATTCCGTCATCGTCTCGTTTGCCGACCAAAAAGTGCGCGCCGTACCCTACGATATGCCCATCTTCGGCTACCGCAACGGCGCGGTCGGGACGCTCAGGCTGTGGTCGAGCGAGGCGGTACAGCCCTTCGATTTCGCCTCCTTCAACGAAATGCGGGGGGAGATCAAGGCGGCTGAGAACTTCGCGGCGACCAAGATCTGCGACGTGCTCTACCCCAACGACAACACGATGGTGGGCAAGATCCTCCGCCTGCGCCAACAGTATTTCCTCGTCTCCGCCTCCCTTCAAGACATCGTCCGCAAAGAGAAGGAAGAGGGGAGGGACCTCCGCACCCTGTACGAGCGGCGGTGCTTCCAGCTCAACGACACCCACCCCGTGATCGCGATCCCCGAACTTCTGCGCCTGCTCCGCGCGGAGGGGCTCTCCTTCGACGAGGCGTTCGGCGTATGCACCCGCGTCTTCAACTTCACCAACCATACCATCATGGCGGAGGCGCTCGAAAAGTGGGACGCCCTCGCCCTCTCCGATCTCCTTCCCGAAGTCTATGAGCAGATCGTCGCCTGCCAACAGCGCCTCGAGCGGGAGGACGTCGATCCCCAGAAGCTCTTCATCATCCGCGACAACGTCGTCCACATGGCGAATCTCGCCATCTACGTCTCTTCGAAGGTGAACGGCGTCGCGGAGATCCACACGAACATCTTGAAGACGGAGACCTTCCGCGATTGGTACGCGCAATACCCCGAGAAGTTCGTGAATATCACAAACGGCATTACGCCCCGCCGCTGGCTCCTGCTCAACAACCCCGCGCTCGCCGCCCTCATCGACGAAAAAATCGGCACAAGCTGGCACACCGATCTCAAACAGCTTCGCAAATTGGAGCCCTATCTTTCGGACATGGTAGCCCCGTTTAAGGCCATAAAGGGGGAAAACAAGAAAAAGCTCGCCGCCTACATCAAGGAGCACGAGGGCGTGGACATCCCCCCGCATTTCATCTTCGACGTGCAGGTCAAGCGGCTTCATGAGTATAAACGTCAGCTCCTCAACGCCCTTTCCATCCTCTATTTCTATTTCGGGATCAAGGACGGCACGATCGCAGAATTCCCGCCCACCGCGTTCATCTTCGGCGCGAAGGCGGCGCCCGGGTACTATATGGCAAAGGCGGTCATCAAGCTGATCAACGAGATCGCCGCCCTCGTCAACGGGGACGAAGAGGTCGCGCCCTATCTGCGGGTGGTCTTTGTACAGAATTACAACGTCAGCTATGCGGAGAAGATCGTCTGCGCGGCGGACGTCTCCGAGCAGATCTCGCTCGCGGGCATGGAGGCGTCGGGCACGGGCAACATGAAGTTTATGCTCAACGGCACCGTCACGCTCGGCACGATGGACGGCGCCAACGTGGAGATCTGCGAAGAGGCGGGCAGGGAGAACAATTATATCTTCGGCGCGACGGTGGAGGAGGTCGCCGCCATCCGCCGCTTCTATTGCCCGAGCGAGATGACCGAGCAGGATCCCCGCTTAAAGCGCGCGCTCACGGCGCTCATCGACGGCACCCTTTCCGACGAGACGGGCTCCCTCAAAAAGTTGTACGAGAGCCTCACGCTCGGCCATATGCCCGACCGCTACCTCGTAATTTACGACTTCGCCGACTACGTCAGGGTGAAGGAAGAGGCGCTTCGGGACTTCGGGACGGACGAATACTATCTCAAATGTCTCAAAAATCTTGCGGGAGCGGGCAAGTTCTCCGCCGACCGCAGTGTATCCGAATACGCGGAACTCGTTTGGAAGATCTGAAAAAATAAAAAAGCGCTCCCCCGCGGGAAGCGGACCTCGGGCCTTGGCGGGCTTGGATCCGTGCTCCCGAAGCGAGGGGCGCTTTTATCATGAAATTTTTCTCAGAAGCATTTGCCGCGGCGGGACTTTCTGCACTCCTCCACCTTTCCGCAACGGTAGCAGAGTTCGTTTTCGAGCGGTTCGTCCCGCCCGAAGGCGACGAGGTTGCGGACGGTGGTCTCCGCGATGCTTTCGAGCGCCTCTTCGGTGAGAAACGCTTGGTGGGAAGTCACAATGACGTTGGGCATGGAGATGAGCCGCGCGAGCACGTCGTCCTCCAAAATATGCCCCGAGAAGTCGCGGAAAAAGAGGTCGGATTCCTCCTCATAGACGTCGAGCAGCGCCGCGCCGACGATCCGCCGCTTGATCCCGTCGAGCAGGGCTTCGGCGTCGATGAGGGCGCCCCGCGAGGTATTGACGATGATCGCGCCCTTTTTGAGTTTTCCGATCGCGGCTTCGTCGATGAGGTGATAAGTGTCCTCCGAGAGGGGACAGTGTAGGGAGATGACGTCCGAGCGGGAGAAGAGTTCGCCGAGGGAGACGTACTCGATCCCCGCCCCCTCGCGCGGAAACTTGTCGTAGGCGATGACCTTCATGCCGAATCCGCGGCAGATGTCGATGAAGGCGCAACCGATCCTGCCCGTCCCGACGACGCCTGCCGTCTTTCCGTAGAGGTCGAAGCCCGTCAGCCCCGAGAGGGAGAAGTTGAATTCGCGCGTGCGGTTATACGCCTTGTGGATGCGGCGGACGGAAGTGAGCAGGAGCGCCATGGTATGCTCCGCCACCGCGTGGGGGGAATAGGCGGGCACGCGCACCACATGGATCTTCCCGAAGCAGGCGGCAAGGTCGATGTTGTTGTACCCCGCACAGCGGAGCGCGATCACGCGGACGCCACAGCGGTACAGTTTCTCCACGACCTCGGCGTTTACGACGTCGTTGACGAAGACGCATACGCCGTCGGATCCCTCGGCGAGCCCCGCGGTATCTTCGCCGAGCTTGGTTTCGTAAAATTTGAACTCGATCCCCTGTTCTCTGCCGAGACGGGCAAATGCGGGCAGGTCGTAATCTTTTGCGTCAAAAAAAGCGATCTTCATAGATCCTCCTCAAATGCGGACGCGGCGGGCGCCCTTCATAGTTTTTGAGTTTTGGCGCCCTTCATGCGCCTTCTCTGAAAGATGTTCCCGCGTGCGCGGAAGCCTTCTTTACAAATTTATCATAGAGCTTTCGGGAGACGTTGTCAAGAATTTTGCGTCTGAAAAGGTATAAACGCCGCTTCATCGCTCCATACTTAGGGCAACAAGGAGTGAACATCATGAAGCATATCGGCATTTCCCTATTGCTCGCGGGCGCGATCCTTTGCGTGCCGCTTGCGGGCTGTACAAGTCCTTCGGACGAGAACAACGTTACGGTGACCGAGAACACCGACCCCGTCGCCTTAAAGGGCGAGGAGGTGACGCGGGAGAAGTGGAACGCCGCGTTTTCGGCACAGGAGAGTTATACCGCAAAGGTCGTTTTGAAACTGGATCAGACCGAAAAGGAGGCACCCATGTCCGAAACGACCACTGTCATTTACGAATTCGACGGCGACAACATCCACGTTCTCATGAACGGGGACACCCAAGGGGAGGCGTATGTCTCCATCGAGGGCGAAGAGGCGACGCTCTGGTCGCGCAGTAAAGAGGGCGCCGATTGGACGGAGTGGAGCGGCGAAAGTTATCCGCTCTCCGCGCTCACCGAGATCCCCGTCCTTGCCTCGCTCGACGGATTCGGCTTTTTGAAAGATAGGTATTCCGATTTCTCCTACGGCTCCGAGGAGAAGGGCTATGTGGCGACCGGTTCGGGGCTCGGCGGATTGCAGACGGACGTCTGCAAATTGCTCTCCGCGGCGCTCGACGAGTTGGGTGAAGACGTCACCTGCGACGCCGAGAGCTTCGTCGTCAAACTGAACGGCGGCAAGACGAGCGCCTACCTCATCCACGCCGCTGTCACCTCTCAGGCGGAGAGCGAAGCCCCTCCCGAAGACGAAGCGGAAGGCGGCGCCGGCCAAGACGGCTCTCCGAAGGAAGACGGACCGAAAGAAGAAGGCCCCGTCGGCACAAACGCCAAGATCGTCTACACGCAGCTCTTCTACGGTTACGGCGATACAAAAGTGACTCTTCCCAAAGATCTTCCCGAAGTCTCGAAGAGCATAAAGGCGCCTACCATGCCCGAGATGCCCTTTGCAAAACGCATCTAAACCGAAACGTTCTTCCCCGTCCGCGGCGGTCCGCGGGCGGGGAAATTTTTTCTCCTTCTCCCCGAAAAAGTGGCGCAAAACGCTTGACAATTCCCCGCAGGGGGGGGGTATAATTATAGGAAGAAATCTTTGGAGGTAAGATCCTATGAAGAAAATTTTTGCACTTGCTACGGCAGCCGCAGGAATGTTGGTTGCCTCCATCGGTCTCGCGGCTTGCGGCGAAGGCGGCAATTACAGCGAGGCGTTCGCGGGCGCCCTTTCGGAGGAGTCCTACGAGACGACCGACGCGGCGGCGACCGCCTTTTTGCAGAACGAGATCGCGTCCGCGGATACGCCTGCGGAATTTGTCTCCTATGCCAAGACCGCGGATATCACCGAGGAGGAACTCGCACAGTTCGATCTCGGCGCGCTCGAGCCCGCGTCCATCCAGAGCATGGAGTGGGGGCAGATCACCTATACCGTTACGGGAAATTCGGCAGCTTCGCTCGCCGCTACCGATACGGATGAGACCTTGGAGGTCAAGGTCGGAATGTTCGGGGTCGGCGACGCCTTCTACTACTTCGTCCCCGTCGCAGGGACGGGCGAGATGATCTCCAAGAGCTATTACGAGAGCGTCTTCGATCCCTCCCAATACGTCAACTGCACCCAGACCTTCAAAGCGGTCGTAAAGACGACGGCGTCGGCGCAGGGCTATTCCACGACCGTCAAGGTGACCACCAAGTATACCATTAAGGTCACCGAGGACGCGGCGTCCATCGATGTGTCGGTCTCGGGCGTGGCAGGTCAGCCCGCGACGCACATCAGCGCATACATCATCGAGACGGCGGGAGGGATCACGGCGTATACCAAAGTCGGCGGCGTATGGTCCGTCAACTACGACATCGTCGCGGGTTTCGACCGTCTCGAGGACCTCTTCAAGGTCAACCTCACCGATTTTGTGGATTACAGCTATTTCGAGAAGACCGATTCGGGCTTCAAACTCGCGCCCTTGAAGTATCGTGAGTTCCTTAACCAATACGCCGAATCGCTCAACTACGGCGGGGCGTTGGACTTCGACGGCGAGGCGACCTATTTCGTCTCCGAAGGCAGGCTCGCCAAGGCGACGACCAAGCTCACCCTCGGCATGGACCAGTACGCGGACGGTTTGAGCGTCTCCATCTCCGTCAGCGCGTCTGCGACCAACAGCTTTTCGGGATTCGGCACGACGACGGTCACCCTTCCCGCCGATTTCCCCGTACAGCCGTAACGTCAATTTTGCAACATTTCCCCCTCGGTGCACGTTTGCCGTGGGGGATTTTTGTACGCAAACGCAACCCCTCATCCGCAAAGACAAAATTTTCAACAATTTTCCGTTCCCGTCTTGACGAATGTCTTCGGATATATTATAATAATTGTAACATCTGTTACCGATAAGGAGGAAGTATGACTGTTTGTCCGCGTTGTAAGACGCAGTTTGAGGGCGATCATTGCCCGAACTGCGGAACGGCGGCCACGCCGCAGGGTTTGCTGTTCTATTGCCCTCGCTGTGGGTCGGTCGCCGCACCCGATTCCTATTTCTGCTCGAAATGCGGGTATACGCCGCTCTATTACCGCCGCGTGCCCGTAGTCGTCCAACCCACTTCCGTGCGCACCGTGCCGTCCGAAGAGCCCGCTCCCAAGCAGGCCGAGCCGCAGGAAGCCGCTCCCGCCAAGAAGACATCGAAGCCGATCTCTTGGTTCGCAGTGGTCTTGTCCCTGCTCGTGGGCGCCGCTCTGCTCGTTTGCTTCTTCCTGACGTCGGTCCTGTCGTTGCCGGCACAGGATGCCCGTATATTTTGGACAGGGCTTGAGATCTTGAAGACGGGCTATCAGGGCGTCTCGCTCACCATCTATGTCCCGACCGTCGCCGTCCTCGCAGGCGCTTGCGTATTGGTACTGCTCGCAGTCGTCGCGGCGATCATGAAGGCGGTCAAGGGGCGGATCCCGACCGTTGCGGTGCTCGTCATTTCGCTGATCGTGGCGATCGTTCTCACCGCGGGCGGCGTTGCGCTCTTCGTTCGCATTCTGACTTCCGTTTACAAGTTGGGTCTCTACACCATTTTGACGCTCGCTCTCGGCGTGTTCCTGTTGGTTGTGGACGTCATTCTTCTCGCTTGCAATGCAAAACTGACCCGTAAGAAGTAAAACTCACATAACGATCGCCCGCCGCGCATCCGCACGGCGGGCATTTTTTTACTTTCAGGCGAGGTTTTTCAAAAATTCCCAAGACGTTTTCAGACGGTTTGACAACCAAAAAACGCGGTTTAATGCAAAATGTTATAACAAATTTAGCGAAATTATAGTCGATTTGTTGTTTTTCAAAATTTTTCCGAAAAAGTATACTTTTCCGAACGCTCGAGAATGCGCGCCAAATGCCCCAAAATCGCGGTATTTTGTACAAAACATGATACAACTTTCGTGTTTTTGTGTCAAGAATTTTACGTCCGAAAATGTATACTTTTTCGGACGTCCAAACGGGTCGAAAACACACGGCAACCACCCCTACGTCAGCCTCGTTTCCCGCCGTCATCCTGACCCGCCCTTCTGTCATCCTGACCCGCCCTTCTGTCATCCTGACCCGCCCTTCTGTCATCCTGAGCGTATGCGAAGGATCCCGAATTACGAAGTCCGACATCGACCAAGGGGATTCTTCGGTCGCTCCGCTCCCTCAGAATGACGGCAGGAAATGAGAATGACGGCGGGGGAACCCACCCCCCTACCCCCCTCCGCAGGAGGGGGCGAGAGTGTACCCGCTCCGTGGGAGGTGGACTAAGGGGGTGGGGCGACGAAAACTGCGGTAAAAACAACGGTCGAACACGCGCTTTCTAAACGTCATGTCGAGCTTGCTCCTATCTGTCATGTCGAGCTTGCCGAGACATCTCTACAATATTAAGGATGAGATTTCTCCACGCGCTCGCTATGCTCGCTTGGTCGAAATGACAAAAAGAAAGTGCGGGTTGGAATAAAGAAAAAAAATTCTTCTAAAAAGGGAGGAAAGAAATGGAAAGGGTCAAGAAATGGAGGAGAATTGCGCTGGCGCTGATCGCGTTGCTCTTTTGTGCGACGCTGAGTTTCGCGCTGGTGCAAATACTTCCCGCGCGGGCGGAGGATACTTACGATACGGACGGCGACCTCGTTTGCGATGGTAACACTGCGGATTACACGATAGAAGCGGATAACAATTTCACTTACGACGCCGAAACCAATACTTGGGCTTCATCATCGCCTGACGGTGGGATTATATATAATGGTCAATTTACTTTGACAGTAACAAAAGGCGGTAATATTTGCTTCCAATACAAGGGATCAGGTGCAGTTGGACGCGATTTGTCTATTTATAAAACATCCACAGATACAGTTCCAATCTTCTCCAAAAATTATGGGAGTGAGGTTCAGTCAGAGACTACCACACAGTATATTTTGGAAGCAGACTACGCGGCTGGAACTCCGTTTACGGTTACGCTCCTCAATGTCGAGGAGGGCGACGTGTATATTTTCAAAGCAGACGTTGCATTCCAGGCTTATGAATTAACCGGTTTTAAGAAAGCGACCACAAATTATAACGTTTCCGCAACGATTGCAGGCGATGTGCACGGCACTGTCTCCATTGGCGATAACACATTGAACTCCGAGAAAGTGACCGGTTCGGCGCAAGCCGAGATGGGTAAAACAATCACACTCACCGCAAGCCCCGAAGAGGGTTATTTTGCATTTTGGCAGGACGCGGCGGGCAAAGTTGTTTGCCGCGAAAATGCGTTTACAACCCCCGCAGTTCAAGGAGATACCGATTACACTGTTCGGTTTGAGAAAATCGGGGCAAACGGACTGAAAATTTATTATCCTTCCAAAGGGGAGGGTGCCACAAGCGGTTGGATAAAAGACGTGGCAGATGAAGGAACGACATATAAAGTCGAAATTCCGAATCTTAACAAAGCAACATTTACGACGACGCTTGAATTTACCTTTGAGGGCGCCGGCGTTTTGGATTTCGATTATCACTTTTATTATCATGAAGTAAACGGGTCAAAGTCGGACGCGTCTTTGAAAGTAGACGGTGAAGTGTATGCGCGCATGCCGAAACTTGATTACACATATATCGGCAATATGCAAAATCGCGATGAGACAAATCCCGACCAATGGCAACATGCAACGCTCTATATTTCGGGTGAAGGCTCTCATACGGTTACATTGGAGTATTCGCTTGATTACAACAATAGAGCAACCGCAACTAACTTTGTGGCTTTCTCTGTAAAAAAGACAGAACTTTCGCCTCCCGTGGCTCATACGTTTACTTTGGATTATGATGAAAAGTTGGGTGAAATTACTGTACTGGGCGCGGTAAAAGGAGGGGACAATACCTACACGGGGTACGACGGGTTCCCTATTACGCTCACGGCAAACACGACGAACGTTATAAGTTCGCTTGATAAGAAAACGGATGTTGCAACGCAATTTGTAAATTGGGTTTTGGATTCGGAAACCCCCGCGGGATCGACCTTGAACATTATGTTTGAGGACGGTCATCTCACATATGACGGCAAAGTATTATCAGAAGCCAAGGTCCAAGGCGTATTTGAGGAGGAGACGATCAGACCGATCGTATTCCGCCAAATTTCCAAGGATACAGTCGAAACGGCACAGACGACCAACGGCGAGGAAGTAAAAATTTCCATTGAGAACGCGGCGGAGACCCAATTCCGTCTATTCACCGCGGGCTTCGGCGAAGATAACGAGACCGTGAGCTTGAAAGTCAACGGTGTAGAGACGTCGTTACAAACGATTCCCCGCGATGAGGGATTCGGTGACATGCTGACGACGGAAATGTTGGAAGCATTCTCCCAAAACGAGCAAGAAATCAATTGGTGGTTGCAGACTGCTTTGGGTGAACAGTTGGTTTTGGAAGTTTCCTATTCGTGCGAGGGATATTTCGGCACAAGCACACTGAAAGCGTATATTACCTACACGGCAGAGAAAAAACAGCTCGGAAGTTTCAATAACGCGCTCAATAACCTGTTCACCGAAGACAGCGAAGAGGGCGCAAGCGTAGATTGTGAAACGAACCGGGGCGAAGGCGAAACCGCTTGGAGCGCGACCGACAAATGGGAGAGCGAGGGTGGCTCAGTCATATTCGAAAATAATCCGAAACAAGCAAATTTGGGGGATTGGTCCCCGAGCATCACTTCCGGCGAAGGGAGCAATTTGTGGTATTATACTTTCTTGAGAATTCAAATCGGGCAAGACGGCGGGCAGTTGCGCAAGGGCGTGCTCATGTTCGATCTCTATTTCGAGATGACGGAAGGCAACGGCGACCGCAACGGTGCCGTGGTGGTTGAAAGGCGAGATACAGGGTATGGGGATGGCCCCGTTGAATATCAAGGAAGCGACGTGGATTACATGCCGGAACATGGTCTCGGTGGGAAAGAAGGGTTGTTCAATAGCGCATGTATCACGTCTGTATTGGAACATACAAACGACACGTATGTTTGGGGCATGAGCAGCAACACCTACGTCACCGATTTGGGCGGCGGATGGTATCGCTGTGTATTCCCGACCGTCCGTGAAAGTGTTTATCCCGGTGAAAACGGTAGCACCACGCACGACACGAGACAATTTTTGATTACATTTGGTTATATGAGCGGTACATCACCGCGCTATGCGATCCGCAATGTAACATTCCGCAACGGACAAGACGCCAATTTCCAATTTGAGGCGAACAACACGGAATATAACGGCAGCGTCACGGCGACAGCCGGCGGTGAGCAAGTGACTATTGGCACACCGAAGCAGGTTGGTTTCGGCAGCACGGTCGAACTCAAAGCGACCGCCCCCCAAGGCAAGAAATTTTACGGTTGGGAAGTGAAAGATAGCAACGGAAAATCTACTTATTATGCTTCTACCGATGTCAAAGGCGGGGTTTATACTCTCAAGTATACGGTGCTCGACCCTGTAACGATAGTCGCGTGGTTTGGCGAGGAAAGCGAGTTCACGGCACGGATCGGCGGACACTTTTACCACACATTGGATGAAAGTATCACCAAGGCGAAAGAACTTGGGACGGCTGAAATTATTGTCGTACGTGATGGCATAACATTGAGTGAAAGTTTGGAGATCCCGAAGGGAATTTCGCTCATTCTGCCCTTCTCGGAAGAGGGCGGCTACTTTGGATCTGCCGCGAGCGGAAAATATGCAACGGATAGCCGTATCGCTTGGGCTGACAGTGGATTGCAACAAAAGAATAGATTTTTGACGTTCACCATTGAGAGCGGCGTCACGCTTACGGTCAAGGGCCGTTTGTATGTCGGCGGCGTGATGAATCATACTTCGCATAATTATCAAGGGCACACCTCGGGCAAGTATGCGGAAATCATCAATAAAGGGAATATTATTATCGAAGACGGCGGCGTGATGGACGTCTACGGCCGCGTGACGGGTGCAGGCTCGATCGAAGTAAAATCGGGCGCGGAGCTAAAAGAGCCATTCCTCATTCTTGACTTTGAGGGAGGGACCGAAACGCTCGGCCTCTTCATGGATGGGCTGACGCCTTTCAAGCGCTACGCGATGATCAATATTGAGTGTGAATTTACTGTCCGCTACGGCGCGCGGTTGGTCGGACACGCCACACTGTATGCTCTGGATCAGTACGTTTCCCTCGATCAAGCGTTCATCGGTGCTACCGACGACTACGGCAGGGACACCATGATCATGCTCAAACCGAATGCATACGTCACGGTAAATTATAATGCCGGCAAAGTGGTGCAAGGGGCCACGCCTAAGAACGGCACTGAGGGTATCGGCGAGACAACGATGAATTTCCACGGCGGCGCAACGTTTAGCTACATGCAGTTCACGGCCATGGGGGTCACCGTTCCCACGAGCGGCGTCTACTTCTCCATTCCGTATAACTTTAATCTGCAACTCGACGGAAATGGAATATATGAGACCAAGACGGACTTCATGGTTATGCCCGGGGCGGTTGTCCATGTGTGTGCGGGTTCAAAACTTATTTTACATGCAAATACATGGATTTTTGACGGTCTCAAACAAGGAACGCTGATAGACAAGAGTTATCCTTCGGCAGAAGATTTGAGTGCGGTAGGATATTCTAAAAACGGTAACCTTATTGTAGACGGCACTCTCGAGATTCAACAAAAATACGGGTTGGATAACCACACTGCACTTCCGGTCGAGAGCAACTTGGAACCCGCCGTATTTGTCGGCATTGTACAGACGACGGGCACTTCGGGCAAGATCATCATCGCCAATGATGCGATTTTGAAATGGACAGTTGTTGACGGCAGGGAGAATAAAAATTACTTTGCCTATACGACGACGGCACGCGTGTGGGATAGGCTGACGAGTAAGTTTGTCGACCTCGAAGCGGGTCGAAATTATACCGCCACCTCGGGCGAGACATTCCAACTTTCCGAAATGAAATATACCAAGTCGGAGGGCGAGAAGGAAGATCAAACATTGACCCTCAACTCGAACATGGTAGGCTCGTGGATGGTCGAACATGAGGGTCACGAGTATAATTGGAACAAAACGGACGGGGATCAGCTCCCCACCGCGGAGACCAAACACACGCGGATCAGCCGTACGTGCACGGTGATGGGTTGCGGTCACAATGAGACGCGCGAACTTCTCTACACGCCCGATGATTGGGGTCACCTCACCTACACGGGCAACGAATTCGGCGACGCCGCAATTAAGGAGAAGATCAACGAATGGTTCGGCGCGTATGACGTCTTCACCGCCGCGGGCGGCGCGGTTTCGTATGACAAGTTCACGGACCATAACGATCCAGGCTACGATGTGACCGTCACGCTCGCCAACGGTTTCTGGGTGACGGGCGACAGCTACACCGCGGCCGCCACGGCAAAGACGCTCAAAATCTATGTGGATCAAGCGACTTTGACCGAAAATGACGTTACCATGTCCGAGGGGGACGTGATCTACACGGGCAGTGAGATCACGAAGGAGATCACGGTCACCTTCAACGGAAAGACGCTCAGCTTGTACCACGATTATGAAATAGAGTACTCCGGGGATCGAACCAATGTGGGCACCGTGACCGTCACGATCACGGGCGAAGGCAACTTTACCAAGACAGCCGTGACGAAGGCCTTCCGAATCGTTGCGCGGAGCATTGCGGAGGCGCAGGTCAAATTGCAGGCGGGCACATTTGTCTACGCGGGCGATAAACTTCAGCCTTCCGTCGCGTCTGTGACGGTGAAAGTGGACGATCAAAAGAGCCTCACGCTTACGCTAACAAAGGATTACACCGTGGAATACGGCGACAACATCGACGCAGGCAATGAGGCGGGCACCGTGACCATTCGGGCTACCGAAGGCGGCAACTTCGAGGGCTCGGTAACGGTGAACTTCACGATCGAGAAGGCGACCCTCGCGAGCGCTAACATCACCACGGACACGTCGGGCTTCACCTACAACGGGCAGGCGCATACCGTCAAACTTGAGGTGAAGACGGCGAACGGGCTAACCATGCCCGAGGGTGAGTATGAGATAACGTACGACGACAACATCAACGCGGGCACAGTGACAGCCACCGTGGCCGTCAAGGCGGAGAGCCAAAATTATGCCGGCAAGGAAGGCGTGACCGTCACGTTTGACATTGCGAAGAAGGCGGTCACCGTCACGGTCAACAAGCAGGAGAAGGAGTACAACAAGGCAGAGCAGTCGTACGACGCAGACCAAGGGGGCGCGTGGACCGTCGCGGAAGGCGGTCTCGAAAACGGTGAGCAGAAGGATGTGCTCGGCGTGACCCTTATAGCTACGGGCACCGCGGCGGCGTCCTACGACGTAACGGCTTCTTACGTGAGCCAAAACTACGCAGTGACCTTCCAAGCGGCACAGGGGCTTGAAAAAGAGGGTGACAACAAGATCAAGAACGCGTTTGTCATCACGCCCAAGGACGCGAGCGGGGCGACCGTCACAGTCACGAGCACGCACACCTACGACAGCACGGAGCAAAAGGTCACCGCCGAAGTGACGCTCGAAAGTTTCGGAAGGCTCAGCGCGGAGACGGACTACACGATCGAATACTCCGGCAACCACACCGATGCGAACGAGGCGGCGCAGTTCACCGTCAAATTCCAAGGTAATTATAGCGGAAGCGCAGAGCAAACTTTTGAGATCCAAAAGGCGGAGGTGACGATCACGCCGGACCGGAAGAGTTCTCCTACGGGGCAAGATCTTGTAGACCTCACTGCGACGGTGAGGGGACTGATCGGCGAAGACGCGACGACGTTCGCGAAGGGCACGGATTATACGATCACGACGACTGCCGAAAAGACCAGCGAGCCCGACGCATACGACATCACCGTAACGCTCACGTCTGGCACGGAAAACAAGTGGAAGAACTACAAGTTTACGATCATACCGGGCACGGGTTACTATACGATCACGGCGGCAGTGTTCGGTGCGGTAGAATTCAAGAGCGGGTCTGCGGTGTACAACGGGCAGGCGCATGAGCTCTTGGCAACGTTGAACAAGCCCGAGGGCACAGCGGGCGAGTTTGAAACTCCGGTCTACACCTATTCTAAAAAGAACGGCGGTGCGGTGCAGGAGATGAGGGACGTAGGCTCCTACACCGTCAAAGTCCAACTGACATTCAAAGAGAGCGCGGGCAACCAAAGAACGTATACAACGACGCTTGAACAAACCTTTGAAATCACCCCCAAGGAGATCACCATAACGCTCCACGGGCAGTCGGCGGTTTACAACGGCAAGCAGCCCGAAGTGAAGCAAGGCGCAGAGCAGTACACCGTCACCGCGCAAGGCGACGAGGGTGCGGCGACTCTCTTTGCAAGCGATGTGGAAAAAGGTCTCACCGTGACGATCGGGTTCAAGGGCGCGTCGGCGTGGAATGTCCAAAAGTACGATCTCGACGCGACGCTCGGCGGCACGGGCGCAGGGAACTATCAAGCGACCGTCGAAGGCACGGGCAAGTTCGAGATCACCAAGAAGGCGGTCACCGTCACGGTCAGCAAGCAGGAGAAGGTGTTCAGCAACGCGGAGCAGGCGTACGACGCGGAATGGACAGCCGAAGGGCTCGAAAACGGTGAGCAGAAGAGCGTGCTCGGCGTGACGCTCAAGGGTTCGGGCAAGGACGTTGCGTCCTACGACGTGACGGCTTCTTACGAGAGCCAAAACTACGCAGTGACCTTCCAAGCGGCACAGGGGCTTGAAAAAGAGGGTGACAACAAGATCAAGAACGCGCTCGTCATCACCCCCAAAGAAGCAAGCGAAGCGAACGTAAAGGTCACGGGGACCTACGTCTACGACAGAGAGGAGCAGACGGTCACCGCCGAAGTGACGCTCCAAGGCTTCGGTCCCTTCGAACAGGGCACGGACTACACGATCTCGTATGCAGAGGACGCGGACCGCGTGAATGCGGGAAGCGTATCGTTCACCGTCCACTTCCAAGGCAATTACAGCGGAAGCGCAGACCAGACGTTTGAGATCCAAAGGGCGACGATCGACGTCTTTACGATCGCCGAGAGCGGTCTCGTCTACACGGGCGAAAAGCATGAACTCACCCTCACGGTCAAAGCGGGAGAGCTCACGCCGAGCGCCGAAACGGAGTATGAACTCACGGTCGAGGGCGACCTCACCAAGGCGGGCCAGCACAAGCTCACCGTTAAGGGTTTGGGCAATTTCGAGGGTACCATGTCCGCGACGGTGACGATCGAAGCGGCTCAACTCACGGATGTAAAGGCGGAAGGGACGTACGTCTATGACGGCACCGCCAAGACGCCCAAGCTCACCGTCAAAGCAGGTACGCTCACGCCTACCGCAGAGGATTACGATGTGAAGACGGAGGGCAACCTCGTCTATGTGGGCGCCGTTACCGTCACCGTCACCGGCAAGGGCAACTATCAGGGCAGTTTGGAGACAACGTTCCAAATCGAAAAGGCGGTCATCTCGGTGACCCTCAACGACCAAACCACGCTTTACGGCGAGCCGTTCGCGGACCTCACCTATTCCTATGAGGGTGTGATCGAGAGCGACCGTTCGAGCGTACTGCTCGGTAGTTATGTGACGGTCACGACGGAGGCGACCTCGAAGAAGGACGCCGCCACCTATCCGATCACCGCGACGGTGAGAGACGAACTTGCGAACTACACGATCAAGGTCGTAAAGGACGGCACTTATACGATCACGGCCCGAAAGGTAACGGTAAAGATCAGCGACCAGACGGCGACGTACGATCCGGAAAAGGCGGCACAGCACAGCTACACGTTCAACGGCATGGCATGGGCGTTGGTGTCGTCGGAGGGAGACGG
>CANQXA010000003.1 GCA_947627765.1 uncultured Clostridia bacterium
ATGGGCAGAATGCACTCCGACGCGCAGTTTGCGGGCTCCTCGTCCGTTCCCGCGCACGTGGAGATGATGGGGCTCATCGGCATGGGCAACAACCCGATGGTGGGCGCTACCGTTGCCGTTGCGGTCGCCGTGCAGGAAGGCATGACGAAGTAACTTTTCCGAATAAAACGTCGCCCGAGGCTTGCCTCGGGCGATGTTTTTATGTTTGGTTCGAAAGACTGCCCACAGCGAATCCACCAACGCGTCATTCTGAGGAAGCGTAGCGACCGAAGAATCCCCTTGGTCGATGTCGGACTTCGTACTTCGGGATCCTTCGGCTTCGCCTCAGGATGACAGAAGGTCGGGGCAGGATGAAGGGCCCCCTCCGTGGGAGGGGGATCAAGGGGGTGGGGCGAAAAACGCGCGCACCCACGTCATTCTGAGAGAGCGTAGCGACCGAAGAATCCCCTTGGTCGATGATGGATGACAGCGAAGTAGAGATGTCTCGACTACGCTCGACATGACGGAATGGGAGCAAGCTCGACATGACGGAAGAAAGCCCACCCCCCTACCCCCCTCCACAGGAGGGGGTAAAAGATCCCCCTCCGTGGGAGGGGGATCAAGGGGGTGGGCAAATTTCTAAAACGAAAACCCGAGGCTTAGGCGCCGAGGGAATCGTAGATCGCAACGTACGCGTCGTAGAATTCTTTGAGGTACTGGTTGAAGGCGAGGGCGTCGATAATGTTTTTCCGCAACGCTTTGATCTCCGTCATGAGCGTATCGAGCTTTGCACGATAGGTGGTCCCCGCGTCGTCGCCCGCTTTGATCGTACCGTCGGGATCGTTCTGGTAGAACGTATAGTACTGTTCGAATTGGAGAAGATCGGTCGCGAGGGTCAGAGCGTCTCCGTCGAGCACGGCGGTGAAGTAGTTGAGCAACCCGCCCATATAGAGATCGAGGTAGTCGAGCGTGTAGACGAGATCACGGTCGGCGGCGTCGAGGGAGCGGAAGAGCGCCATGAGCGCGTTTGCGGCGGCGCGGTCGGAATAGACGGCTTCCTCCTGCCCCAACAAATTCTGTAATTGGGTGATGAAAAGCTCGTTCGCCTCGGCGAGGAAGTGTTGGATCCCGCTGTCCTTATAAACTTCCCACAGGGGGCCGTTCGTGAGCTGAAGCGAGATCAGAAGATTGGTGTAGACGCTACGGAAATAGTACCACGCGAAGTCGAAAGAGACGTACCTGTCTTCCGCAAGCGGATAAATGGGCAGGTTTTGGTAGATGAAGAGGACTTCTTCGGGCGCGTCGGAATAGAACTCGCCGACGATTTCCTCCACGCTCTCCCAGGTAGAAAAGATGGCGATCCAATCGGGCAGACCGAGCTCTTGGTCGGTGAGGAGCTGATACTCGACCATGAGGTTGTTGTAATGGTTGGAAAGTTGCGACAAGCGCGCGTTCCATTCGGTAGGGATCTCGATCTGTCCGTCGGACTCGGTGTCGGTCAGCGTGTGGAAGAGATCGATATAGAGGGTGTAGAACCACTCGAGCTTGGCGTTGAACGCCTGTTTGGACTCGGGAGGAAGGAGCGTGTAGAGCGTCTCGGCGGCGGTCATACGGCGGGCAAACTCGGCGGCGTAATTGACGCCGGTAAAGGCGGGATAGCGCGCGAAGCATTCGAGCGCGGTGAGAAGATTGTAGAAGACTTCCATCGCGTCCGCCCCGAGGGTCTCGCCGTAATGCCCCATGAGGAAGAGCATAAAGTAGGTGATCATGCCCTCCGTGTCCTCAACGGAGCCGAGCGTGAATTCGGGGATCCCGTAGCCGTAGTAGGTGCCGAGGGACATCAGGAACCCGAACTGTTCGGCGGGGCCCGACGTCACAAAGGCGCGGAAGAGCGCCTCGGTCTTCTCGCCGAATTCATCGCTGTTGAGATATTCGATGTCCGACGTGGCGCCGCGCACGATCTCGAGATAGTCCGCCCAAAGCTGTTCGTGCACCTTGGAGCCGAGCAGGGCGCCGCTCTGATAATACAGCCCGCCGACGACCATGTTCGTCTCCGTGCCGTTGTAGGTGACCGTACCCGTCCCCGCCCTCAGCTGAAGGAGGGAATTGTCGAAGCCGAACGCTTGGTAAAGGGTCAGCTGCAGACCGCCCGCCTCTTTGATCTGTGCGGCGTACTCCGTAGCCTCGGCGAGGTAGAGCATGAAATCGGTGTTATCGTAGACGGCGAGCTGTAACATTCCGCTGATCTGGACCCGCGCGTAATAGACGGCGTCATAAAAATCTTCGAGGGTCCCGGGGAATTGGAAGCTCGCGAGCTTTTCAATGATGGAGGTGTTGTCCTCCTGTGCGAGATAATAGGTATAGAGGATGTCGAAGAAGTCGTCGTTTGCTCTCCACGAGGAGACCACGCCGTAGATCGGACGTTCGCTGAATCCCGAATAGGGGCTATTGGCGATGTAGGAATTGGCGGTACCGATCTGTTGCGCATACGTTCCGAGCGATTCCGCCGTCCAGCCATCGGGCACATCGGCGAGGCTCCCGTACAGCGTGAACATATAGTTGAGCTTACCCGTCAGCTCGGTGAATTCCGCCGCGGACGGGACGTTCCGCAGATAGGTCGCAAACGTCGTCGAGCCGTAGACCGTCTTCGTCTGCATCTCGTCCACCGTGTCGCTCAGAAGGCCGCTCAGCGCGATCACCGCGGGCGTTTCGCCTTCGGCGGTGAGACTTTCATACGCGGTTTGCGCGGCTTCACGGTTCCCCTCGAGGAGGTGCAACCTGCCGTTCAGCGGGGTAAAGGCGTCTTCGAATTGGGCGATCTCCTGCTCCCACAGGGGGAAGTTGTAGGCGGCGGCCGTCCGTGCGACGGCAAGCAGGTCGGCGTCGGAAATGAGCGCCTTGTCTTCTTGGGTCAACCCGAGATAGAGCCGCATCGCCTCGGTCGCCTTGGTCCCCTGATCGGCCGTGATCTCGGGGATCGATTGGGTGAAATCGAGCGAGGAGAGTTCGCCCGCCCTGAGACGGATGAGGGAGACGTCGCTATACGAGATGGAGATCGAATATTGATAGGTAAAGCTCGCGTAGGAAACGGTGAGTTTTTGGGTGTACGGCTCGGTGCGGGCGTTCTCGAGCGTCGCCTCTTCGAGGTCAAAGCCCGATACCATGTCCGCGGTCAGCTCGACGTAACGGGTCAAACGGCCGCCGTCGCCCTTGAGATCGATGTATCCGCCGAGGACGCTCAATCCCTCGTCGTGGCTGGCGTAGATGGTCTTTCTCGGACGGGTGAAGTGGTCCTCGTCCGCCGTGAAATAGGTCAGCGTGACGGTGTCCGTATAGCTCTTCTCGTCTTCATGATAGGTGATCTCGACGGTCTTCGCCCCGGGCGTGGTGTTTTCGACTTCGCCGACGGTGAGCGTCTCATCCGAGAAGGGCACGGTGAAGGACGTGCCGTCGTTCTCCGTGATGACGATCGACCCGTGCGCGCGGTCGATGGGCTCGCCCACGAAATACTTCGTGCTGAGATCGGAGGAGGGCGTCATGCGGTTGACGACGTCCACGGTGTACTCGGCGGTCTTGCCCTTGTAGGTCACGGTGAGCGTCTGTCTTCCGACGGTGTCCTTGTCGTACCCCGAGACGGTGACGTCGGGATCGTTGAGGGCGATCTCTTCGCTCTCCTCGCCGCGGTAAACGGTGAGCGTGCCCTGCGTGAGGTCGAGCTCCTGCCCTACGAGGTAAGTGGCACGGGGAGCCGCGGTCAGCTCCACCGAGCTGATCTTCTTCCCGCACGCCGCCGCGACCAACGAAGCCGCCGCGATCGTGAGCACCAAAATGGCAATTCTGAGAAAACGTTTCATTTCATACCCCCTGTTGGGTGTTATGCGGCTTGCGCCGGCGTTTGTTCTTGTGCGGATCCGCCTTCGGAAGGATCTTCCTCTTCTTCGGGAGGATCCTCTTCTTCTTCGGGAGGATCGGGCGCGACTTCCCAAAGCGAATAGAGGGTGGTACCCGCGGGCGCCTCGAAGACGTTTTCGGCGGTATAGGCAACTGCGCCGCCCGCCTCGGTCGCCCAGCCCTTAAAGACAAATCCCTCGCGGACGGGAGCGGTCACGCCGCCCGTCGCGGTTTGGTTGGAAACCGATTTGGCGCCGCGGGTGAAGGAATCGACATACGTCCCGTCTTGGGAGAGTACGACGCCCCACACCACGGGACGGTAGGAAGAATTCCACCGCGCGCTCCAACCCTCGGGCGCCTCTTGCGCGACGCAGTAGATGGTCAGCGCGTTGTTGCCGTAGAGGGCATGGTCCCCGATCTTCTCCAACCCGTCGGGCAAAATGACGCTCGTGAGCCCCTTGCAGTTGCGGAAACTATAGTTGCCGACGCTTTGAAGCGTCGAGGGAAGAAGGAGGATCTTGATCCCTTCGCAGCCGTAGAAGCTGTAATTGCCGATCGTCTCCACCGACCCGAGATCGACGGTCTCGATCGCTTTGCAGTTGTAAAAGGCGTTGTTGCCCACTTCCTTGACGGAATCCGTAAAAACGAGGGCAGGGAGCGATTCACAGCCGTAGAAGGCATAGGCGCCGATGGAAGCCGTCCCGCCGAAGCCGATCTCGGTAAGCCCCGTGCAACGGTAGAAGGCGTAGGAGCCGAGCGTGCGCACCGTTTCGCTCAGGGAAAGCGAGGCGATCGCGGAGCAACCGTCGAAGGTGTGGCTTCCGATCTCCTCCACGCCGCCGAAGTCGATCTCTTCAAGCGCGAGGCAGTGATAAAAGGCGCGGTCGGGGATCTTTTTGAGCCCCGTGCCGAATTTCAGCGTAGCGAGTTGGAGACAGTTGTAAAACGCGTAGTCCCCCATCGACGTCAGCGAATTGGGCAGGGTGACGTTGATCAGCCCGTGGCAACGGTAGAACGCGGAACGCCCGATCGATTGAAGCCCGCCCGGGAACTGAATGTTGGAGAGGGCGCTACATTCGTAGAAGGCGTAATCGGGAATGTACTTGATGTTATTGGGGAGGACGACCGTCGCAAGGGAGGAGCACTTGTAAAACGCGCCGCGGCTGAACGTCTCGATCGTGTCGGGAATGGTGACCGAAGTGATGTTGGCGTTGTTGGCGAACGCATAGGTGGAGATTCCCACCGTGCCCGCTCTGATATTGACCGCGCCCGCATATCCTTCGGAGATGCCGACCGCCCAATTTCCCGCGTAGACCACGCCGCCCGTGCCGTTCCACATTCCCGTGTTACGGAAGGCGCCCGTGCCGATGCTCTCAACCGACGAAGGAATCGTGATTTCGCCGAGTGCGGTACAGTCGCGGAAGGCGTAGGAGCCGATGGTTTTCAGCGAACTTCCGAGGGTGACCGTCGTCAAGAGCGGACAGCCCGCAAAGGCGTAGTCGCCGATCTCCTCCACGCCGTTGCCCGTTTTGAGGACGAGCATTTTCGTCAGATTGCCGAATGCGGAGGCGCCGATGTATTTGAGGGTATCGGGGAGGTCGATTTCCTTCGCCGCGATGATCCCCGCCGCGCTGTAAAACGCCTGCGCCGCGACGCCGACCGTGTCCCCCGCAAGGGAGAGCTCGGTGATCTCGCCGTCCCCCTCGTTCTTAAAGCCGACCGCCCAACCGTCCGCATAGACGACCGTGCCCGTCGTATTGGTCCAAAGGCGGGTGCCGTTGAAGCAATAGGCGCCGATCGAGCGGAGACCGCTTCCGAGGTCCACCGAAGAGAGGGAGAGGCAGAGGGTAAAGACATAATTCCCGAGCGAGACGACCGAATCGGGCAGGGCGATCTCGCCGAGCAGACCGCACTGCGCAAAGGCGTTGTTGCCGACCGTTTGAAGCCCGTTTTCGATCTCCACCGAAGTCAGAAGGGAGCACTCCGAGAAAGCGAAGGGCTCGAGCGTCTCCACGCCCGCTCCGAGCTTTACCGAATGCAATTTGTCACAGCCCGTAAAGGCGCTCTCGCCGACCGTCTTCACCGTGCCGGGGATCTCGACGGTTTCCAGCGCACTGCAATCGGAGAAGCCGTTCTTGGGGATCGCCGAGAGCCCGCCGAAGCCGACCGACGTCAGCCCGCGGCAATAGGAGAAGGCGAATTCCCCCATCGAGCCGAGCGAAGCGGGAAGTTCGACGGACGTCAGACTTCTGCAACTCTGGAAGGCGTTCGCACCGATCGTTTTGAGGCTGTCGTTGAAGACGACCTCCTCGAGGAAAGAGCAGTTGTAGAACGCGCGGTCGCCGACGGACTCGATGTTGGCGCCGAGGGTGATCTTTTTGAGCATGACATTGCCCGAAAAGGCGGACGTCGCGATGCTCGTCACGGGTCTGCCGCGATAGGTATCGGGAATGACGACGGGCGAAACCGCGCTACCCATGCCCGAAACGGCGTACTCCGTTTTGTCATTGGAGATGGTATAGACCAGCCCGTTCTCGTCTTCGCGCGTGAACGTGAATACCTCCGACCATGCGGAGTTGGAGAACTCCTCTCCGTCCCCTCTCGCCTGCACGCGGATCTTGTACTCGCCGGGATCCAAAAAGGTGAGAGAGTAGGAATTGTCGTCGGTGGTGCGGTGGAAGTCGCCGAAATCCACGGTATACCCGATCGCATTGCGCACCGCCGTCCAATTCAGCGTGAGCGTGGGCTCGTCGAGGCGGAGCCCCGCGGGTTTGGGAAGTTTGGGCTTTCCGCACGCCGTGAGCCCCGCAAAGAGGGCGAGCGCCGTCAGACAAGCCAAAAGGATGAGTTTGATTCTTTTCATGGGACCCTCCTATGTGGAGACGGAAAGGGCGCAAGCGCGCCCTGTTTTAACGTTGTTCCAGCATTTCGCGCTTTGCGCGGCGGTCCCGCACGATCTCGTGCGGCCACTTGAATTTGAACTTGCGCACCGCGATGTCGAGCAAAAACAGCACGATCGCCGTGATGATAAACGCGAGGCGCGGGTCAAAGCTGCGGTGGATCACCGTGACGAAATTATCGTAAACGGAAGCCCCGCTCTCGACCATGGTACCCCCGCCTTCTTTCGCGACGTTCTCGAGGCAGAGCCGCCCTGCGTCGGCGTCCACAAAGACGTCGTACTCGGCGGAATAGGAGAAGGACTTATAGATCGTACGGTCGGCGATGACCTCGCCCTGTCCGTTCTTCTTCTCGATCAAGACGGTATGGACGCCGGGATCGCGGACGATGAAGGAGAGGCGGCTATCGAAGCTGCCGTCCTCGCGGACGTCGAGGCGGTAGCTCCGCACGCTCTCCGCTCCCTCCGAGGGCCCTGTGATCGTGACTTCGAGATATTCCCCCTGTTTGAGATCGGTATAGATACTCATCTGGTTGGAATAGTTGTTCTCCGTGATGACGGCGTCGATGTCCTTGGGGCGGATGTCCTCGGTCGGGAACAGGTTGTTGATGATGTTGTAGAGAATGGTGACGCCGACGGGACTATCCAGCCACTTCTGCGACCAGAAGCCGTCGAGATCGCAACAGAAACTGCCTACCATGCCCTCGCCGAACTTCCACTGCGCATAGACGGGAACGAACTCGCCCATGAGCGGAACGGTCGCCCCCTCTTTGAGCTTGGTGCCGTAGTAACCGTCGAGCATGGGGATCTGCTGTTGGGTGATCCCGCTCGTGACCGCGGTGAAGTCCTCGATCCGGGGCTGGAATTCGCCGTAGTCCACTTCCTTGATCGCGGGCTGTTCGAGGTCCTCCTTCATGATAGAGGGAAGGGTATCGACATCCCACACCTGATAGTACTTCCCGTGCCCGTACTCTTCCGCGGCGGTCTTCATGTCCGCATTGGTCGAAGAGCTTCCGCCGATGGAGACAATGGAGCAAGTGATCCCCGACTCATTGTAGTGACGGCTGATGACGGCGCCGTAGCTATCCAGCTGATCGGCGGGCTGTCCGTCGGTGACGAGGACAATGTGCTTGCGCTCCACTGCGGAGAGCGCTTTGAGGGCGGCGCCTGCGCGGTCGAGCGCGCCCGTGAAGATCGTGCCCCCGCCGATCTCGATCTCATAGACCGAATTGCGGATGAGGCTGATCTGCGTGAGGGGCAAAAGTTCGACGTCTTCATAGTAGTCGTCGTCGAGCGTCATGATGCCCACATAGTCGCGGTCGCGGCTTAAAGAGCGTTCGACGCAGTTGATCGTCGCGACCTTTGCGAGCTCGAGCTTGCTCATGCCGCTTGAAGTATCTTCGGAGCCCATGGAGCCCGAACGGTCGATGATGAACACGACGCCTACGGGAGGAGTATAGTCCACCGTCTGCACGGGCAGCATCCTCTGATAGAGGCTGTTGGCGCCGTTCTCCTGGTTGAATTCGCGGTTGTAGGCGTTGGCGAGGGGCACCCGCTCTTCGGGAGGATAGGAGGGATCCAGAATGGTTTCCCCCATATCGTCCACCTGATTGCCGCCGACGGTGAACACGCCGCCGCCATAGAGATTGACGAAATCGTAGAGGATACGGTCGAAGCCCGCCTTGCTTTGGAGATCTTTGTTGGAGATGTTGACGAGGATGACCTGATCGTACTGCCAACGCAGTTCGTCCACGGTGTCGGGCAGAGTCTCCGATTCGAACATATTCCGCACGGTGACTTCGTACTCCTGCGGACGCTGGATCTCGTCGGCGAGGATCTTTTGCAGGTTCTCCGATTCGTCTTGGTTGCGTTCGATGATGAGAATGCGGTTGTGCGCTTCGAGATAGATATAGGAATAATAACCGTTGTTTTCGGTGAGGGTATCGCCGTCCGCCTCGATGGAGAATTGGAGCTCGTGCATCCCGGGGCGGGTGAAAGTGTGGGTGATCTCGAAGGACTGCGTCCCCGCGCTGAACTCCGCCGACGTCGTTTCCTCCGCCTCGCCGCCGTCGAAGCGGTCGGTCAGCTTGATCTCCGCCTGCCCTGTGTAGGAAGTCTGCACGGTGAGCGTCAGCGTGAATTCGTCCCCCACCGTGATGTTGTAATCGGGCGTGACGATGCCGACGATCTCCGCCTCGTCCTCATGGCGGGGCGTATAGCAGTAGGCGTCCACGCGGATGCCTTCCGCGGCGACGGAGCGGATGACGGTCTGCGCCTTGCCGTCCGTCTCGATCCCGTCCGAGACGAGGACGATCTTCGCCGAGCCGGGATTGGAGAAGAGACCCGCCGTATAGCGGAGGGCGGAGGCGATGTCGGTCGCGCTCGTATCGGGCTTTTCGGCGTTTTTATACTGTTCGTAGAGGTTGCCCGTGCGGAAGGTGAGCGGAGCGGCGTAGACCTGCGTATAGCCGAAGGTCACGACGCCCACTTTGAAGTCCGACCCGCTCTCGTTGATGACGGTGCGCACGAAGTTGTCTCTTTCCTGTTCGGAAAGTTCCCCGCTCTGAGAGACGTCCACCAAAAGAATGACTTCGTTCTCGCGGTTGGGGATGTCGTAGAGGAAGACCATGCCCGAGAGCACGGAGATGCAGAGCGTCATCACGATCATATGCAACACGATGGAGATGACGCGGTTGCGGGTGCGGCGATACTTTTTGTTCAGACGGAAGTAGAGAAAGAGCGTGATCGCGAGCGCCGGAACGATCAAAAGCATCAAATAGGGACTGGTCAAAAATTGAAGCCTGAAATTGCTCATTTCGCCCTCCTATCACTGTTCCCGCGCTTGCAGGAACCACTCTACAAAGAGCAGTCCGACAAGTACGGCGGCAAAATAGACGAGAAGATCGTAATCGATGTCCGACTTGGACTGCACGATCTGCAAGTTGCGGAGGGCGTCGTACTCGTGGAAGAGATCGCTCTCCGTGCTCTTGATCTTGACGAAAATGTTCTCGATGACCTTCTCGTGGGAGAGAAGGGTCTGCGTGAGGGTATACGTCCCCGGCACGCCGAGCTGAAACTCGCCGGGCAGTTTTTCCAAACTGACTTCCTCCCCGCCGCCGCTCACGTCGAGGGACGCGCCGCGGGCGTTGAGCTGTACGACGTCGTCTACGTCATAGACGTATTGGGAATTCGCAAGCGTCGTGGGGAAGTAGAAGTTGAAAAGGTTATACATCATGATGGGGAAGACGATCTCCACCGACGCCGTCGAAAGACGGGGCGTGATGGTGAACACCGCGATCTTCTCCGCGCCTTCGTTGCGGACCAACAGCACGGGATCTCCCGAACAGAAGATCACGGGGTCGTAGCCTTCGTATTCCACGACGCGGGTATAGCTCGTGACCTGCACGAGTTTGAGCCATTCGTCGGCGATGTACTGCGTGATGGGATGGGGAAGCCCGGGGGTCAGATCGAAGAATTCCAGATCGCTCGGGCGGGTCACCGTGCCGTCGAAGGTCATGTTGAGCCCTTCGGGTACCTTGTTGGGATTGGCGAGCAGGACGACGCCGTCGGTGGGAAGGGTCGCGGGCACCGTATTCTCGAAGATATAGAAATCGTATCCCGAGAGAGCGGGCTCTTCCTTGCGGACTTCGTCTACATGGATGTTCCAAAGCCCGCGGAATTGGTCGCGGAGCGTCATCGCCAAACCGCCGTAGAAGATGTTGGACGACGTGCTGTAATACTGCACGCGGATCGTGGGCTTGGTCCCGCCGTACACCCAGAACGTGTTGTCGTATTGGAGGGAATCCCCGACGTCGAGGCTCACGCAGACCGATTCGTACGTCCACACCGCGTTGCCCTCGTTGAAGGTATCGCAGACCACCGTCTGCACCTCGTCGCCGCTGCAACGGACGGGAATGCGGAAGACCTGCGGATCCTTGCCCGCGGGATTGATGGAGTCGGCGTTGGCGCCGTAGACCGTACAGGTCACCATAAGATCGGTATCGTTGCCGTAGCTCGCGACGTCGATCGTGAATTTACAGTAGTTCTCGTTCATGCCCGGGGTGACGTTGAGCACGGCGGCGTTCCATTCCGCGCGCACTCCGCCCGCGGAGGGAGGAGAGGAAACGTCCACAACGTTGATGTTGCCGGTCCCCGCGAACTGCTTGCCCGTGTAGAGGTAGACTTCGGCGTTGGGGTTGGCGGAGAGGGTCTCCTCGGCGAGCTCCATCGCGCCGTCGAGGTCGGCTTCGCCGAACGAACAGCCGAAATGATCGGGATCGACCAAGCGGTCGAGTTCGCCGAAAAGTTCGGAAGCGGTCTGCGCGGTCGCCTGCTGGCCGTGGTCGAGATAATCCGCCTCTTGGTCGGCGAGGATCACGGTCACGGTATAGCCGTTTTGGAAGGCGTCGTCCGCCAAGGTCTTGATCTGTTCCACGGCGTATTCGAAGCGGGTCTTTTGGTTGTAGGAGCTGAGCATACTTGCGGAGGAATCGAGAATGACGATCTTCTCGTTCGCGTTATTGAGGACCTCCGAGGGTATGACGGGCTTCGCGAGAATGAGGGCGCAAGCGGTGATGATGAGAATTTGGCAGAGCAAAATCAGCAGACTCCTGAGGATGTTGATCGGGATCCGCTTTCTTTTGTACTTCAAACTCAGGATCCAGACATAGGTGCTGGATACCATTTTTTGCTGATAATTGGGCTTGAGCAGGTAAATGAGAATGAGTACGCCGATTCCCAACAGCCCCAAGAGCCCCAACGGTAATAACAAACTCATGCCATGATACCAACCTTGAGAAGTTCGCCGAACAGCAACTTTTCGATGGGCGTATCGGTGTCCACCGTGATGAAGTCGGCGCCGCGGGAGGTGCAGAAGTCCTTCAAGGCGGCCTGATGGTCTCTCAGCGCTTCCTCGTAGGCGATCTGCATACTGCGGGTGATCTTCAATTTCATATTGCGCGGGTCGGTCAGCGAAGAGGTCTCGATGTCGATCAAATTGATCCTGCCCGAGTAGAGCGGATCGATCTCTTCGGGAGAGAGGACCTGCACAAACAGCACTTGCCGCTTTTTATAGCTCAGATAATCGACGGCTTTCTTCCAATCGCTATCCGTGAAAAAGTCGGAGACGATGACGGAGAGCCCGTCGTTGGTCCCCGTGTTCGGGCAGCCCGTCACGCACGCGGCGATGTCCGTCTCGCCCGAAAATTCCACATTTTCGAGCTCGCTGATGGCGCGGAAAAAGGAGGTCTTTCCGACGATCGTCCCGTAAGGGTTCTCCACGCCGTTCTCCTTCATCAGGTTGAAAGAGACCTTGTCCATGTTATGGACGGACAAAAATCCCAAAGCGGCGGCGACGCCCACGGCATACGCCTGCTTTTTTGGGTTCTCCCTGCCCATCGACGCGGAGCAATCGAGAAAGATCTGCGTGTGCATCTGCCTTTCGTCGGTAAATAACTTCAGAAAGTATTTTTCAAAGCGGCTGAACAGATTCCAGTCGATGCGGCGGATATCGTCTCCGAGCATATACTCGCGGTAATCGGCAAATTCCACCGTCTGACCATAGGTGCGGACGAGGTGTTTGCCGCCGAAAAATCCCGCGAGATTGGCGCGGAGATTGAGCGCCATCGTCTCTAACCGACCGAAAAACTCGTCGCTCAGGTACGAGATCTTCATTATTTTCTCCCAAAGCGCTTCTTAGCCTTCTTTTCCTCGGCTGCCTCCTCCGTGGGCTGAGACTCGGGCGCCTTTTCTTCGGGGGCGGGCGCCGCAGGCTGTTTCTCGGGACGGTAGCTCTTATCGAGCTCCGCGATGATCATCTTGATGACCGCGTCGGGCGAGACGCGCTCCGCGATCGCCTCGAAGTTCATCTTCATGCGGTGACGGAGCACGGGATATGCGAGGGAGTTGATGTCCCCGTAGGAGACGTTGAACCTTCCGTTCATGAGCGCCTTGACTTTCGCCGCCGAGATGAGCGCCTGGCCCGCACGGGGGCTCGCGCCGAGACGGACGTACTTTTTCGCCGCTTCGGAGGCGCACTCGCTGTCGGGATGGGTCGCCGAGCAGAGGGTCATCGCATAGCGGAGGACCTCTTCGGAGACGGGGATCTGGTTGGCTGTCTTGCGCATTTCGAGCAGTTCCTCGCCCGTGCAAGCGGCTTCTGCGACCTCTGCCATCGTCTTTTGGGTCATGTTGACGATCTCGAGCAGTTCGTCGAGGCTGGGATTGGGAACGAGCAGTTTGAACATGAAGCGGTCCATCTGCGCCTCGGGGAGAGGATAGGTACCGTCCTGCTCGATGGGGTTCTGCGTCGCGAGGACGAAGAAGGGCTCATTGAGCTTTCTCGATACACCCATGACCGTGACGGTGTGCTCCTGCATCGCTTCGAGGAGGGCGGACTGCGTCTTAGGGGTCGCACGGTTGATCTCGTCGGCAAGGATGATGTTGCTGAAGATCGGGCCGGGCTGGAAGCTGAACGTGGAGTTCCCGTTCTCGTCCTTTACGATGATGTTGGTCCCCGTGACGTCCGCCGGCATGAGGTCGGGCGTGAACTGGATCCTCGAGAAGGGCAGATCGAACACTCTTCCGAGCGAGCGGACGAGCCTTGTCTTCCCGACGCCGGGGACGCCTTCCAACAAAACGTTGCCGCCCGCGATCATCGCGATGACCGTACCCTCTACGACTTCCTTCTGCCCGATCATATCGCGGCTGAGCTGTTCGAAGATGTTCTTGCATTGGGTGCTGAATTTGACGATGTTTTCTTCCGTCACCATGGTATTTTCTTCTCTCCTTTCAGGTTACTGAATCGTTTCGTAGTATGCTTCGACGAACGCTTTGAGTTCGGGGGGGATATCCTCGCCGTTCGCAAGGTATTCCATCGCCCTCTCGTAATACTCCTGCAACACGTCGCGGTAGTAGGTATCGCCGTCGAGGATCTGGTTGTTTTCATTGTAAGTGCCGCCCGCGCCGTCGCCTTCCCCGCCTTCGCCCGGCTGTTCGCTCGGCTGGGGTTGGGGTTGCTGTTGTTGCTGACCCTCGCCGCCCTCGGAGGGAGCGTCCTGCGGCTGGTCGCCCTGGTCGCCCTCGCCTTCGCCTTGTTCGCTGTCTTCGCCTTGTTCGTCTTCGCCGTCGCCGCCTTCACCCGCGCCGCCTTCGCCGTCGCCGAGCTCCATGAAGACTGCCGTATACACCGTGTCCTCCTGAATATTCGTATCGGTGCGGGCGGGATCCTCCGATTCGTCCTCCGCCCAATACGCGAATATAAACCCGTCCTCGGCGACTGCGACCACGGTCGTTGCGTCTTCTCCGGGCAAGACGAGCTGTTCCGCCTCGCCCTCGATGTATCCGCCCTCTTCGGCGAGATAGCTCACGGCGTAGTAGGTATCGGGACGGAGATCTTCGATGACTTCGCCCCCCTTTGCGATCGCGCCCGAGGCGGCGAGCGAGGAGACGGTGGTCATCGAGATGCCGAGCGCGCCGAAGACGGCGACGAGGACGATCGCCGCGCGGGAAAGTTTCATGGAGATGTTCTTCGTCTCCACGGTGCGCAGTTTTTCCTTGGCGTCCTCGCGCTGGCGCATTGCGATATACGATTCGTCGTTTTCGAGCTCGGTCATGGTGATGAGCCGTTCTTCGAGCCCGAGTTTATCGATCCTGCGTGCGATCGCCTTCGCCGTCGGGCGGAACTTCTTCGCATAGAGCAGGGGGACGGCGACGCCGCCCGCGAGTACTCCCGCGCCGATCGAAAGAAGGATGACCGCATAGAGCGGAAGATCGACAAACCACAACACGAGCGCCACGACAAACAGCGCGGCGAACGCGATGATGAGTCCCGAAATAATTGCCTTGATCAAGCCCTCGTGCGCAAGACGGTCGTAGTATTTTTCAAACGTTTTTTTTGCTTCCATACAGACCTCCCGTTACCATTATATTTACGAGATAAGTTTAGCGGTATAATTATACCATTTCTATGCAAGCCATGTCAAATCAAATGACATCATAACTTTGTGAAAAAATATTCACCGGCCGAAAAATTCGACCGGTGAAGGGATTTTTTGGAACAGGATCCGCTATTCAGGCGGAGATCCGCCCGTTGGATCAGTCTGCGGCCCCGTTTTCGGGTGCGAATACGATATTCGCATTGCAGTCCTTTCTCCAATCCGTGTGCCAACCGGTGTTGGAGGCCGTGCGTGCGGGGATCTCGCTCTCTTTGATCCCGAAGGTGATGGTGGTAGTTTGGGTCAAGCCCTTGAAGGCTTCGGCGTCGATGGTCGAAACGGACTCGAACGTCAGGCTCGTGAGCGCAACGCATCCCTCGAACACGCTCGATTCGATCTTCTGCGGCTTGGCGTTGAGATTTTCGATCGTCGCGAGCTTCTCGCAGTTCTGGAAGAGGCCGTTCGGCATGATGGTGGTCTTCGAAGCGCCTTGGACGAAGGTGACCTTCGTAAGCTCATGGCACTCCGCGAACTGATGGCCGTAGGCGTTCCCTTCCCTGTTGGTGGTGAGGCAGATGTCACCCTCGAACTTGACCGTCGTAACGCCGCTCTGATAGAAGGCGTAGGCGTTCATGTTGTCGAACCCTGTTACGATGGTGACGTCGCCGAGCGCTTTGGTCCCCGCGAAGGCGTACGCCTCGATGAGACTGCTCGATGCGACCGTAGTCGGGAAGACGGTACTCTTGAGCTTCTCGCAACCGTCGAAGCAGTGAAGACGGAAGTAGAACCTGCTCGCCGTCTCCTTCTGCAAGGTGACGTCGGTCAGCTCGGTGCAACCGTAGAAGGCGTAATTGGAGACGTCGACCACTTTCGGGATATTTACCGTCTTGAGCGAGGTACAGCCGTAGAAGGCGTAGTCGCCGAGCGTGGTAAGCCCCGATGCCGAGAAGTTTTGAAGCGAGGTACAGCCGTAGAAGGCGTTCTTGCCCATGGAAATGAGCGTGTCGGGCACGGTGACCTCGGTCAGCTCTTCGCAACCGCTGAAGATGCCGCTTGCCGAACTGCTTGTCGTACCCATGGCGGTGATCCCTTCGGCGATCTTCGCGGTCTTGAGCGACTTGCAGTCCTTGAAGGTCTCGGAGTTGAGACCGAGCGGAGGAACTCCCTTGATGTCCACGGAGGTAATGCCGCTCCCCTCGAAGGCGTTGGAGCCGAGGACGGTGACCTTTTCGCCGATCGTAAGTTCGATCGCGAGCGAAGAGGTCTTGCGGAAGGACCAAGACGAAATCGTGATGATCTCATCGTGGAAGGTAACATTCGTGAGACCCGTGCAACCGTCGAACGCGTAGGTCGGGATCGTCTTCAACGTGGACGGGATCTCGAAGCGCTGGAGCTCGACGTCGTTCTGGAATGCCGCAGAGCCGAGCGAAATGAGCCCTTGCCCTTCTTCGAGATGATCGTAACCCGTGAAGATCACGTTGCGGAGCGACGTGCTGTCCGCAAAGGCGGTAGCGCCGATCGTCGTGACGGAGGCGGGGATGGTGATGTCGGTCAGTGCGGTCTTGCGGAAGGCGTCCGCCGCGATCTCGGTGACCGTCGAAGGCACGGTGTAGGAGCCCGTCTTCGAGGTAGGATAGGAGAGGAGAACCGTCTGATTGTTGCCGAGGAGGGCGCCGTCGCTATCCATATAGTAGTAGGTGTTGCCCTGCTCGAATTCCACGGACTGTACGCCGTAGAACGGGTTGTTCCCGAGTTCACGGACGGTGTTGGGAACGGTGAGCTTTTCGAGCTTGGTGCAGCCCGAGAACGCGCTGTCGCCGATGCTGACGAGGCCCCTCGTCAGGGAGATCTTCGTGAGACCCGCGTTGAGGAACGCGCTGTTGCCGATCGATTCCACACTGGTGGGAAGCACGATGTCGGCAAGGGCGTAATTGTTACGGAACATATTGTCGGGGATCGACGTGATGTTCTGGGAGAGGGTGACGTCGGCGAGCTGTTCGCAACCGTTGAAGATGTCCGTGCCGAGTTCGGTAACCGTATCGGGCATCTTGATCGCGGTGAGCGACGTGTTGTTCAGGAAGGAGCTCTTGCCGATCGTCTTCAATTTCTCGGGCAGGGTCACGGTTTTGAGCCCTGTGCATCCCGTGAACGCCGTATCGCCGATCGATTCGAGCGTGCCGCCCGCCTCGAAGGTTACAGTCTGAAGTTTCGCGTCGTTCTGGAAGATCATGCCGCTCGTTCCGCCGAAGGTGGTGACGGTGTTGGGGATCGAGATCTCCTCGAGCTCTTGGCAGTTCGCAAACGCGCTGGAGCTGATGATCTCAACCTTGCCGAGCCCGATGCTCCGAAGGGTGCTGCGGGAGAAGGCCATGCTCTTGATCTCCTTCACGCTGTCGGGAAGGTCGATGGTGTCGATCTTCGCCGTATCGAAGGCGGAAATGCCGATTACGGACACCGTGGCATGGTCTTCGAAGATGAACTCTTCGATCCCCGCGCAGAAGAACATCCTGTCCGCGATCTTCGCGGCGCGGGCGGGGAAGACAAACGTCTTGAGCGCGGTACAGCCTGCGAAGACGCCCGCCGAGTAGCCCGACGTAAGACCAGAGGCGCTGTCCGAGAAGGTGAGCGTAGCGGTGCCGCTCGCGAAGTTGACCGTTTCGAGCTGAAGGCAGTTTGCAAACGCCGCCCGACAGATATTGGTGACGGAGGCGGGAATGGTGATCTCCTTGATCGCCGTGCCCTCGAACATCTGCTGGTTGATCACGGTCAGCTGGGAAGGATGTTCTTCGTCGCCGAAGGTCACTTCCCGAAGGGCGGTGCACTTCTGGAAGACGTTGGTAGACGACGACGTCGCCGTCGCACTCGCAGAGCCGAGGATGGTGATCGTAGAAGGCAGGTGGAAGGTTTCGAGCGCCGTACAACCTGAGAACACGTAAGTGCCGATCTCTTTGAGGGAAGTCCCTTCGGGCAGGGTCACCGTGGTGAGCGCCGTGCAACTTGCGAGGCTGTAATTGGGCAGTTTTTCGACCTTGCACCCTTCTTCGAGCTCGAACGTCTGGAGGTTGGGGCTGTAATATGCAAGATAATTGCAGAGATACTTTGTACGGGCAGGGAGCTTGAGGGTGGTCAGCGAGGTGTACGCGAATACCCTACCTGTGGTGTTGACAGGGGTCGACGTCGTGCCGCTGCCGATCATCAAGTCTGCGGTGCCTTCGGCGAAGATCACTTCGCTGAGGGAGCCGATGTCGTCCACCGAGTTGCCGCCCGCCAAGGCGTAGTTCTGGATGCAGGTGACGGTACCGGCGATCGTGAGCTTCTGGATCTTCTTGTGCTTGTAGAAAGCGCCCTGGAAGATGATCGCGGTGCCTTCGGGAACGGTGTAGTCCCCTTCCTTGCCCATCGGGTAAGTGTAAAGGGTCGAGCCGTCCTTGCTGAAGAGCACGCCTTCCTTGGATTGAAGGGCGGGATTGCCGTCGGCGACCTTGATGTTCTGAAGCCCCGTGCAACCTGCGAAGGCATAGGAAGGAAGATATGCGGACGTGGAAGGCGTTGCCCAGAAGGGATTGACGCTCGCCGTCGGAGCGGGAACGCCCGCGCCGAGGGTGATCTCTTCGAGCCCGGTGCAGTTGCCGAAGCTGTAATTCCCGAAGGACTTCACATTGTTCGGCACCGTGAACTTCGCAAGAGAGGTGCAGTTGATGAACGCGGAGACCCCGATCGTAGCGAGCTTGCTATCCGCAACTTCGGAATCGTCTTCGCCGAACTGTACGGTTTCGAGCGCGCCGCAGTTCGCAAAGGTGAAGTTTGCGATCGCGACGATGTTCTTGGAGAGGGTGACCTTTTGGAGCTTGGGATTGCTCGAGAAGACGCCGCAGACCTGCGTGCTCGTACCGATACCGCCCGAAGGAGCGGTTGCGGAGCAGGCGATCGCGAGGCTTGCCGTGCCGTTCTGGAAGACGACTTCCTGCAAGTTGGGGCAAGCCGCGAACGCGCCGTAGGTCGTACCGCCCGCACCTGCGCCGCTGATCTGCGTCAAGTTCTTGGGAAGGGTGACCTTGGAGATCCCCGACTTGGCGAACGCGCCGTAGGCGATCGTCTGAATGGTATCGGGAAGGACGAGGTCGCCGCTGAGCTCCGCGCAGTCCTCGAATGCGGAGGTGCCGATGCTCGTGATCCCCTCGGGAAGGACGAGCGACTTGATTCCGCTCCCCTTGAACGTGTTGTTCTCGATCTTGGTGAGCTTGCTGTTCTCATCGTCTACGCCAAGGAAGGTGACCGTTGCAAGATTTGAGGTCCCTTCGAAGGCGGCGGCGGCGATCGTCGTGGTCTGCGCGGGGACGGTAAACGCCGTGATCCCGGAGTTCTCGAAGGCGCGGGTCGCGATCTGGAAGGTCTCGGCGATCACTGTGCCCTTGAATTCGAACGTGGTGAGCTCGGCAGTCGACGAGAACGCGTACTGCCCGATGTATGCGAGTTTGCTGTTCTCCGCAATCTCGACTTTGGTGATAGCAAGGTCGCGGAAGGTATTGCTACCGATATGGGTAACGTTGGCAGGGATCGAGATCTCGCCCGCCAGCTTGGTGCCGCGGAAGATATCGCCGCTGCAGCTTCCGTCGTTGTAGACCGTGCCGAGCGCGAGCGTCACATTTTCCTTAGAGTATTCGGGGAAGGAGAAAGACGTAAGCTCGGAGCCGTTGAATGCGTACATTCCGATGACGCTCAAGCGGGAAGGAGCCTCCGCACTGCTCTTGAAGGTGACCGTTTGGATCTTCGCTTCGAAGAACGCATAGTCGCCAAGGGTCGTGAGACGGGCGGGGAATTCGACCGTCGTGAACGACGTGTTCTGGAATGCGCCCTGATGCTCGTTGGCGCTGATCGTATTGCCCTCGATGACGAGGTCGAACGTGCCGCCTTCTTGGAAGGTGAGCCCCGAGATCTTCGAGTTGAAGAAAGCGCCCGCGCCGATCTTGGAGACGGTGTTCGGGATCTCGGCTGTGCCTTCGAACCCTTCGGGGACGTAGACGAGCGTCGAACCGTTTTCTTCGTCTTTGAGGTAGAGCGCGCCCGACGCGGCAGAGTACGCGCCGCCGTCCTCTACGGTGATAGTCTTAAGGCTTGCGCAGTCGAAGAATGCGCTCGGAGCAAATCCTTCGCTGAACTTGCCTTTTTCGTCGTACGCCGTCGCTTTCAACGTCGAAGGAAGTTTGACCGTCGTGAACTCGTTGCCGCTGAACGCGTATTCGCCGATGGTCTCCACGCCCTCGCCGAGGGTAAGCGCGGTGATCTTCGCGTCCTTGAAGGCGTACTGCCCGATCGTCTTGACATTGCCGGGGATGTTGAGTTCGCCGAGCTCGGTCCCCTCGAAGGCGCTCTCAAGGACGGTGATCTCGTTCTTACCGAAGTTGACGGTATGAAGCGCGGTGATGCCCTCGAATGCGCTCATACCGATCACGGTCTTCGCGCCGAAGGTCACGCTTTCAAGCTGGGTGCAACCCTTGAAGACGGAACCCGTCGAGCTCGTCTTGGAGCCGAGGGTAAGCTCGACTTCGGTCCCCTCTTCGGGCGTTCCGAAGGTCACGGTCTTGAGCTCGGTGCAGTTCTGGAATGCGGTGTTGCCGATCGAGGTCAGTGCTCCGGGGAGGGTGATCTCGGTGAGCGCGGTACCGGAGAAGGCGTTCTTGCCGATCGTCGTAACGCAATCGGGAACGTCGATCGTATTAAACGCGGTACAGCCGCTGAAGATGTTATCCGGGAACGCGTTGTAGGCATAGTCCGCCGCAAACGTGACGCTTGCAAGCTGTAAGCTGTTCTGGAAAGCTCCGTCGGCAAGGCTCGTGATCGTCTTGGGAAGCTCGATCGTGGTGAGCCCGCTGTTCGCGAAGGATTGCTTGCCGATCGTGGTGAGCCCTTCGGGAAGCGTAAGAGACGTGAGGCCCGTCGTCGCGCTGAACGCGTTGTCGCCGATCGTCGTAACGGTGGAAGGAATCTCAAGAGACGTGAGATTATCGTTGCCTTGGAAGGCCTTCGCGCCGATCTCGGCGAGCTGGCTCGGATGATCTTTGTCGCCGAAGGTGACGGTGTGAGGTTTCACGCCGGTGCCCGAGCCGAACACAGTTGCGGGCCATGCCGTCATGTGAGCGGGGAAGTGGACCTCTTCGAGGCTGTTGCAAGCGCTGAGAAGGCTTGCGCCGATCGTAAGATCCGTGCCGCCCTCCTCGAAGGTAAGCTTGGTGATTTTGGTGTAACCGAACGCCTGCGCGCCGATCGAGGTAACGCTCTTGGGGATCTTGATCTCGCCCCTGATGAGGCTGGTCCCGCTGATCTGGTTGACCACATACTCGGGGATCGTCGTCACGCCCTCTTCGACCGTGAACGTCACGTCGTACTGAGGGTCTGCGATGTCTTCATCGGTGAGTTTCTGATCGTTCTTGAGATAGTCGTAGTAGAGGGACCAATAGTAAGCGCGTGCGCCGTATTCGATCCCCTCCTTGATCGTGATATTTTTGATCGCGGTGTTCGCAAAGGCGTAATCGCCGATGTAGGTGACCGTATCGGGGATCACGAACTCGGTGAGGTGCGCACAGCCGATGAAGGCGCTCTTGCCGATGTATTCGAGCTGGCTCGGGTGCTCCGCGTCGCCGATGGTGACCGTCGTGAGCGCGCTGTGGCCCCCCAAAGTCGTCCAAGAGGAAGTGCTCGTGGAGGACGACGTCATCATGACGAATCCTTCGGGAATCTTCTTCACGCGTGCGGGAAGGTGCATCTCAACGAGGGCTTCGCAATCGTCGAACTGACGCCCGCTGTTGCTCGAAGCGTTCTGCGTGGCGAAGACAAGCTCCTCTTCCCCGCCCTCTTCGAAGGTAACCTTTTCCAAGGAATACATCCGATAGAATGCCTGGTAAGCGATCTTGGTCACACTCTTGGGAATGATGAGTTCGGTAAAGCCGGTGTTGTTGAAGATGTTCGCCCCGATTTCGGTGACGGTCTCGGGAATGGTGAACGCACCCGTGCGCCCGAGCGGGACCCAAATGATCTTGGTGATCTCGTGATCGTAGAGGACGCCGTCCCAAACCTTGAGGTAAGGGCTATCGTCGGCGACCGTTACGGTCGCAAGATTGGAGCAACCCGCGAAGATCCCGGAGGGGAAGTCCTTCACGTTCTTGGAGATATGGACTTCGGCGAGGTTGGTGCAGTTCTGGAACACGTTCGTGCCGAAGGTGGTGGTATCGTTCTCATCGGAACTGCCGTCGATGGTCGCCGTGAGCAGACCGGAGCAGTCCTTGAAGGCTTCCTTGCCCACTGCGCGGACGGTGGAAGGAAGGACGATCGCATTCAATTTGAAGCAACCCATGAAGGCTTGCTCGCCGATCTCTTTGACCTTGCTACCCTCTTCGAAGGTGACGGTCGTGAGAGCGGTGCAGGCGCGCTGACCCGTAATGCCGCCGCCGCTGAACGCCGCCTTGCCGATGGTCACATCGCCCGTTACGACGTCGCCCTTAAAGGTGATCGTCTCGATCGCGGTGCAGTTGCGGAACGCGCCCTCGCCGATCGACGTGATAAATCCGGGGAAGATGATCTCGGTGATCTTCGAGCAGTTGTCGAAGGCGCTCGCGCCGATGGCTTTGACCGTCGTCCCCTCAAATGCGGCGAAGTTGAACACGCCCTCGCGCGATCTCGGGCAGAAGAGAATGGTCTCTTTTTCGGCGTCGGTCACGATGCCGTCGATGGAGGCATAGTGCTGATTGCCCTCCTCGATGTTCAAACGGGCGAGTTTGCCGCAGTTGGTGAAGATCGTAGCGAAGGTGACCCCATCGCCAAGCTCGTTGAGGTGCGCGGGGAAGGTGATCTCTTCGAGCGCGTCGCAATAGTAGAAGGCTTTGCCCGCGACCGAGAGCCCATCCGCCGCCCCACCGCTCTGGGCGGCGATGAAGGTAACGGTCTGGAGCTGGCGGGTCTGATAGAACGCGTTGGGTTCGATGGTCTTCACGCTCGCGGGGATGGTAACGGAAGTGAGCACGGCGCCTGCGAAGACGCGTTCGGGAAGGACCCAAACGCCGTCGGGCACGGTGTAGCTGCCCGTCCTGCCCACGGGGAAGAAGACGAGGCGCATCGTGCGGGTGTGGGAATCGTCGTCCGCGAAGCGCTCGATGATCGCGCCGCCGTCGGAGTAGTAATTCGCCTGCGAATGGTCGGAGACCAGCGAGGATTCGTACACGGTATAGCCCGTGACGCCGGTGCAGTTGTAGAACGCGTTGGAAGCGATGACTTCGACGCTGTCGGGGATCTCGATGCTCTTAAGGTTGGTGCAGTCGCGGAAGGCGAGCGCGTCGATGACGAGCACGGGCTGGCCGTCGTGCGTCTCGGGAATGCGCACGCCGTCTACCACGGCGATACCGGGGCCCTGCCGCACGGCAAAGCCCGTCTTTCCGCCCTCTTCCACGGGATCGAAGTCGAGCACGTTCGCCCAATAAGCATAGACGGTGACGTCGCCCGCGACCGACCAAACGTCGAGGCCCTTGCCGAAACGGTCGGTATACGGGGTGCCGCTTCCGCCGGTGTGGCTGTACCACCCGTAGAAGTTATACGAGGTATCGGTGTTGGAGGGAACTTCGAATTCGAAGGGTTCGCCGTAGGTGACGGTCGCGGAGCCCGAAGTGCCCGCCGCGTCGTCGGCGAAATATGTAATGGTGTACTGCTCGGGCGTCCAGTTGGCGTAGAGCATCATGGGACCGATGCCCGTGAAGGTCTCGTCGAGATATTCGGCGCCGTTGCCTGCCGCGCCGCCGGGCGCGTTGTACCAACCCGAGAGCTTATAGCCCTCGCGGGTCGATTCGGGAAGAGTGACTTTGTCGCCGTAAGCGACGTAGACGGGATCGACGGGCGTTCCCGAAAGCGGATTGAACTCCACGGCATACGCAGTCACCGTGACGCTCGCCCAATCGGAGAAGGTGGTACCGTCGAAATAGCGGACGTAGAGAACGTTCTCCCCCGCCTTGGTGAGCGCGGTCTCGAGGTAGTTTTGGCCGCCCTCCACTTCGGTGATCTTGCCGTCGTTTACGCGCACCTCATAGCGGAGCGCACCCACGACATGGGGCCAAGTAAGCAGGTTGTGCGAATAGCTGAGCCCCGAAGAGAGCGCGTGATAATAGAGGTTGCAAGGATCGCTCCAAGGGGAATTGACGTCGCCCTTCGCGCGGACGGTGACCACATACTCTTGCAGTGCCGACCATTCGATCCCCGCGGTGGAGAGGTCGAGCGAGTTGGTGGTTGCGGGATAGTTCTTCCCGTTGATGTTGACGTCATAGCCGCCCGTCGCACCTGTGACCTGCGACCACGAGAGGGTGTTCCCCTCGATACGGAGATCGCGGGGCGCCGCAAGGGACTTCTTCTCGTAGGTGATCTGCGTAGCCGAGGGCGAGTTGTAACCGTTCGTCTTGGGATAGACGTTGACGGTGATGTTGCCGGCGGCGCAGTCTTTGAGGCTGTAGAAGGTCTTGCCGTTGGTGTTGACCTCGGCGTGCTCGTGGGTCCCGTCACTGCAAGCGACGGACACGATATAATCGACGGCGTTGGGAACGGCATCCCACACCAACAGATCGTCGTCCTCCACATGGAGCCCGCCCACAGGCGCGAGCGTACGGACGTAGACAAAGGTCTCGGAGACGGAGGAGGCGTAACCCGCACCCGCCGCCGTGACGGTGAACTTGATGCCGTTTGCGGTCATCGGGCAGTTCAGGAAGTTAAAATTGGTGGAATCGAAGTTGTCGAGCATCTCGTGCTTGTGCCCGGGATCGCCGCATTCCACGGTGATATAGTAGTGCTGTGCGCCCTTGACGGCGTTGAACACGAGCGTGGAGGGTTCCACGACGGTGAACAGCGATACGCGCGCGAGCGCTTTATTATGGTAATAGCGAAGGGTGGGCTCGCCGCCGTTCGCCGCGACGGAGATCGTATAATCCCCCGCGGGATAGGAAGCGAAATCGACGGAGACGCTCGTCGAACCCGTCTGCCCGCTCAGCCCGTTGAAACCTTCGGGACCGGTCACCGAATAGGTGTAATTCACCGCGGCGCCCGTGCTTTCCCATGTGATGGCGTCCTCGCCGACCGTGACGAGCGGGGCGGAGTTGTTCTCCGTCCAAACCGCAAAGAGGGTACTGCTCGCGTCGAAGATGTAATCCTCCGTCCAGCGGAAGGAGAGCCGGTCGCCCTTCTCGTACATACTGATCCACCAGCCGCGGAAGGTATACCCCGAACGTGCGGCGGGAACGGGAGCTTCGAGCAGTTTCCCGTTGGCAGTCAGCTTGGGCGCGATCGTTTCGCCTTCGGGATAGCCGAGGTCGAAATCCAGCGTATATTCCGCGATCCCGGGGATCCGCTGTTCCCATTTCGCGTACAGCGTGGTATCCGCCGAGACGGGCGCGGTATCGAAGAGGAAGGGCTGGGTATGAGCCGCATCCGTAAACCAGCCGAGGAAATACCATCCTTCGCGGGTGGGGTCGGCGGGTCTCGAAACCGTCTTGCCGTTGAGGACCGTAACGTCTCCCACGGCGCTTCCGCCGTCCGTCTGGAAGTCAACGGTGTAATCGACTTTCTTCAAAAAGCGCATGGAAGAGGAATCGTAGGTGAGTTGAAGGAAATTGTCGCCGAGGGTGGCGATGATGTCCTTCTGACCCTTCTCGCTGAAATCGAGTTTCAGCCCTTCTTCCGTGATGGAGTATTTCCCCGTGAGATCGGCGCCGCGTACCGAGAAGGAGAACAGGTTCCCGTCGTAGAGCTCGATGGTATACTCCGTTCCCTCCGCATCATAGTAGTAGACGCCCGCCTCGGGGGTCTCCGGGTTCTCGTCACCCTTGCCGCAGGCGGCGACGGTGGCGATGCCGAATACCGCAACGAGCGCGGTAATCAGAGCGACTAACCATTTCTTGATTTTCATACTTTGCCCTCACTTTCCGAGCATTTTTTAACATCTCTGCATTTATTCGGAATCGTTTGTATAAAATTCTCCCGATAAATTCCGATGTTGTATTAGTTATAGTAATAGATATAACGTTGTTTTGTCAAGGATTTCCGAGAAACTATTCAAATTTTATAAAAATGATACTTTTTCACAAAAATCGTAAAAAAATTTATTATAGAAACATCACAAAAATAACTATTTTTTATCCCACATTTATGCGCATATTTTCTCCCGTAGGTGAATATAATACTTTCCAGCCCCAAAAGTACGCTATGGATTGCGGTTTTGGGCGGAATTTCGCCCATATTTTGTATTTTTACGCGCACGCATACGCACAATTTCAATGTTATGAAAATAAGCCCTGCTTAAGGCTCCGCTTGCCCGTCTTCCCCTCCGCAAAGCGGGCTTCGGGCAAAAAAAGGCGACGAAAAAGGCGCGCCGCGGGGCGCGCCGTCCGTACAAAAGGGCTTTTTCCCGCTCTTTGCCGCTCACCGATCCCGCGAAAAGGAGAGCACGATGAAGAGGAAGCGGAGGAAGTAGATGAGGGAGACGAGCATGGAGGCGACGTAGGTAAGCGCCGCCGCCGAAAGTACTTTTTTGGCGCCCGGGAGCTCTTCTTGGGTGAGGATCCCCTCCTGTACGAGCATCTTTCCCGCGCGGCGGGAGGCGTTGAACTCCACGGGCAGGGTCACGAGCATAAAGAGCACGGAGGTGCCGTAAAGCGCGATGCCCACATACATCATCACCTGCCCCGCGACAGAGCCCGTCGCGGCGAAGACGGAGACGTCCAAAATGATCCCGAGGAGGATGAGCGGCAGAGCGAGCCGCGAACCGATGTTGGCGATGGGGACGAGCGCGGTGCGGATCCTGTAAGGAAGATACCCCTTCTTTTTCTGCATGACGTGCCCGATCTCGTGCGCCGCGACCGCCACGGCGGCGACGGACGCCGAGCCGTAGGTGCTCTCGGAGAGGTTGACCTGCCGCTTGGCGGGATGATAATGGTCGGAGAGCCGTCCGCGCACGCGGTTGACGGAAATGCCGTTTACGCCGTTGCGCGCCAACAGACGGACGGCGGTATCGTAGCCCGTCATACGGGAACGGTTGGGCACGCGGTCGAAGGCGGAAAAGGTGGAATTCACCCTCGCGCTCGCATACGAGGAGAGCGCGATGAAGGGAATGAGCACGATCAAAAAGAAAAGATAATCCATGAAACTACCTCATGTTTATTGTACCACGATTTCCCGCGTTTACAACAACTTTCGGAAAAATTTCACCGCCGCGGGCGGGACGTCAAGAAAAATATGGCGCATTTCCCGACCCCATGTCACGAAAAGTAGAAAATTTCCTCGAATTTTTTGTCGAGCGCGACCGAGAGGACGAGTGCGAGTTTGGCGGTGGGACAATACTGCCCCGTCTCGATGGAGCTGATCGTATTGCGCGAGACGCCCACCATGGCGGCAAGCCCGCCCTGCGAGATGCCCTTCTCCGCCCGTATCTCTTTGAGACGGTTGCGTAATACCAATTTTCCGTCCATATCCGCCTCACAAAGCCACGCCGCACAGCCCGAGGATCCAGAGGACCCAATAGACGGCAGTGCCCGCCGTGATCAGGACGGCGCAGACGATAAAGACGGTCTTGGTCTTTTTCTGCTTGTTGACGCACGCCTGTACGATGTTCTGCGCCGCAATGCCCGTAAACAGGATGCAGAAAAATTCCGGATGGAACCCCCTGTCTAAGAAGATATCGACCATCATGATGGCGACGCAGGCAAGCTCCACGGCGATGAAACCCGCATAGTTCGCCCACTGCATCTGCGAACGTTGCCGCTCGTCGCCGTATTTGTTCTCGTTCTTCGCCCGCGAAAGGACCTCTTCCCGCGAGAGCGCGTCCTTTGCGCCCTCCCCTTCCTTCTCTTGGGACGGGAAGCCGTTTTCTTCCATAAACGTTCTCCTTTGCCAAGTTTGCTTGGCACTCCTATCATAGTACTGCCAAGGAAACTTGTCAAGCGTTTTTTGAAAATCAATCCGGAATTTCTTGCCAAACCGCCCGAAATCTGTTATACTCTTCCCATGGCAAAGAACGGATTTACCGACCGCGTCAAGATCACCCTCAAAGCGGGCGACGGCGGCGACGGCATGAACTCCTTCAAGGCGTATAAGGGCAAACCCGCCTGCGGGCCCGACGGCGGCGACGGCGGCGACGGCGGAGACGTCGTCTTTGTCGGCGACAGGAACCTGCACGACCTTCTCCCCTTCCGCTTCACGGCGAAATATTTTGCGGGAAACGGGGAGCGGGGCGGCTCGAACCGCTGTTCGGGAAAACGGGGCGGCGATGTCGTCATCAAAGTGCCTTGCGGGACCCTGATCCGCGACATGGATACGGGCAAGATCGTCTGCGACGTCTATGAAGACGGCGAAACGCATATCATTTTGAAGGGCGGACGGGGCGGAAAAGGCAACGTACGTTTCACCACGGCGCGGCGGCACGCGCCCAATTTCGCGCAGAAGGGGCAGGAAGTCAAACCGCACGCCGTCATCCTCGAGATGAAGGTCATCGCGGACGTCGGCATCGTCGGATTCCCCAACGTCGGCAAGAGCACGCTGCTCTCCAAGATCTCGGCGGCAAAACCCAAGATCGCGGACTATCATTTCACCACCCTGTCCCCCAATTTGGGGGTCGTGAGCCGCTACGGAGAGAGCTTCATCGCCGCCGACATCCCCGGGCTGATCGAGGGCGCGGCGGAGGGCGCGGGGCTGGGGCACGACTTCCTCCGCCACATCGAGCGCACGCGGATGCTCTGCCATGTCGTCGATATTTCGGGCATGGAGGGGCGGGATCCCCTCGCCGATTTTGAGACCATCCTCGCCGAACTGCGCAAATACTCCGAGCCGCTCGCCTCCCTGCCCGCCGTCGTCGTGCTCAACAAGTGCGACGTCTATGGTGCCGAAGAGAACATCGCGCGGTTCAAAAAGAAGTACGGCAAGCGGTATGAGATCTTCCCCGTCTCCGCGATCCGCGGGGAGGGAACGGACCATTTGATCGCGGCGCTCTTCGACCGTCTCGCCGTCCTCCCGCCCGCCGAGCGCATTCCCGCCGACGAGTTCGTGTTCGAAGAGGCGGACAACACGCAGTTCGAGATCTATCTCGACGAAAACGGCGAATTCGTCGTGATCGGGGGGCTCGTCGATCTCCTGTGCCGCAACGTCGTCTTGAACAATCCCGACAGCATGAACTACTTCCAGCGCGTGCTCAAACTGCGGGGCGTCTTCAAGGCGCTCGCCGAGATGGGCTGTAAGACGGGCGACACCGTCGTCGTCGGAGACGTGGAATTCGAATACGTTTAAGGAGAAAGATATGTTTACTTCCAAACAGCGCGCCAACCTGAGATCGGCGGCTTCCACTTTAAGACCCATCGCGCAGGTGGGCAAAGAGGGCATTTCGGAAAATCTCCTCGCGGGGCTCTCCGACGCGCTCGAAGCGCACGAACTCATCAAGATCACCCTTCTCCCCTCTTCGGGGGAGGACGGCGGCAACCTCGCCGAAAATCTCGCGGACCTGCTCGGGGCGGAGGTCGTCACCGTGATCGGGCGGAAAGCCGTCCTCTACCGCAGGAGCTCGCGCGAAGACTTCGCGCACATCCTCTTTTGAGCTTCAAGGGAGCTTTTTCGGTGCGCCGTTCTCTGCCGTAAAAAGGCGGCAGACAACGTTTTTGAAGGTTAGGATGCGGGCATGGTATGCCCGTTTTCCGTGATAGAAGCGCCGCCCGCAGCCATTCGGCTGCGGGCGGCGCCCTTCTTTTTCTTCCTTTTTCCGCTTGATACGGGGACATTGTCACCGCTTCCGTCCTGAAAAGACGTCGGTCTCGAGGATCCCCGTCGAGAGCGTCTCCTTGGACGCGGCGGGCGCGGCTTCCTCGATGAGATCGCACAAAAACGCCCTGTTTTCGGAGAGGCTTTTCCCGAAGAGATAGCAAGAGAGCGACCCCGGAACCGTGTTGAGCTCGTTGAAATACACCCGCCCCTCCGCGACGAAGAAATCCGCCCGTACGACGCCCTTCCCGCCGAACGCGCGATACAGGGTGCGCGTATAGCCGCCGATCTCTTCGGTCAGCGCTTGGGGGAGGTCGGCGGGCAGTTGGTTCGTCCGCGCCCCCATCTCGTACTTTTCGGAAAAGGTGAGGATCTCTTCGTCGGAGAAGACCTCCTCGGGCGGGGACAGCACGATCTCCCCCTTCCTGCGGCAGACGGCGCAGTTGATGTCTCTCCGTGCGGGAAGATAGGCTTCGAGGAGGGCGCTGTCGTCCAGACGGAAGGCGAGGCCGAGCGCGCTTTCGAGCTCCGAGGGATCTTTTGCGACCTTGATCCCGATGCTCGAGCCGAGGTGGGCGGGCTTGACGACGACGGGGAATCCGAGCTCCTCCGCAAGACTGAGCGCCGCCTCAAAGGGCTCCCCTTCGGCGACCTTTCTCCCCTCCAAAACGGGGATCCCGAGCCCCTTTGCGGCGATCTTCGTGAGCGTTTTATCCATGAAGACCGCGGACATGGGTGCCTCGGGCGACGCCGACGGGATCCCGTGGAAGCGCAGAAGGGCGGAGAGCGTGCCGTCCTCCCCCATCCCGCCGTGACAGCAATTCAGGGCGACGTCTATGTCTGCGAGCTTGCGCCCGCGCGCAGTGCGGAGCGTCCTTCCCTCGAGGCGGACGGGACGGAATTTTGTCTTCGCGCCCTTTCTGAAATCCTCCACGCCGCGCACGTTCCCCGTCATCATCCCGCACACGGGGGAGAGGATCACGGGCACGACGCGGTAAGATGTGTTGCGTAGCAAATTGACCGCCAACATCCCCGTGATCACCGAGATCTCGCGCTCGTTGGATTTTCCGCCGAAAAATACGGCGACTGTTTTGGGCATAAAAAAACACCTCCGAAGAATTTTTCCTCTTTGGTGCTTCCTTTGTCCGCTATCGGTCAGAGATACTTATCGGGCAAATCGTTGAGGAAGAGGACGGCGTCCCCCTCGGCGAGATCGTCGGCAATGAGGCGCGCCGCCTCCTTCAACGTGGGCACGATGCGCAGGTTCTCCTCCGCGCCGCCCGCCTCGAGATAGCCCTGCCGCACCGAGAGGATCCTCGTCACGCCGACCAAAATGACCTCGTCGAGACCCGCAAAACTCGCCCCCAACTTCGCGTTCGCCTTGCCTTCGAGCGTCCCGAGCTCCACGAGCCCCGGGGTGACCACCGCCTTCCGCCCGGGGAAGAGGCGCAGAACTTCCACCGCGTCCTCCGCTCCCGCCACGTTGGAATTGTAGGAGTCGTCGAGAATGTTCAGCCCGTTCTTTTTCAGAAGCTCCAAACGGTGCGGCACGGGGCGAAGCTCTGCCGCCGCTTCGACGATCTCTTGCATTTCCACGCCCATGAGACGGGCAAGCGCGCCCGCGAGCGCAATGTCTTCCGCCGCGTGCCTGCCGAGAAGGGATGTCTTGACGGCCGCCCGTTCCCTGCCGTAGCAAAACTCGAAAGTCGTCCCCGAAGGCGTGCAGACGATATTCTCCGCCGAAAAGTCTCTCCCCTCGGCGAGCGCGTCTTCCCGCATCGCCGCGGCAGTGCGCCCGAGCACGGCTTTGCCCGCGCCCACCCGCATCGCCAAAACCGATTTCTCCTCGAAGATCGCCCGCTCGGAGCCGAACGTTTCGAGATGTTGCGGGCAAACTCCCGTCACGATGGCGTAATCGGGGCATACCATGTCCGCAAGCTCCGTGATGTCTCCCCGTTGACGCGCCCCCATTTCGGCGAGGAAGACGTCGCAATCCAACCCTTCCGTATTCACGCATTTCGCGATGCCGACGGGGGTATTGTAGGAGGCGGGCGTGGCGATCACGCGGTACTTTTTGCGGAGCATTTCCGCGGCGATGGTTTTGACGCTCGTCTTCCCGAAACTGCCCGTGATCCCCACTTTGACGCACGGGCTCTCCCGCAACACGCGCCGCGCGCGGCGCAGGAACCCCGCCGTGTGCGGGATCTCGTAGATCTGCATGACGGCGTTCGCCGCCGCAAGAAGGAGGGGCAGAAAGAGCGGGAGAAGGGCGAGCGGGACCGTCGTGATCAAGACCTCGCCGAGCAAAGTCCCGATGGCGTTCCCCGCGGCATGGAGCCCCGCGCCCAAGCCGAACAACGTCCCGAAGAGGAACAAGAAGAAGGCGACGGAAAGGCGGATCATCCGCGGGGTCCCGTTCAGCGGGATCTTCAACGCGTGGCGGAAGGCGTAGACAAAGAATCCGCACGCGCCCGCAAAGGCGAGGACGGCGACCGCCTCCGCAACCGCCGCGCCCGCAAAGGCGAAGGAGAGGGACAAAATGGCGGAGAGGAGCGCCGCGCAGAGCGCCAGAAGATTGTACCGCCGCTGGGTCCCGTTTCTCGGACCGTAATACCATTTCACGAGCGCACAGCCGCGGTAGCCGAACTGCTGAAAGATCCCCATCACGGGGCGTGCGGCGAAAAAGAGCGCCGCGGAGAGAACGACGGCGTCCGCCGCGGCCAAAATCAAATCAAGGGTCGGCATGGTAAAAATCCTCCACCGCAAGCCGGAAGGCAAGCGAATTATCGAGATAGGCGAAATGTCCGCACCCCTCGAGCACCGAGAGACGGGAATCCTTCGCCGCGTCGTGCAACAGACGGACGGAGGAGAGGGGGGTCTCCCTGTCCTCACTGCCGTTGAGAAAGAGCAGCGGGCGGGTAATTTTGGCGGCGTCCGCCCTCAGGTCCTCCGAGACGATCTTCTTGAAGCTCTCTTTCATGACGGGGGAGAGCCCGCGGTAGTCGCGGCTCCCGAAATGACGTTCGGCAAATGCGGGCGCCACGGCGCGGACGGCGCGGTACGTTTTCACTTTGAGACGATAGACGGCCCCCCGCTTGGGGACGATTCCCGCACAGCCCGTGAGTACGGTGCGGTCGAAGATCTCCCCGCGGGAGAGAAGTTTTATGGCGACCCGTCCTCCGAAAGAGTGCGCGATGACGTTGGGGAATACGATCCCCCGCTCGGCGAGAAAACGCTCCGTCCAATCGGCGTAATCGGAGACGGAATAGGATTCCGTGAGCGCATCCGAGGCACCCATGCCCGGGAAGTCGGGTACAGTAACGCGGTAAAAGCGGGAAAAATAGTCGATCAGCGGGTAGAAACTCTCCTTCGAGGCGAGGTAGCCGTGAAGCATCACAAGATCCTTCCCCTCCCCCCTTTGCAGAAAGGAACAGTTCAATCCAACTCCTTTGCCATGACGATGGCGTCCTCCCCGTCGGGATAGTAACGGGTCCTGCAATAGAGCCCGCGGAAGCCGCATTTGAGATAGAGGATCTGCGCGCTTGCGTTGGAGACGCGCACCTCCAAATACGCTCTCCGCGCTCCCAGCCCCACCGCGATCTCCAAGAGGTCATCCATGATCTTTCTGCCCCGTCCGCAACGGCGGAACATCTCGCTCACGGCGACCAGCTGGATCTCGGCCTCTTCGAAGAGCACGCTCACGCCGCCGTAAGCGACAATCGCCCCCTCTTCTTCGAGCAGTACGCCGTGAAAGCGTTCCGACAAAAAACTCTCGGCGAGCATACGGCGGTTCCACGGGTCGGAAAAGCACTCCTTCTCGAGCGCGGCGATCCCGTCGAGATCGCCCATCGTCCAAGTTCTTCCGTTCATCTCCCCTCCTCCGCCGAAGATCTTCTCAGGTATACGGCGGCAAGCCCGCCCGTCTGCGCCGCGTGCCCGTCGCAATAGCGCGCCAATCCGCGCGCGGGATCGACGTATTCGACGCCGCCGAGCGGGACCTCTTCCCCCGCGAGAAGACGCGCCCCCGCCTCCTTTGCCCGTAAGACAACTTCCTCCGCCCGATAAAACCCTTGGGGAAGGCTGAAGCCGAAGCCCTCCGCATAGACATTGCCGTGCCCCGCGTCTACGAGCGCGGCGCGGCACCCTTCTTCAGCATATGCGATCGCACGGAGCGAGGTGACGCCGAGCGTGGGCTTGCCGAGCGCAAACGCGAGCCCCTTGACCGTGGAGATCCCGATGCGGATGCCCGTAAAAGACCCCGGACCGACCGCGCAGGCAAAAAAATCGCAGTCCTCTAACGCGAGCCCTGCCTCTTTCAGCGCGCCGTCGATCTCGGGAAGCAGACAGACCGAGTGCTGCATGGCGCAGTCCACCGTTTTGGTGACTACCATGTCCGCATGACGGACGGCGATATTCAATTTTTTCGAACTCGTGTCGATCGCAAGATAATTCAAGATCTGATCTCCCTTGTCTCGCCGCTGCCCGAAATTTTCACGGTTTTGACCCGCTCGGGAAGAAGCCCGGCGATATTTTTCCCCCATTCCACGAGGCAGATCCCCCCGCGGCAGAAATAATCGGCGAGCCCGAGCCCATAGGCTTGCGCCTCGGAAGCGACGCGGTAGCAATCGAAGTGGAAGATCCTCCCGCCGTACTCGTTGACATAGGCATATGTGGGGCTCGTGACCTCATCGGGGATACCCATGCCCGCGACAATGCCCTTCGCAAGCACGGTTTTGCCCGCGCCCATCTCCCCTTCGAGCAGGACGACGTCCCCGGGGGAAAGCGTCTTGGCATAGGCTTTCGCCCATTCGATTGTCTCATCCGCCGAGCGGGAATAAAAAACAGCCATAGCGGTTCTATTATACCGCATACGGCTGTTTTTGGCAAGACTTTTTTATGGGCTCGGCAAAATTCGGCGGCGCCGTCACATCAGGATCCCGATGGAGAGCCCGCAGAAGATCATGAGGGAAACGGCGTCTACGATCGTCGTGATGAAGGGCGACGCAACGGCGGCGGGATCGAGTTTGCACTTTTTCACGAACAGGGGCAGAAGACATCCGACCACCTTCGCCACCACGACCGTACAGAAGAGCGCCAGCGAGACGACGGCGCACTTATCCGCCGTATACGCCCTGTTCTGGGACATGAACGTCCCGAACAGGAGATTGTCGATGAGCATCAATTTCGCGAAGCAGGCAACGGCGAGGGTCAGCCCCAAGAGGAGGGCGGCGCGGAATTCCTTCCACAGCACCCGCTTGGTATCTTTGGTCGTCAGTTCGCCGAGCGCGAGGGAGCGGATCACGGTGACGGACGCCTGCGAGCCCGAGTTCCCGCCCGTATCCATGAGCATGGGGATGCAGGCGAAGAGCACGGGACTGATGAGGTTGAGCCGCGCTTCGAAGATGTTGACGATGAGCCCCGTAAAGGTCGCCGAAACCATGAGAATGAGCAGCCACGGCACGCGGTTCTTCCAAATGGAGAACACGCTCGTTTTGAGATAGGGCTTGTTCTCGTGCACGATACCGACCATGTGCTCGAGGTCCTCGGTGTTCTCTTCCTCGATGACGTCCATTGCGTCGTCAACGGTGACGATCCCGACCAGCCTCTTCTCGCGGTCTACGACGGGGATCGCAAGGAAGCCGTAATCGGAGATCTTCCGCGCGACGTCCTCCCTGTCGTCGAGGGTGTAGGAGTAGATGACGTTGTCCTCCATGATGTCCGAAATGAGGGCGCTCGGGGAGGCGAGCATCAGGTCCTTCGCGGTGACCAACCCGATGAGCTCGTTCTTCGTGTTCGTGACGTAGCAGGTGTAGATCGTCTCCTTGTCGATCGCCTGCGCGCGGATGCGTTCGAACGCCTCAGCCACGGACATGGTAGGCAGGAAACGCACGAACTCGATGGTCATAATGCTTCCCGCGCTGTCCTTCGGGTACTTCAGGATCTCGTTGATGAAGGCGCGCGTCTCGCTGTCGCTCTGGGAGAGAAGGCGCTTGACCACGCTCGACGGCATCTCCTCGATGAGGTCGACCGTATCGTCGAGGAAGAGTTCGTCCATGACGTCCTTGATCTCGCGGTCGGTCAGCTTTTGCAGGAGCTTTTGCTGGGTGTCGCTGTCGATCTCGACGAACATCTGCGCCGCAAGATCTTTGGGCAGAATGCGGAAGAGCACGGGGAGCTCCTCCTCCTTCGCGCTCTCGAAGACCTCGGCGAGGTCGATCTCGTTCATGGAGGAAAGGAGGGGCTTCAAGACGGAGAACTTCCGCTCTTTTAAGAGGGCAAGGATCTCGTCTTCCTCCGCAATCCTGCGGGCGACCTCTTCGGGCATCTCCTCGATGATGTCGGCGGTGTCGTCGACCGAGACGTCCTCCATGACCTCCTGCAATTCGTCGTCCCTGAGACCTGCAAGGATGGTCTGTTGGAGCGGGGCGTCCAAAAGGACCAAGACGTCCGCCAAAAATTCGCTTTCAAGCGCACGGCAGAAGGGGAGGACGTCCTCCTCCGCCATCTCCGATAAAAGAAGCGCCGCTTCGTCGGGCTTTTTGACCGACGCCGCAGCGCGTTCGTAATCCTTTTCCGAAAGGAACGTTCTGATTTCTTCCGTCATTCGTCTCACCTCCGCGCAAAATGAAATTTACGGCGCAAACGGAGAGGGACGAAGGGAATTATTCCGCGGAGTTTGCCGCGAAGACCCGTCGTCCGTTCCGTATGTCTGCGTTCGTACTTCGTCCTTTCACGGCATTCTCCTCCCGTACTATTTTCTATATCATACTCCATTCCGCGGAAAAAGTCAACTGTTTGCGCGGCAAATTCCCGCGCGGCGCGCCCGCTTTTTTTCGCAAAAATTTCGAAGAGAGTTACGTCTTCGGATGCGCCTCTTCCGCCGTTTTTGAAGGCTCTTCCTCGGACATGGGTGCCTCCGACGCGGCGACGCTCCGTTTACTCTTCCTATGCACGCGCTCGGAGGTAAGGCGTATGACGCGCGAGAGCGGCTTGTAGATCAAAAAGACGATGAGGGAGACCGCGACGCTCTTTACGGCGTTGAACGCGAGGACGAAATGCCATGCGCCCGCAAACGCCGCGCCCGCCGCTCCCCCCATGAAGAAGGGAAAGTTGATGTAGCGGTTGACGGGCAGGCTCACGGAAATTTGGAGGATACACGCTAAGAGCAGGTACAACGAGACCCACCACCTGCCCTTTTTGAAGCGGTAGACGACGGCGGGCAGGATGACGTACGCCGCCGACATCAGGAAGTTGGCGAGTTCCCCCACCCCGCCCGACGACGTCTTGGCGAGGCATAAAAGTTCCTTCGCGCCCACCGAGACGATCGCCTCAACGGGCCCGAAAATGAAACCTTCGATCATGAAAAAGACGTTGGCGAAGTCGAGCTTCAAATAGGGAGCGGCGGGAAAGATGGGAAATTCGAGGAAGGTGACAACGAACGCGAGCGCCGTAAAGAGCGCCATGTACGCGATGTTGACGGGCGCGAAATGCGCCTTCAAAACTGAACGGACCGACTTCATAAAGAACACCTCAAAAAAGTTTTTTCGGATATTCTTTGACAAAAAACGAGCGCCCCATGTCTGAGACAGGGGCGCGCAAAAACATCTTTCTTTTCTCATCCGGACTATACCGTCGGTACGGGAATTTCACCCGTTCGGGAGCCAAAGCTCTTAGCAGACTATACTGCCGGTGGAGAATTTCACTCCGCCCCAAAGAATATTCGATCGTGGGATATTATAATACGGCGGGACGGGTTTGTCAAGCGTCGGAAGGATTTTTTTTGATTTACTTACGCCCGCTTCATTTACAGCCGCCCCACCGCCCCACCCTTCTGTCATCCTGAGCGTACGCGAAGGATCCCGAAGTACGTAGTCCGTCATCGACCAACGGGATTCTTCGGGGGCGTTGCCCCTCAGAATGACGTGCGTTTCATCATCGGGATTCTTCGGGGGCTTCGCCCCCTCAGAATGACAGAGGGGAGCATTCTCCCCGTCATCCTGAGCGTACGCGAAGGATCCCGAAGTACGAAGTCCGACATCGACCATCGGGATTCTTCGGGGGCTCTGCCCCTCAGAATGACGTGCGTTTCATCATCGGGATTCTTCGGGGGCTTCGCCCCCTCAGAATGACAGAGGGGAGCATTCTCCCCGTCATCCTGAGCGTACGCGAAGGATCCCGAAGTACGAAGTCCGTCATCGACCAGCGGGATTCTTCGGGGGCGTTGCCCCCTCAGAATGACGTGCGTTTCATCATCGGGATTCTTCGGGGGCGTTGCCCCCTCAGAATGACGTGCGTTTCATCATCGGGATTCTTCGGGGGCGGTGCCCCCTCAGAATGACGCGGGGCCATGGGTGGGGCGGAAGCGGCCGAAGGCAAAAAAACGGACAGGGCGATGCCCTGTCCGTTTTTTTGCTTTTATCCAAAGGAGTCGGATCAAAGCGCTGTGAGCTTGAAGTTGCCGAGCCTGAAACAGCCGTTCTCGTGACGGAATTGGATGGAGTCGATCGGCGCGCCAATGTTGCCCGCTTCCGTCGAAACGCTGACGTCGAACCCGTACCAAGGGAAGTACTGCTCGCCGTCTTCCGACCACGTCCATACGAAGTGGACGGTGTCGCCCTCAACCCTATGCTCGAGGCGAAGATGCGCAACCTTGCCGACGTCCGCACTCGGCTTATGGCCATCTACGTCCCAGCTCTCGTTGGATTTACTGCCGCCGGATCCCGTGGAGATCACATGGTCGTCGGCGCCCTCGGTGTAGACCCACATTCCGTTATCCCCGCACCAACCGTTGAAATTCCCGGTACGGTAGTTGAGAAGGAAGGAGGTCTTTTGATTGTCCGTCCAGCGTGCGATCAGGGCATAATCGAAGTCGAGCCTGAAATTATCTTTCCCGCCGATCGTGGCGCACAAGATGTTGGAGGCGCTGAGAGACGCAGAATTGTTTTTGCGGTGGACGAATACACCGTCCTTGGAGAACACGGCATTCTCGCGGTTTCCGATCTCCATAATGATATCGAAATCCGCCGCCCCTCTGCCGCCTGTGAAGATGTGATCGACCCATTCGTTCATGCCCGTGCTCTTATCCTTCTCCGCGAGCGCGAAGACTTCGAACGTCTTTTCGGCGACGGCGGTCTCATTGTTTTTGGTCACCGTCATACGGACGGCGACGGACCCGCTTGCCGTGTTTTCGCCGAAATCTTCGACGAGGAGGTAGGGATAAGCCGCATTGCCCGCTACGGTGTAGATCGCGGCGGTCTTGCCCGTCGTGTTGGAGCCCTCTACGATCGCGTAGGAGACGTCTTCATAGGTGAGCGCACTGCCGTCGGCGCCCTTTGCGTCGAAGTAGAGCTGTAAGCCCGCGCTGATGAGGATCTTTCCGTAGGTGCCGCCGAAGGGATCTTCCGCGAAAACGGGAGAATTCTCGACGCTCGTGACAAAGCTGACGGGGATCTCCACGCTCTTCACCGTCGTTTTTACGGTCTTATGCGTGTACGTTACGGTAAAGATGACGGTGTTGCTCGCGGTGGAGCGGACGGAGATGCCCGTTCCCTCCTGCGCCGCGACGACGGAGGCGTTCTTGTCGCTCGACGAATAGGAGACCTCGTAACCCGCGGCGTTGCCGTCTAAGGTGTACGCGATCACCACGTCGGCGTTGAGCGCGGCGCGCTTCCAGCCGTTCGTGAAGCCCTCTTTCTCGAAGCCGAGGGTGATCTCGGCGGGGGTCGCCGTGAAGGTCACGGTCTTCTTCACCGTATGCTCCTTTTGAGAGGTCACGGTGACTTCGATCTGATACTCGCCTGCGAAGAGGGGCTTGAATTCCTTGTGCTCGCTACCCACCCATTCGTAGAGGGAAGGATCGGCGTTGACGAAGTTTTCACCCTCTTTCACAAAGACGGCGTACGTTACGGTGCCCTCGGCGTCGCCCTGGGTATAGGTGACCTGCAACGTGAGCGTGACGGTCTCACCCTCCGTAAGGGTCTCCTTTGCCGCGGTGAAGGTCACTTCGGGCGGGAACTTCGTGGGATCGGGCAGAGTGACCGTGACCGTCGCACTGCCGCTTGCGGTCTCGCCGTGGAAGGAGACGGTCACCGTGACGGTATAGGTCCCCTCCGTATGGAAGGTAAACGTCTTGGCGGCTTCGTCGTAGGTATAATCCTCTCGGGCGGCGGGAGCATCGCCCTTGACGACGGCGATCTCGGTCTTGCTACCCTCTTCCGCCGTGTAGGAGAACGTGACGGGAGTCTCGGTCTCGGCGGTCTCGGCGGAGAATGCGGGAGCGGGCGCGGGAAGCGCCTTCTTCCAATGGAAGTTTGCCGTACAGCCCGTGAAGGTCAGCGCCTGTACGTTGACGTCCGCCTCCGCGGTGATCGCGGTCAGGTTGGCGCAGTTGGTGAATGCGTCCGCCGTGACCGTTCCGCCGAGGATGTTGACCGTCTTGAGGGAGTTGGGGATGTAGAACCCTTCCGTCTTCGTGAACTTCTCACCGTTCTGTTCGGCAGTGCCGAAGAGATAGCCGAGATGAGCGGAGACGGCATTGTCAGAATCGATGTTGGAGCCGACGAAGGGGATCGTGAGCGTCGCGAGCTTTTCACAGCCTGCGAACCAGCTTCCGAAGTGATACTCGACGCCCGCTTCCACCGTCGCCTCTAAGAGTTCGGTGCAGTCCGCAAAGGCGTTGTTGGCGATCATGGGTAGCTTGGGATCGCTCTGGGAGAAGGTCTCTTTTGCCATGGCGGGCACGGTGAGGGAGGTAAGCCCACAGCCGCGGAAGGCGTTCTGCCCGATGTAGTAGAGCCCTGCGGGGAGCGCGATCTCTTGGAGCGCGGCGCAACCCGCAAACGCCTGCGTCCCGATCTGGCGCAGACCGTTCGGGAGGGTGACGCCGGAGAGAGCGGTGCAACCGTGGAAGAGGTTGCTTCCGAGGATGGTGACGCCGTTCGGGATCGAGATCTCTTCGAGGAGGACGCAACCGTTGAAGACTTGGTCGCCGAGGTTGATAAGTCCCTCGGGAAGGCTCGCAGTGGCGAGTCCGGAGCAACCGTCGAAGGCGTAGGACGAAACCGTGATCACGCTCGCGGGCAGTTCGGCGCTTTGCAGGGAGGAACAGCCGTAGAAGGCGCCCTCGCCGATCGTCCGGAGGGAAGTCATCTCCGCGAAGTTGACCGTTTCGAGCGAAGTACAGCCGCTGAACGCTTCCTTGCCGATCGAGGTGAGGGTGGCGGGCAGTTGGACAGAGGTGAGCCCCGTCATGTCCTCGAAGACATAATCGGCGATCTCAACGACGGAGCCGCCGTTGTAGGTGGCGGGGACGGTCAGTTCGGTCTCGAGCTTGCCCTTTCTCGTGAGCGAAGTGAGGCGGTAGCCGCCGCTTACGGAGCTGAAGATGAAGAGCAGTTCGGGATTCTTATATTGGCAGACCGTGCAGACGCCGTCGATATCGTAGGTGTGAAGCGCCTCGCCCGACTTTCTCGAACAGCCGCAGGCGGCGGCGTGCCAGTGGGTATTTTCCCCGCTCGTCCAGTGCTCGGTGTCGTAGAAGTGCCTGCCCGTCTTGAGGATCCGCTTGTATTCCTCTTCGTAGTCGCAGTTCTTGCAAGCCTTGTGCGCCGTCGCGCCGTCCGTCTCGCAGGTCGGAAGGACCATGGGGACGTCCTCGAGCTCATGCCCGTGAGGTTCGATCGTAACCGTCTCCGAATAGCCGCAGATCGAACAGCTCACCGTCTTGGAACCGGGATCTTCGCAGGTCGCGTCGATGACGTTGCTCTCCGTGATGGTATGGGCGGCTCTTTCCGAAGTGACTTCGTGCCCGCAAGTTGCGTCGTGCCAATGTTCGGAGGAATTGTAGCTCCAATTTTTGGAGAACGAGTGCTCGGTGTGCTCTCCGCCCCCCTTCGGGCCGCAAGCCCCGAAGCACAGCACGGCGGCCATTGCCGCGGCGGCGAAGACGAAATATTTTCTGAGATTCTTTTTCACAGCGCTACCTCCTTATTGAATGCCTGCGTCGCTCTTGTAGAGCGCCAAGGCTTTCTCTGCGCTGAGCGCATAGTCGTGGATCTTGAAGGTGTCCAAATAGGCGTCCGCGAATTCGGGACCGGGCCAATTCGCTCTTCCGAGATAGAAGACGGGCGTCTCTCCGAGCATTTCCGAAATGTTGACCGAGGAGGAGACAGACTGCTTCATTTCGCCGTTGACGTACAGGGTGGTCCTGTTCTGATAATAGACGATGACGAAGTGCGCCCATGTCCCCGCCGCAACCGTCGCGCCCGCCGCCGCGGGACGGCCGATGTTGTTGCTGTTGTAACGCTCGAATTCGAGGCCGCCGCCGTTCTTCCAGAGGCCGCCGATGTACTTCTCGTTCTGCCAAACCTGATCGTTGTCGTTCGCGGCGGCAAAGTACAGCCACGAGGTTGCGAGGTCGCCCGTGATCTTGGCGTAGAAGGAGATCGTGAAGCTCTCCTTGCCCTTCAAGACGGAGCCGTCGATGGAGACGTAGTTGTCTTTGGTGAGATGGATCGCCTTGCTCCCCTCGAGGGCGCCGTCCTCATAGGCCGGCGCGCCCTGCGCGGTCGCGTGGACGGTCTCGGCAAGGGTGCCCGTTCCGTCGAGATCGTCCTCGAAGTCGAGCGCGAATACGAGCTCGCCGTCTTGGTCGCCGTACGCCGCAGTGAGCGCACGGTACTCGGCGTTGGTGATGGGAAGCACGGTGCCGTGGCGGAATTTGACGTCGCCGAAGTCGAACGCCGCGCCCGCGAAGAATCTCCCCTTCGCGATGTTGTCGGTGAAGAAGGGCTCATATCCCGCGCCTGTGCCGTAATGGTCGAGAAGAAGGCACCACTCGTCGGCGTCGTTGAGCTTGAAGACGGTAGGCCCTTCGTAGCCCGTATATCTCGTGTGGGAAGCGCCGTTGATGGAGTAGGTGGCGACCGCCTCGAACTCCCCGCTCAGCGATTTGCTCTTCTCCATGTAGACGTACGTCTTTTCCTCGTCCTTGGTGAAGCGGTAATAGGTATCCCCCTCCTTGATGAAGGTGGTATCGATGCGGGATCCGCGGCTCTCGATGTAGACTTCGGGCTCGGTGAACGTCTTGAAGTCCTCGGTGTAGCAACGGTAGACGCGGTGGACCCAATCCTCTTCCGTCTTGGAAGCCCAATAGACCATGTACGCCTCGCGCTCTTCATCCCAAATGGATTCGGGCGCCCATGCGCAGGTCGCGTTTTCCCGCGCGATCTCGGAGAGCCAAGGGTCGCTCCAATTTACGAGGTCGGTGGATTCCCAGACGACGATGTTTTTACTGCCGTTGGTCTGCGATCCGCCCCAATCCCCATGGATGTTGTAGATGGAGAGGTCGGTCGCGATGAGATAGAACTTGCTTCCGTCGGGCGAACGGACGATGTGCGGATCGCGGACGCCGCGGGTGCCCTTGTCGTTTCTGAGAATGGGCGTACCCTCGTTGAGCGTCTTCCACTTGCCGCCGTCCTGCGAGACGGAGAAGTAGATCTGCTCGTCGTCCGCATTCTGCTCGGAACCCGTGAAATGGACAAAGAGATAGGCGCCGAGTTCGTTGTCGGTATTGGGATCGGGCTCGGCGGCAGTCTGCGTCTCGGTTTGGACGGGCGCGGCGGGAGCGGCGGGCTCTGTCCCCTTTCCTGCGGCGGCGCTCGTCGTCAGGATCGCGCCCGAGACCGCGGAAACCGCAAGGACGGCGCCGAGCGTGACTCCCATAATTTTCTTGATCATGCTTTTCCTCCTTATTTTTTCAATTATCGGAAATCGATATTTCTCTCCTTCAGCCAGGCGAAGGGATCCTCTTCGGCGCTTCCGCGGTATTCCCGCGGACTGACGCCCTTCCACTTTTTGAACAAGCGGGAGAAATACAGCCGGTCCTCCACTCCCACCGCTTTCGCGACGTCCCCGATGGCGGCGTCCGTGTTTTTGAGGAGCTCGCACGCCATGGATACGCGGAAACAGTTGAGATAGGCGATGGGCGAGAGCCCAACTCTCTCCACGAAGAGCGCCATCATGCGGCTGACCGAAATATGGTTGCTCGCCGCGATCTCCTGCGTCGTGAGGGGGAGACGGTAGTTGTTGTTGATATAGGTCAGAATGTTGCGGATGTGCCGCTGTTTGACCGAGAGATTTTCCTTGATCGCACGCTTCCTCTGCTCGCCCTTCAAGAGCTCGGCGAGGATGAGAAGGAAGTATCCCGAACAGGAGATCCCCTGCGTGTCGCTCGCGTCGTACGACTCATAGAGCGACTTCAACAGCCCCATCATGCCTCCGATGTCGGCAAGGCGGACATACGGATGCTTGGGCGGCATCCCGCAGGGCGTGAAGAGCGCTTCCGTATCGCTGGTTTTGAGGTCTACCCAAAGGTACGACCACGGATCGCTCTGGCTCGGATAGTACTCATACTCCCGGTTGGCATAGAGGAGAAAGGCGTCTCCCTTATTGAGATGGATCCTCTCCCCGTCCGCGATCAGCGTGCCGCTGCCGTAGAGAACGAAGTGCAGGGAATCGTAGGTATCCCAGCGGCGCTTTTCGTGCGCCTTCTTCGGATCGCAGTGCTCTTGCCCGACTTTGCGGATCGAGACGAAGACGTCTTTATCCTGTAACGGACCCCCCCCCATATCAAATTGAAGCATTTCGGATCCTCCTTTTTGAATGGGCGGTTCAAAGTCTGCGGTACGGACGGTGCGCGCCCGTACCGCGCTTCAAATCGGCCTTACGATTTTTTCTTCTTCAATACGGTGATTAGGATCGCCGCCGCCGCGATCACGACGCCGCCGGCGCCCACGCCGATCCCGATCCCGAGACCGGAGGAGTTCTTGCCGCCCGCCGAGGTCACTTTGAATTCGTCCTGCTTCAAGTCGAAGGAGAACATCTCGGTCGTGCCGTCTTTCGAGGTCACCGCGACGACGTAAGTGCCCGCCGCGAAGACGTTCAGGCTGTTGCCCGACGAGACGGTGAGACGGGAGACCCCCGTAGACGTCAGCTGGAAGGCGGAGACGGAGGCGACTTCGAAGCTTTCGGTGTCGCCGAAGGTATAGGTGAACGTTCTGTTCGCATACCTGCGGGTGATCTTCGTCGTCGTGGGAGCCGCGCTGACGGTGACCGTCTTCGTCGCGGACTGACCTGCCGCCGTCTTCACATAGAAGGAATATTCGCCCGCTTCGGTGACCGTGATGAGGGCGGGGACCGCCGTTCCCGTCGTGACCGCCGCGCCGTTCTTGAACATCTTATACTCGCTGACGGGAGCGATGGCTTCGACGTTCAACGTCAAGTTGTAGCCGCCTGCCGCCCAGCCTTCCTTTGCGGGAAGGACGGAGAGTTCGGGAGCGGCGGGGTCGATCGTCGAGACGGTGACCGTCTCGCTGTACGTGACGCCCATGCCCGAGGTGACGACGATGATGTAGTCGCCGTTCTCCTCCGCAGTGAAGCTCTCCTTGATGGCGTACGGGCGGCCGAGCTCGAAGGCGTGGAGCTCGCCGTATTCGCCGAGACGGTAGGACCAGCCGACGATCCCGCTCGCCGCGTGCGCTTCCACCGTGACCAAGACGGCGCCCGTGGTATACCCTTCGGGAACGGTCGCTTGGAAGCCCTCGATGTCGGTGACCGAGACGAGGTGCTCCCCGCTCACGCCGCCCTTATTGATCTGGACGACGATGAACTGCGAGATCCCCTTGAAGGGTGCGCCCCACTCGACCAAATAGCCGCCGTCCGTGATCTTTTCGGGATCGACGGCCTCCTCGAAGAGGATCTGGTTGGGCTTGACGGCGTTGTAGAGCTGGATCTTGTTGCCTTCCGCAACGCCCGTGAGCGTCATGGAGGAATCTTCGAGACCGATGACGGTGAGCCCGTCTACCGCCGCGGGGATCGCGGGGACCACAGTCTCCTGCTTCTGGACGGCGATGAAGTTGATACAAGGCTCGTTGGTGCTTGCGCCCTGCATATGGAGATCGATCTTGCCGTTTCCGTCGGCTTTGACGTCTTCGAACACCGAGAATCCCTTATAGGAGTTGATCCTGAGGGTGTCGTCGGTGACGACGGTGCCGTTGAACGTGATGTCTACCGATCTCGGGTGCCAATGGGAGAGGGTCCCGATGTAGATCCTGTACCCTGCGGAGGGCGTAAGACCGGTGAGCAGATAGCCCATGTCGTACGCCGTATCCGTCCACAGAAGGCTGTTGTAGGGGAACGTGGCGTCGCCGGGGGCGGTGTACGTCGCGGAGGTATAGTATCCCCAATCTTCCCCGTCCTTACCCGCAATGGAACGGTCGGGCACGCCGTAGTTGAGGAGGTCCTCGCCGTAGTAGTCGAATACCGTCCAGTTATAGGTGTAATCGGGGTCGATGGTATCCTTCTTGTAGGTGCCCTCCACGGGATAGGACCCGCAGTTGATGAAGTAGACCAAGTCGTCGGGCATCGTGATGAGATACCGCTCGACGGTGAGCTCCGTCCCCGTCACTTTCCCCGTGACGTTCACGGTGGTGAAGTTGACGTTGACGCCCGCGGCGGCGGTGATGTCGCCGTACTCGATCGCGAGCTCGTGGGACGAACCGTCCGCATAGTAGCCCGTGGCGTTTTCGAGCGCGTCCGAAAGGAGGACGCCGTAAGGGATCACCTGCCCCGGCGTATAATCCACCGCAAAGAGGACTTCGGCGCCGGGCGCGGTGATGAGGACGCCGCAGAGCTTCCCTTCCGCCTCGACGGTGAGCGCGCCGTCCTCTCCGAGGGTGGCCTCCGTCGTAAAGACGTACTTGCCCTCTGCGTCGACGGGGCTCATTTCCTCGCCCACGGTGACGGTCGTAGACTCGTCGGCGATGACGGCGACTGAGACGCGGTAGGTCGCCGCGGAGAGCGTGAAGGAATACTTCGCGTTCTCGCTGTAACTCGTAAACAGGGTACTGCCCGTATGGACGGTCCCCGCCTCGACGACGGCGGCGTTCTTCTCGGTAAGCCCGATGGTTTGGTCGATCACCTGCGCGTCGATGTCGGCGCCTACGTCCACGAATGCGAAGTAGGTCTCATCGGCAAACGCCGTCTTGGGGGCGGTTGCGACGCCCGCGATCCCGCCGATCAAAAAGACCGCGGAGGCTCCCGCCAACAGGGAGATCGTTTTCTTCTTAGCGTTCGTCATGACTTTTTCCTCCCTTTCAGAATGAATGTGCAGACGGCGGCCGCCGCGACGACCGCAACGACGCCGATCACGATCCCGGCGATCATTACGGGCGATGTGCCGCCCTTCTTCGAAGTTCCGCTTGCGGGCGTCATCGCATCGGTGACGGGAATACTCTCCGCCGCAACGGTGAAGACGATGATCTCCGTTTCGCCGTCTTTGACGATCTCGAGATAGTACTTGCCCGCCTTATCCGCTTTGAGTGCGGAGAGCGCCGTCCCGTTTCCTGCGCGGTAGAGCTTGGCGGTGCCGTCCGAGACGGTCACCGAGCCGTCCGCCGCGACGGTCACGGTTGCAAGATGGGCGTCCGAAGTTCCGTAGGTGACGTAGTAGGTCTTCTTCGCGGTGGAATCGCCCACGCCGTTGGTGAAGTAGAATTCGTACTTGCCCGCCTCGTTGAGGACGGTAAAGCCCTCTTCGGTGATCTCGCTCTTGACGCCGTTGAACTCGGCATAGAGCTTGCCGCCCGAGACGGACTCCGCTTCGAAGGCGATCCCGATCCCGTCCGCTACCGAGAAGTCCGCCCCGAGACCGAGCACGGGAGCTTCCTTATCGATGTTGGAAACGGAGATGGTCTTATCGTATTCGAATCCCGCGTTGGTGACCGCGTGCAGGAGGTAATCGCCGTTCTGCGCCGCGGTGATGGTGTACTTCCCTTCCCCGTCAAGTTCGGCGGGAGCGCCGTTCACGGTGAGGGACTTGATCCCGCTCTTGCAGACGGGCGCAAGGGTGATCGTGACGCTGTTCTTCGTCCAGCCTTCCGCGCTGAACGTCTCGCCGAAGTCCACGCCGTCCACGCGGTCGACCGTAATGGTCTTGGTGACGGTGACGCCGCCGCTGACGAGCGTCAGGGTGTATTCGCCGTTATGGTAGGCGCGGTAGAAGAAGCCTTCGGCTACGTTGACCGAAACGCCGTCGGGCGTTCTCAGCGTGAGGGAAGTCACGCCGCTCGCCGTATGGGGCAGGAAGGTGATCAAAGCCGCGTCGCCCTCTTCCACATACTCTGCGGAGACGGTGTAATCGACGTCGGGAATGGAGATGACGAGATCCTGCGAGACCGCGGTCTCCCCTTCCGTCGCCTGTACGAAGTGGAGCTCGTATTTCCCTTCGGGAAGGTAATCGCTCACGGCGACGTCCATGGTCTCCCCTTCGGGTTTGAAGCTGTCAAGCACCGTGCTGTCCTCGTCGAGAACGTAGACGGTGGAGGCGGTGTTGAGGTTGCGGAGCTGGAAGCTGTCGGCGCGGGAGACGGTCGTCTTATCCGCGGTGATCGCACGCTCTGCGGGAAGCGCTTCGCCCGTAGACCAAACTTTGATGTAGCCGACCTGAGGGCAATCGCCCGTTGCCGCCTTAAAGACGATCTCGAGAACGCCCTGTCCGTCCGCCGTTACGTTTTCCTTGTACTCTTCGTAGACGCGGGCGTCGCTGTCGGGCAGAGAGATGGTGCCGACCGTCGTGCCGTTGCAGATGACGTCGTACGAGCGCGCGCCCCAACCGCCGCTGCAATGTCCGCCCGTCATGAGACGGAGCACTTCGTTGGGCTGGAAGCCCGTCATCTTATAGACGAGCTGTTTGGCTTGCACGCCGTTGTAGTTTTGGTCCTGCCCTTCGCGGATGGACCATTCGTTGGAACCGTTGTTCTCCCAGTTGCAACCCTTGGTCTGACCGACATAGCCCCAGCTCGTGTTCTTGCCGGAATCTTCGGCGTACGCCCTGTCGCGCGTGGAGGATTGGAGAGAGCCGAGCTGTTCGGCGTCGTCGGGAGGGGTTGCGCCCGTATCCGTGAAACCGACGTCGATGTTGTAGTAGAGCTGTTCGCCGCCCTGCTTCCAGACGTATTTGGCGTACACTTCGAAGGACTCGCAGCCTTCAAGCGTGAGGGTGACGTTCACGTTGCCGCCCGCCGCCATCAGCCCGCTCGCAACGGTGCAGATCACGCCTTCGGAATCGCAGGTGTATTCGGTCTTGGTCCCGTCGGTGAACCATACGTTGAAGTGCGTACTGCGGAGATCGCCATAGAGGTCGCCGCCGACGGTGAGTTCCTTCACGGCCGTTTCGAATTGGGTATTATAGTTGGAAGCGACGTCCGCCGAGATCGGGAGCTTTATGCCCTCTCCGGTGACGGCGACGAGGGAGAGGAAGGCGGATTCGCTTTCGCCCTGCGCCTTTTCCACCTTGACGGTGATCTCTTCGTCCGCCTGCGTTGTGGTGACGGTGAAGTGGGAGACCGAATACTTGCCCTGCTCGAGCGTAAATTCGGAGACCGGATCGTTGCCCGTCACGGTGATTTTGACCCTTCTCGTGCTCCAAGGATTGAAGAATCCGAGGGAGACGTGATAGGCGCCCGCCGCGGGGATCTCGAAGGCGTATTCGATCGCGGTCGAGGAGATGCCGCCGTCCAAACTCCAAACGGAGGACATGGCGCCGTCGCCCGTGTAGTACGCCTGCTTGATGTCGCCCTTATAGCCCCACTTCTTTCCGCTGACGATGTCGGCGCCGTAGGGCTGGTCGGTCGCGCTCTGGTATTCGCCGAGCACCGCGCCCGTGGCAAGTTCTTCCGCGGAGCCGCAGTCGGCAAAGTAGAGGACGCCCGCTTCCGCCTCGCGGAGTACGACCTTCTGTACGGGGGAGAATTCCTCCGTGCCCTCCTTGACGGCGGCGATACGGAGAAGGACGTTGCGGTCGGTGAGCCCGGTGAGGGTCCCGTTTTCCGCGTCGAGCGCGGTCTCGGAGCGGTGCCATTCGGTCTCGTTCTCATAGCGGTACTCGGGGTAGAAGGTATATCCTTCGTAGCCTTCCGCCGTGTAAGCGAAGCGGAGGGTACTGCCGACGCCCGACGCCTCGGTCACTGCGATCGAACGTTCCGCGGCGCCCTGATCCGAGGTGCGGTAGAGGAATGCGCCGTCGAAATTGACGTATTGGTTCGAACTGCCCTCCGTGATGACGTAGACGGTGTGCCAGCCTTCGCCGAGCTCCTTAGTGGAGTAGACGATCTGCTTGACGGTCTTACTGCTCTTGCGCAAATCGACCGTAGCCGTCGGCTCTTCGGTCTCGGGATCGGTATCCACCCAAATGCGGATCTGCCCGCTGTCGCTCTTCTGGATGAAGGGAAGCCCGAAGCCGATGCCTTTGAAGCGGAACGCGAAACAATCGCGGTTCGAGGCTTGGGTATAGGTACTGCCGAGATAATGCTCCTTGGAGCAATCGTATTGGCTGAGATTCAGCGTGGTGTAGGCCTGTTCGGTCTCGCCGCCCGCCTCAAACGCCTCTTGGATCGCGGTGAGGGAGTTCTTCTGTGCCGCAAAGGAATCGTCGAGGAAGTCGCCCTCGCCGCCCGTGCGCTCGCCGTGGATGATGTACGTCGTCACGGAGGAAGCGGGAGCCGCGTCGATGATGGAAGAACCGTCGGTCGAGATCGCGGAGGCGCTCCAGCTGTGCTTGGGATCGGTGAGGACGCGCTCCGCGGATTCTGCGCGGAAGCCCGTGAGATCGAGCTTGAAGGAGTCGGCGTGGTCGGAATTATTCTGCTTGACGACGACGACCGTCTTGCCGTCGGGCGAGATCGCCGCGACCGTGTTGTCGTCGCTGACGTCGATGATCGTGTACCCGGGGCGGATGTACTTGGTGTACTGTCCGCTCATGTAGTACGCCTTGGAGAGGACGAAATCCTGATAGGTGAGCCCCATCGCCGCAAGATCGGTGCCCTGCGCCTCCGCCTCTTCCTGCGTGTAGTAGACGCCTTGGATGAGCCCGTAGTTGGTGCCGCTCTTGATCTGGCCGACCATATCCTCCATGCCCTGCCAGAACACATAGCCGTCTACGCCGCCGAATTTGACGGTATCGATGATGGACTGCGTATAAGCGAAGCCCGTGCCCATCGCCTCGGGATCGTATTCGCTCCCCGTGGTGAAGCAGATCTCGGACATATACACTTCCTGCCCGTGAGACTTCGCATTGCGGTACATCTGCTGTGCGCCGCTGACGTCGTAGCTGTAAATGTGATAGGTGAGACGGGAAGCGCCGTCCACGACGTCCGCGCCCGCAGTGCCGTTCGCACCCGTCAAGGCGCGCATCGAGCGGTATTGGCTGTTCGCAACGCCCGTGCTCGTCTCGTCACCCACGTTGTAGACGGCGTCGATCCCGCGCCGTTCCATCTCCGCGGCGAGGATCTCGAGCACATCGACCTTCTGCTGGGGACCGAAATAACAGCCTTCCTGATCGCCGCCCGTGCCCCAATAGTTGGAGCCCGATTCGTTGAAGGGCTGTAAATTATCGAAGGTGAAGCCCTGTCCGACGAGATACTCATAGACGTCGAGGAAGTATTCCACGAACGCCTCGTTGTTGACGGGGTCGAGGTTATCCCAACCGCCTGCGCCGCCCGACGAACAGCCGTACTTGGTCATCCAATAGGGAGGCGAGTTGGAGTAATACTCCGTGACCGCGTCGTCGCGGTTTTTCTGGATCCAATCGAGCACCCAGAGCTGTTTCCAGTCGGGCACCTCCTCCCAAGAGAGGGTGGAGCCGTCTTCCGCGGTGAACACATAGTCGTTATCGACGGCATAATAGGTCTGCTCGTCGCCCTTTTGGTCTTCGGCTGTGATCTTGTCCGCGCCCCTCCAGCCGGGCGTGTTGCGGTCGCCCGTCATGTGGGTGTGCTCGGGGTCGTCGCCGCCGCCCACGTTGTAGCGCGCGATGTTGAGGTCGAGCCCGGACTTGCCGTAGATCGCCTCCATGATCTCTTCGCGCTTGCTCATGCCGCTCGAACCCATACGGGTCCAATCGCCGATCTCCGTCGCCCACCACGAGAGGGAGAGCCCCCACCCGTCGAATTCCTGGAAGGCGTGAGAGACGTTCAGCCCGTACTCGTTCTCATAGGACGCGGCGCCGGCGGGAAGCGTTGCCAGCCCGCCGACTGCCGTAGCCATCAGGAGCGCCGAGCAGGCGGCAAGCGCCGTTGTCCTTTTCCATTTGCCCGTTTTTATCATAATTTCCTCCTTTCAAATTAACCCTTGACCGCCGAGAACACGATGGACCCGATGATCTTCTTTTGGAACGCCGCGAACACGATGATGATGGGCACCAACGAGATGAGCGACGCCGCCAAAACGCGGGGGATAAAGCTCGTGGAACCGCCGGAACCGTTGAGACGGTTGACGAGCAGGGGCAGAGTAAACCAATTCCTGTCGCGCACGAAGAGCAAGGGACCGAGGAAGTCGTTCCAATTCCCGATGAACGAGAGGATGGCTTGCGTCGCGAGAGCGGGCATCACGAGGGGCAGGAGCACGGAAAGGAAGGTCCGCGTGTAGCCTGCGCCGTCGAGCCGCGCCGCCTCGGAGATACTGTCGGGAATGCCGTAGAAGAACTGCCTCAGGAAGAAGACCGTCGTGATCGACCCGAAGAACTTGGGGATGATGATCGCGAGGGGGCCGTTGGTCAGACCCATCCTGCCGTACAGCCATGCCTGCGGGAGCATGATGACGGAGAAGGGGATCATCATCGTGCCGAGCATGATGAGGAAGACCACGTTCTTCCCGAAGAATTTCAGTTTGGCGAACGCGTAAGCCGCAAACGCCGATACGATGATCTGGACGAAGACGACGGGAACGGTCGTCAAAAAGCTGTTGAGGAAGCCGCGGATGATGCCGCCCTGCATGAGACGGTTGCAGTCCTCCCACATCTCGGCATAGCTCTGCGCCGTCCATGTGCGGGGGAAGAACGTCGTATAGATCTCGGTGGACGGCTTGAACGTCGCGAGGACCATCCACAGGAAGGGCAGAAGCATGAGAAGGGAGCCGAGCGAAAGGCATACCGTGACCACGATGTTGCCGATCGTCTGGGGGCGCATCTTCTTCTTTGCGGGAGCGGGAGCCCCTGCCGCGCCGTTTTCTTCGGGAGCGGCGGTTTCGGCGGGCGCCATGTCCTCTTCGGGAGCGACGGTTTCGACGGTTTCTTGAAGTTCATTCATTTCGATCTCTTCCATCTCAATAGTCCTCCTGTCTCTTTCTGTCCACAAACATCTGGATCGCCGTGATGATGAAGATGATGATCGCGAGGATCCACGCGCCGACCGAGGCAAGCCCGAGCTTGCTCTCGCCGAAGTTGTAATAGACGAATCCGACGACCGTCATCCCGTTCTCGCCGATGCCGTATCCGCCGAGGAGGATATAGGGCTCGTTGAACATTTGGAGCGACCCCATCAGCCCCGTGACGAACAGGTAGAAGATGGTGGGATAGAGGGCGGGGACGGTGATCTTGCGAAGGATCATCCAGCCCGAGGCGCCGTCGATCTTCGCCGCCTCGATCTGCTCGGTCGAGACCGATTGCAGACCTGCGATGAACATCAGCGCGGAGTATCCGACCCCCTTCCACACGAGAAGCAGGTTGACGGTAAACGCAACGCCTGCATTGGACGACAGCCATTTTGCGGGAGGGATCCCGAGACTGCCGAGCAGGTTATTGACCGTGCCGTCCGCCTTGAAGAGGTTCTGCCATACGATGGCGACGGCGACGATGCTCATGATCCCGGGCAGGTAGTAGATGACGCGGAACGTTTGGACGCCGCGCATATTGCGGTTCATCCCGAGCGCCAAAAAGAGCCCGATGATCATGCAGACGGGGAGCTGGATCGCGAAGATGAGCGTATTGGCGAACGATCTCCAATAGCGCACCGATTCGATCCCCCCGAAGATGGCTTTGAAATAAGAGCCTCCGACGCCCGGGCTTTCGAACAGCCCGTGGATACCGTCCCACGCATAGAACATCGCGATGAGCGACATGACCAGCGGGATCGCCGTGAAGACGAGGATGCCGATGACCATGGGCGAAATGTACGCCCAGCCGATCAGGTTTTCCTGCCTTCTCAGGCCGCCTTTCTTGGGGACGGGCGTCTTCTTTTTGACGGAGACGGGTTCCTCGGCTTGGGGCGCCGCGGTCTCGGTCCCGCTCAGAGAGACTTCCGTTTGATAGTCCATGACTGCCTCCTTATCTTATCTCGACTTGGTTTCGTCGTAGTGGGTCTGCATCGTCTTTTGGAGATTCTCCCACTTGATGCTGTTGAAGCTATCGAGAGCCTTGTCCTTCTTGTGGTGCATGACCGAAAGCTGTGTTTCGAGATCGGTGAGCCAAACAGAGTCGTACGTCGAATACTTCGCGGGGAAGAAGCCGTGTTCGCCGCTTACGACGTCGAGGAAGTAGCCGCGGGTCTTGGGGAAGAAGACGGTATCGTTCTCGGGATCGCGGTAGGACGCCGAAACGCTCTTGAGGAGGGGAAGGGTGATCTCCGCTTCCTTGGTCAGTCTATCCTGCGTCTTGGGGGAGAGGAAGGAGATGGCGATCCGCATCGCGACTTCGGCCTTTTCCGTCTGCTCGGCGCACTTCTTGGAGACGCAGTAGCCCGCGGAGGTGATCACGCCCTGCCAATCGGCTTCGCCGTCATCGGTGGGCCAAGGCATCAGGCACCAATTCTCTTTCGTGGGATCGCCGCCGTTGAGAGACTTGTTGTATTCGCCGATCTCCCACGAGCCGACCAGCCCGTAGAAGCAGACTTTGCCCGCCGTCATGTTGGCGTAAGTGGCGTTTTCGACATCCGCCCCGCCGCAAGCGCAGAGTTTCGCCTGATATTCGATGGCTTTCTTCATCGCGCCGTCGGTCAGGCTGGCGACCTTACCGTTTGCTCTGCCGCCCGAAAGATCGATGAGCTCGCCGCCGAAGGAGTGCGCAAGCACTTCGATGGGAGGGACGTCGGAGGCGTACACCTTATCATTCTTCGCCTTTGCGGTCTCGTAGATGGTCTTGCAGATCCCGAGGTACTGCTCCCAAGTGTACGTATGCTGGGTGAAATCCATCTCCCACGGAAGGTCATAGCCCGCCGCACGGATCTCGGTCTGATACTTTTCCAAAAGCTGTTTGTTGTAGCCGAGCTGTTGGGTGGAGAGATCTTTGGGGAAGGCGTAGAGCTTATCGGAGGGATTGCCGAGCTCGCCCGTCGTGGGATTGTAGCGGTAGAGGTCGAGCGCGGTATCGTAGACGTCCGAAAGATCGACGCCGTAAGCCGCCGCACGGGTGTCCGCAAAGTCTTGCAGGCAGGCGATGTGATCCTTGTACTGATAGATCTCGTTGGGGCGGATGTAGAAGATGTCGGGGATGCCGCCGCCGTTGATGTCGCTCTTGAGGGCGTCGTAGTAGTTCCCTTCCTGTTCGCCGTTGAAGACGATCTTATAGTCGAGACCCTCTTCTTGCAGTTCTTGTTCCATCTCATCGAAGTACTGTTGATAGAACTTCGTTTCGGCGTTGTTCGCAAGCAAGAACACCTTGATGGTGTGCTCGGAATTGCCGCCGCATCCTGCCATAGCGCCCACCGTGGTCGCGGCGATGAGCGCCGCCGCCGCAACTGCGGCAACCTTTGTTTTTTTCATAACTTCCTCCTTTTATTTTTCGGGTTGCGCCCGAATATTCCGAATTTTGGGACGGACCGTTTTATACTTATACGGTCTCGACGGTCTCCGCGCCCTCGAGGACGGCTCCCTCTCCGAGCGCTTCCGCAAGAAGATAGAGCTCGCCGCTCCATGCGGGGCAGAGATAGAGCAGTGCGGGATCCCCGCCCTCCAAAGCGGGGGCATGGTCCCAGCCGCAGATCAGCCTTCCGATCACTTTGCCGTCCATGACGCAGGTGAGTTTGACGTTTTTGCCCGTAAATTTCAGGTAGCGTTCCTTCCCCTTGGGGAGCGACGCATAAAGCGCCCTCTCTTTTCCGACGGGCAAAGGCAAAGCGATCTGTTCCCCGCGGTTGCCCGTTTGGACGAGCTCCCGCTCCGTTCTCACGCGGACGGAGAGAGGTTGTACCCTATGCATATGCAAAATGCGCGCGCTTCCGACCTCTTGCGTCCAAACCCGTTTGCGGTAGACGAGGGTGAGAAGGCGCTCCTCCTCCCCGAAGTAGGGAGAAAGGTCGAACGTTCCGAAATCGCACTCGCCCGCAAGCGCTCCGTCGAGGTAGACGGCGACGTCGCACGCCTCCGTCGTTTGAAGGACCATGCGCTCCGATCTCTTCCGCGCGGGCAGGGTGTAGGCGCAGACGACGGGCTTTCTCGTCGAGTTCCATTTCTCGACGCCGATGCGGATGGGGTACCCATGTCCGAGGTCTACCCTCTCGTCTCCGTAAGAATCGAGCAAAGTGAAGTCGCAACGCCCGATCGTTTCCTCAAAATCTATTTCGTAAAATGCGCTGACGCCCTTCTTCGAAGAGGTGCGCAGGGCGGGAGACTGCGGATCGTCGAAATTGCAGTGTCCCCACTTCTCGACGACGATCTCCGCTTCCCCGCAGGGCGGCAAAACGACGTCCCTGCCGTCCGCAAACAGCGTATCGCCCCGCTTGCCGTCGGCTGTGACGGTCATGATGTCGCAGGGGTGCTCCAAAAAGAGGGATGCGCCCGCAGGACGGAGGGTGTAGACCGCTCTCCCCTCCTCGATGCCGAGGGAGGAAAACGAACAGCCCGAAGCGGCGCGCTCGGGAGGGAGCTCCGCCGTGAAAAATTCCGTAAACGGCTTGGAGGCATAGGCGGCGGCGGATAATCCGCCCGCTACGATGCCGAGCGCCTCTTTGCGCCCCACAAAGCGGACATGGACCCCATGTACGTCGCCATCTCTTGTCAAAATCGTCTCCCCGTCGCCGAAATCCAATCCTGCCATGGGCGGAAACGGCGCGTAAAAGACCAAATTCTCTTTGTCTGCAAAAATGGGCTCGGCGTTCGCCCTCGTCAGCGTCGCGCCGATGCCGTGCGCCGAGAGATCCAAGCCGAAGAGGAAGAAGGGAGCCGTACCCTTCGCGACGCCGCCTTCGATCCTGATCCCGCGGCAGGTGAACGCGACCTCTCCGTCTTCGGAGAAATCGGGGGCGCACACTGCCGCCCCGCCGCCGGGAAGATTTAAGACGCGCAGTCCGCCTTCCGCCGTTCGGAAGGAGCAAAACTCGGGGATGACCGTCTCGGGGGAGGGTTCCGCCGCCGCGACCGCCTCGCCCGCGACCCGTAAAAACGCCGCAAAGAGCGCGCCTTCCTCCGCTTCGGGACGGAACGCGCCCGCCGCGTCGATCATCGATTCGAAGTCGTACACGGTGACGATCATGGAATCGGGACGCCCCCAATTATTGATCGCCTGCCTGTGGCCGAAATTGACCCCTGCGACCTGACAGTATGCGCCGAGCAGTTTTGCGCCCGCGGAGAGTTCCCTGCGGAGCAGGAAGTGGTCGCGGTTGGTCTCGGTGACCATGAGCGGCTTGCCGTCGGCGGCAAAGCGCAGGGCATATCCTGCGAGCTCTGAGTCGAACGTCGGATCCATACTGTCGGGATAGCAGTTGAGCGTTCCTTCGACGCCCGCGGTGAATGCGCCCGCGCGCGTAAGACCGTACTGCCCCGCACAGCAAAAGAAGGGAATATCCGAAATGCTCTCGCGCGCGATCGCGGCGAGGCGGGAAATGTACGCCTGCGGATCGGGACAGTCGAAGAAGTCCAGCTCGTTTTCTAATTGCAGGAGGATCACCGTCCCCCCGTTGCCGTATGTATAGGGCGCGATCTCGTGCAGGACGGCGCGGTACCACTTCTCCGTCTCGGCGAGGAAACGGCTGTCGTCACAGCGGATGGGGATCCCCGATTCGAGAATGCGCGCGGGAAGGGCGCCGCCGTCCCACTCCGAACAGATGTAGGGACCGGGCCGCGCCACGGCATAGATACCCGCGCATTTCAGCTCTTCCAAGAAAGCGCCGACGTCGCGCTCGCCCTCAAAGTCGAAAGAACCGTCCTCCCGCTCATGGTAATTCCACGGGAAATAGACGTCCACACAGTTGTATCCCACCCGTTTGAGCTTGGAGATACGGTCCCGCCAGACCGCGCGCGGCAGACGGAAATAGAAGAGCGAAGCGCAAAGAAGCACCTCGTGCTTGCCCCCGATCATGATCCCGCGTTTGGAAAGTGTTACCGTCTTCGAAGGTGTAGGCATGAAAATGTCTCCTTGCGGCGCGCCGTACGGCAAACGCCTTCGATTGGTTTATTTAGAACAAAAATTGTTAGTTTCTTTCTGAGGTGACCGAATTATAATTCGGAAAAGAAGGGAAGTCAAGTTCTCTCATAAAAAAAGTAAAATTGTCCATATTTCGAAGTTTTTTTGCCGCAAAGTTAAATTTGATATGGCGAATTTTCCGTAAATACTAAATTTATTAAGATAAATGTCCAACCAAAATCTAAACTGTTTTACTTTAATTGAAACAAAATGCGGAAGGGGTACAGGAATCGAAGCGCCGCCCGAAGCGGCAAAAGTCGCTTCGGGCGGCGCCCTGTCAGTGCTGGTTGAATTTCTTCCGTACGAACCAATCGGTCACCCGTTCGGGGAGCATTTTGCTGAGGTAGCGGACGAAATTGTTCTTCCCTCCCACCGCGGAGACAGGGGGCGGATTCCGCTTCTCGGCGAGTTTTAAGATGGCGTCCGCGACGAGGGAGGGATTCATGCCGCCCTGCTCCATATTGGCGAGCGCCGCCGAAGCCCGCTTGACCGAAGGCGCGTACGCCTTGCTCTCCTCTTCGCCGTAGACCCGCCGCGCGTAGGTGAAATCGGTCGCCGTCCCCCCGGGGAGCAACGCGCTGACCCGTACGCCGTGCGGTCTCAGCTCGAGGTCGGCTTCCCGCGCGAGCATGGAGAGCGCCGCCTTCGAAGAGGAATAGAAGGAATCGTAGGGAATGGGGACGTCGCCGCCTAACGATCCCACGAGCACGGCGCGCCCGCCCCTGCGCTTCAAATAGGGTACGGCGGCTCGGAGCGCCTCCACCGCGCCGAAATAGTTGACTTCGAAGAGATAGCGGTAGTCCCCGCTGCGCGCGTATTCGATGGGCGCCGCCATGGAGAATCCCGCCGAGTAGACGAAGAGATCGATCGCGCCCGATTCGTCGCCCGCAGACATGATCGCCTGCTGGAATTCCCCCTCCTGCGCGGCGTCCGCCGCAATGGTGCGGACCCGTTCCCCCTTGAATGGCGTGCGGGATATGTTGTATACGCGGTATCCCCTGCCGAGGAGACGGAGCGCTGTCTCCCTGCCGATCCCCGACGACGCGCCGACGATGATCGCGGCCCGTCTTGCGGACATGGTATGCTCCGATTCGCCCGACTTGGGCGTTTGCGGCTTGATTTCCTTGTTCTGCTTTTCCCCCTCTTGCTTTGCGGGAGCCATGGTTTCTGTCTTCATATACCCCGAGTATGGTCGGAAAGAGGAAAATTATTCTAACCGAGCGCGAGATCGAGCAACATCATCAAACAAAAGCCCGAAATCACCCCGACGGCGGCGACCGTCTTGTTCTGTTCAAAGCACTCGGGAATGAGTTCGGAACAGACGACGGCGATCATCGCGCCCGCGGAAAAGGCGAGCGCCCACGGCAGAAGCCCGGTGATAAACGTCGCGGCGACGGCGCCCATGAGGCAAGCCGGGATCTCCACCGCGCCCGAGGCCTGCGAGATGAAAAAGCTCTTGCGGGGAGACATTCCGTCCGCCCTGAGGGGAAAGGCGAGGCAGGCGCCCTCGGGAAAATTCTGGATGGCGATCCCCACCGCAAAGAGCAGGGCAGAGAGCGCCGCGGCGGGTTCGTGGGGCGCCACCGCAAACGCTACCCCCACCGCCATGCCTTCGGGGATGTTGTGAAGGGTCATCGCGAGCAACATCAGCCCGTTCTTACGGCTGAGACGGCGGAATTCCTTCTTTTTGCGGGATAAAACGGCGTCCGAGACGAACACGAGCGCGCCGCCGAGGAAGAAGGAGATGGTGACGGCGGCAAAATTGGGAATGGGCGTCTCATAGCCGAGCGCGGGAAGGAGGAGGGAAAAGAAACTCGCCGCGATCATGATCCCCGCGGCGCCCCCCGTCAGCGCGGTAAGAAGGGCGGAATTGAGTTTCCCCGAGAAAAATACGAGACAGGCGCCGAGCGTCGTCGCGCCGTAGGTCATCAGAGAGGCGAGGCAGGCCTGTTGCCATGCCTGAAGAGAGAAAAACCACTGCATTTGTAAAACCCCCTGCCGCCTTCCGAGGGAAGGGCGGTCACCCCATCGTATGCGGAAGACGCCCCGTCCTGCCAACGAAAACCGTCCGCGGGCAATTTGCACAAAATTTCCGCCTCCGATTTTTCATATAATTTTCATTTTGAATCTTGACAACCGCCGCATTCCGTATTATAATAGAGGAAATTCATATTTGGGGGAAAATTTATGTTGTTGGCAATCGGCATCGTTACGTTGTTTTTGACGGCGTTTATGCTTGCGATCTACGGCTATCTCGGCAAACACACCGAGCGCGACGTCTCGTTCTTCATGGCTGTCGGCATCATTTCGATCGTGATGAACCTGTTCACGAACGCGGGCGGCGGCGGCGCGCTGTGGCTCTCCGTCGGATACCTCGCGATCGCGGTCATTTTCATCGCGCTCAGCTTCGCCGTCAGCGTGCAGGGGACGGTCGGCTTCTACAAATCGGTCGGCTCGTGGTGCGTCAAGACGTTTACGAACGTCTCGCTCATCGGTTGGCAGATCCTCTCCTTCTTCCTCTTCCCCGCCGGCATCGCGCTCTACTTCGTGTGGTATAAGACGAAGCCCGAGCTCGCGGAAGTCTGCGGCAAGGCAAGTATGTGGGGCGTGCTCCTTTGGGTCGTTCTTCTGTGGACCATCCTCGGCATCCTTCTTTGAGATCTCAAACGTGAAACGGCGCCCCGATACGGGGCGCCGTTTTTTGCCGAAAACAAAGCTCAGACGAAATATCCCCGTACCATGTCCGAGGTACGGGGATCATTTTACGGTTTGTACGCCTCTTTCCCGTAGAGGGCGGAGAGGTTGTCGGCATAGCGTTTGGACTTTTCGTACTGTTTGAGTTCGGTCGCCGAAGAGAGTTCGGAAAGCGCGCGCTTTTGCTCTTTGGTGAGCTTGGTCGGCACTTCGACGAAGACGTTGACGTAGAGATTGCCCGTCCCGTTTCTCGAACGGATCCCCTTTCCGCGGATGGTGAAGGTGTCCCCCGTCTGCGTCCCCTCGGGAACGTTGTACTCGAACGCGTCGTCGAGATCGGGCACGCGGACCGTCCCGCCGAGCGTCGCCGTGAGGAAGGGAATGGGCAGATCGAGGTAGAGGTCCATATTCTTGCGGCGGAAGAGCTTATGGGGCTGGACGCGGAACACGACGATGAGGTCGCCCGCTTCGCCGCCCTCCGTGCTCGCCTGCCCGTACCCGCGCTTGCGGATATAGGAATTGGTATCGGCGCCCGCGGGAATATCGAGAGTGAGCTTCGTCTCGCGGCGGAGATACCCCTTCCCCTTACAGTCGGGACATTTGTCGGTGACGATCTTCCCCGTCCCCCTGCAATCGGGGCAGGCGCCGACGCGTACCGTTCTGCCGAACATCGTCTCCTGCGTGAAGCGGACCTGACCCTTCCCGCCGCACTTTTGGCAGGAGCGGAAGGCGGTGCCGTTCTTGGCGCCCGTGCCGTTACAGGCGGCGCAGGGCTCGTTGCGGGAGTAGGTGATCTCTTTGCGGCAACCCTTCGCGGCGTCCATGAAGGAGAGCTCCATTTGGAGCTGGATGTCCTCGCCCGAGGTATCGCGCTGGACGGTCGCCCCCCCGCCGAAACCTTGGAAGATGGAATCGAAGATGTCGCCGAAGCCGCCGAATCCCCCGCCGCCGAAGCCGCCGCCCATGCCGCCCATACCACCCATACCGGGGTGCTCCTGCTCGTAATCGTATGCGGCGCGCTTTTGGGGATCGGAGAGGACCTCGTTCGCCTCGTTGATCTCCTTGAATTTTTCGGCGGCAAGTTTGTCTCCGGGATGGAGATCGGGATGGTACTGTTTGACAAGCTTCTTGTACGCCGCCTTGATCTCTTCCTCCGTCGCGTCCTTCTTGACGCCGAGGGTGTCGTAATAATTCTTCTTTTCTGCCATAATTCACGAATTTTTCCCCGACGGAAAAATTCCGCGAGGACTGAATTTTTATTATCTCACAGCAATTTGCCCATACCCATGTCCGCCATCAAGCGTTACAACCGCGCTGTTGTGGGAGGGTTCTACATCGGCCAAGGGGATTCTTCGGGGGCGTTGCCCCCTCAGAATGACGCGTTAGTGGAGGGTTTCCCCTCTCAATTCCGTCATGTCGAGCTTGTCGAGACATCTCTACAATATTAAGGATGAGATTTCTCCACGCGCTCGCTATCGCTCGCTTGGTCGAAATGACGTGGGGAAGAACGCGCTTCGCACTCCGCTACTTCGCCTGTGGCTACTTCACCTTCGGCTCGTGCCGACCTTGGTATCACAAATAGAAACTTCGGTCGGGGCGTGCCGTGCTTCGATACACAATAGAAGCCTCGCCTGGGGCGAAATAACGGATAGGTGGGCATTCCCTGCCGCCGCAACGGGTAGGGGGGTGGGCATTGCCCCGTCATCGACCAAGGGGATTCTTCGGGGGCGTTGCCCCTCAGAATGACGCGGGTACGCGGCGGGGCGGTGACGGGAAAAGAAATCCAACCAAACTTACTGGTGGAACTCCGTATCGCCGCTGTCGCCGCCCTGCGCTCCGCCGTTTTGCTGGTAGAGCTTGGAGATCACAGGCTGGATCTTCTTGGAGAGTTCCTCGAACGCGGCGTTGTACTTCTCTTCGTCGTCCGCTTCGAGATCTTTCTTCGCCTCGTCCACCGCGGATTGAAGGGTCGCCTTATCCTCTTCGGAGAGCTTGCCCTCGCTGTCGCGGATGGTCTGCTCCACGGAGAAGATGAGCCCGTCGAGCTTGTTGTGCGCGTCCACCTTCGCCTTACGCTTCTTGTCGTCCTCGGCGTACTGCTCGGCTTCCTTCACCGCCTTGTTGATCTCGTCCTCGGAGAGGTTGGTGGAGGAAGTGATGGTGATGTCGGTAGACTTGCCCGTGCCGAGATCCTTCGCCTCGACGTGCACGATGCCGTTCGCGTCGACGTCGAAGGTGACTTCGATCTGCGGGATGCCGCGGGGCGCGGGAGCGATGCCCGTGAGCATGAATCTGCCCATCGTCTTGTTGTCGCGGCAGAACTCGCGCTCGCCCTGCAGGATATGGATCTCCACGCTGGTCTGATTGTCGGCCGCCGTCGAGAAGACTTGCGACTTCTTCACGGGGATGGTGGTATTTCTGTCGATGAGGCGGGTGAAGACGCCGCCGAGGGTCTCGATGCCGAGGGAAAGCGGCATGACGTCGAGCAGGAGCACGTCTTTCACTTCGCCCGTGAGGACGCCGCCCTGGATCGCCGCGCCGATCGCGACGCATTCGTCGGGGTTGATCCCCTTGAAGGGCTCTTTGCCCGTCATTTCCTTCACTTTGGCGACCACGCAGGGAACGCGGGTCGATCCGCCGACGAGGATGACCTTATCGATGTCGTTGTATGTGAGACCTGCGTCCTTCATCGCAAGACGCATGGGCTCTGCCGTCTTCTCCACGAGGTCGGCGATGAGCGCTTCGAACTTCTGGCGGGTGATGTCGAGCTCGAGATGGGCGGGACCCGCGTCCGTCATGGAGATGAAGGGCAGGGAGACGGAGGTCTGGTTCATGCCGGAGAGCTCGATCTTCGCCTTCTCTGCGGCCTCTTTGAGGCGTTGCATTGCCATTTTATCCTTGGAAAGATCTACGCCGTGGCTCTTTTTGAACTCGCCGACCATGTAATCCATCAGCCGCTTATCGAAGTCGTCGCCGCCGAGCATATTGTTGCCGTTGGTCGCAAGGACTTCGAACACGCCGTCCGAGATCTCCAAAATGGAGACGTCGAAGGTGCCGCCGCCGAGGTCGTAGATCATGACCTTGCTGTTTTCCTTCTCCTTATCGAGCCCGTAGGAGAGCGCCGCCGCCGTGGGCTCGTTGATGATCCTGAGGACGTTGAGCCCCGCGATCTTGCCGGCGTCCTTGGTCGCCTGCCGCTGGGCGTCGGTGAAGTATGCGGGGCAGGTGATGACGGCGTCCGTCACTTTCCCGCCGAGATAAGCCTCCGCGTCCGCCTTCAATTTGGAGAGGATCATCGCCGAGATCTCCTGCGGCGAATAACTCTTCTCGTCGATCTTCACTTTGTAATCCGATCCCATCTTACGTTTGATGGAAATGACCGTCTTATCGGGGTTGGCGACCGCCTGACGTTTCGCCACCTGACCCACGACGCGGGATCCGTCCTTTTGGAATGCGACGACGGAGGGGGTCGTTCTCGCGCCCTCTGCGTTCGCGATGACGACGGGCTCGCCGCCTTCCATGACCGCTACGCACGAATTGGTGGTTCCCAAATCGATACCGATTACCTTTGCCATATTTGATTCTCCTTTCTCGTTCACAAGATTCTTTTTTGAAGTTTATTTCGTTACGACGACCTGCGCGTACCGCAGGACCTTCCCTTGCAGGGCATAGCCCTTGCGGTAGACTTCCTTCACCACGCCGCTCTCTTCCCCTTCGGCAGGCTCGACCGCCATGATCGCCTCGCAGGTCCCGGCGTCGAACGCCTCCCCGAGCGGGCAGATCTCCTCGATCTTTTCCTCTTCGAGGATCTTTTCGAAGGCTTTCACGACGAGTTCGATGCCACGCTTCGTCTGCTCTTCCTTACAGCTCGCGACCGCGCGGGCAAGATTGTCGGCGATCGGGAAGAGCTTGGAGATGACGTCCGTCCGCCCTTCCGTATACCGCTGGGCGCTCTGGTTCTGCGTACGGCGGCGGTAGTTCTCGTATTCCGCCGTAACGGAATACCACTTGCGCTTGTAATCCTCGGCGAGCGCCATGGCTTCGGCGAGTTCGCCTTGCTCCTTTGCGCCCTCTTCGGGCAGGGGGGCGTTTTCCTCCGCGCTCTCTTGGGAAGCGGGGGGGACGGCGTCCTCCGCGCTCTCTTGGGTCAGTTCTTTGTTTTCGTTCTCGTTTTCGTTCACGGCGCTACCTTGTTCGTTCGTATTTAGACATCTTACATATAATGTAAAATATAAAATTCTAAACGCTCCTGCGAAAAAAAATTCCGTTTTTTTTCCGAAAATTTCCGTCTGCTCCCTTTACAACCGCACAAAATTATATTAAAATAAGGGAAACGGAGGGGAAATTATGGAAACCAAAGCCTATGAGCTCTTTGCGAAGCGCAACAATAAGGTCAAGATCCGCGTGATGCCGGGGCATTTTGTCACCCAGCACTCCCACGTCAACTACTGCGTGGACATGACGAGGGTCAAAACGGAGATGGGGCTCGCGCGCGCGGCGGCAAAGCTCTTTGCCGAGAGCTTCCGCGACGTCGTGGTGGATACCATCATCACGCTCGAACGCATGAAAATGGTGGGCGCGTTCGTCGCCGAGGAACTTTCCTCCGCCTCCGGGCTCAACATGAACCAGGACATCGCGGTCATTTCCCCCGAATTCACCGCCGACGAGAAGCTGATCCTGCGGGACAACCTCGTCCCCTATGTGAAGGACCGCCATGTGCTCATCCTCGCCGCGACCGCGACGACGGGCATCACTGCCATGGGCGCCATCCGCGGCATCCGCTATTACGACGGGGACCCTGTCGGCGTCGCCACGGTGTTCGGCGGCAACTTCGAGATCCCGGGCGTGCCCGTAAAAAAGCTCATCGGGACCGAAGACCTGCCCGCGTACAAATCCTACCGCCCCGGCGAATGCCCGCTCTGCAAGGGCGGCGTGAAGATCGACGCGCTCATCAATTCCTACGGGTATAGCAAGATCTGAGCATACCATGTCCGAAACAAAGCGTCCAAAAACGCTTCTCCCGCGCGGAGAGGCGTTTTTCTTTTGAAAAAATTTTCCTGTTTTCGGTCACCTTGCCTCCCTTCGGCGGGGCTTCTATGGTACAATCGGATCGCGGCGGGGATCGAGGTGTAATCATTGTCGTTTTTACAGCTCATGAGCGCATTCCGTTTCTTCGGGGCGGACGTGCTCCTCATCGCATTCGGGGTGACCTTCACCGTGTCGCTCCTCAAAAAGACGGTCTTAAAATCTCTACCCAAAAAGGCGTTCGTCTTCCTGCCTTTTCTCGTCGGACTCGTATACTACGCACTGTGGCGCGTCCTCATCACTCTCAGCTGGGAACCTCTTGCGGGCGGGTTTGCGGTCACGCTCGAGGGCGGATTTGCCTGCGGCTGCGCGGCTACGCTCTACTACGTCGTCTACGAACAATTCCTGCGCAAGAAAAAGGTATCTCCGCTCCTCCCGCTTCTCGGATTTCTTCCCGAAGACAAGCGGGAGACGGCGGCGCAAGAACTCTACCAAGGCGCCCTCAAGACGGAACGCGAAGAGCGGGAAGAATACTTCCGTTCGGCGCTTCCCGCCTATTGCGACCCACCCATGTCCGAAGAAGAGCTCTCGGAAATCGCAAAGCTCCTCGCGGATTATCTCTTGGAGCTGGGTCTGTGACCGTCTTTCCCCCTGCCCGCCATCGGGCAGGGGGTTTTCGGTATAAAAAAGCCGCCGCGTCCCATACTTCTTTCATGAAAAACGTCGCGGGAGATCTGAACAAAACCAAAGAGGCCCTCAAAAAACTCCTCCCCGCCGAGGATATTCTGACGTTCGGGTTTACGTCCGCGCGCGGAATGGAGTTCTGTTGCGTCTTCGCCGACCCGATCACCGACAAGGAGCTTTTGGGCGAGCAAGTGATCCGCGCCCTCTCCGATTACGACGGGGAAGCGAAGGCGGAGGAGGTCGCAAAGAAGCTGACTTCCCCCGAGACGAAGACGGAGCCCTCCCTCGAAGCGCTCGCCGATGAGGTCCTGCTCGGCAATCCCGTGCTCCTCTTTGCGGGCATGGATGCCGCCGTTGTGGTCGGAACCAAAAAAATCTTCACGCGCGCCATCTCGGAGCCCTCCACCGACGTCGCCGTCAAAGGTCCCCGCGAGGGCTTCATCGAGGACTTCAAAACGAACACTTCCCTCGTCCGCCGCCGCTTCAAGACGGGCGATCTCAGGATCGAGACTTCGGAAGTAGGCAAGCGCTCGAAGACGGTCGTCGCCGTCTGCTATCTCGACGGCATCGCCCCCGCCTCCGCCGTGGAGGAAGTGAAAAAGAAGCTCCAAGAGATCGAGATCGACTACATCCCCGATTCCTCCTACCTCACCCACTTCCTCTCCTCCCGCCCCTATTCCCTCGTGAAACAGGTGGGGACGACGGAAAAGCCCGACATCTTCTGCGCAAAACTCGCCGAAGGGCGGATCGGGCTCCTCGTGGACGGCTCCCCCATCGCCCTCACCGTGCCCTATCTTCTCATCGAGGACTTCCAATCGAGCGAAGACTATTTCGTCCCCGCGTACCGCGCCACCTTCACGCGGCTCTTGCGGCTCTTCGCCCTGATCGTCGCCATCTACCTGCCCGCCTTTTACATCGCGGCACAGCTCTTCAAGCTCCAGCTCTTTCCCATCAAGCTCCTGCTCACGATCTCGGGGAGCATCCGCGATATCCCCTTCTCGCCCTCCCTCGAAATGCTCCTCGTCCTGCTCGTCTTGGAGGTCTTGAACGAGGCGTCCATCCGTATGCCGAAATACGTGGGAATGGCGCTCAGCGTCGTGGGCGCGCTCGTCCTCGGGGAGACGGCGGTCTCGGCGGGATTCGTTTCGACGCCTGCGATCATCATCATCGCCTTCTCGGGCATCGGGCTCTACGCCGTCCCCAACCTCATTGAACAGACCAGCGTCCTCCGCCTCGCCATGCTCCTGATCGCGGGCAGTGTGGGCACCTACGGGATCATCCTCGCGACGGCGTTTATCATCCTCTATCTCGTGACGACGGAGAACTTCGGCACGCCGCTCGTCGCACCCTATGCGCCCGTCGTCGGAAGCGATCTCCGCGACTCCCTCATCAAATACAATTTGGGCTCCCTCAAACAGCGTCCCAAGACGCTTCGCAGTCCCAACCGCAGGAGGCTTGCATGAAAATCTCGACAAGACAGCTTCTCTTCTTTCTCGCTTGCGTCGCGCCCGTGGGGAAATTGATCCTGCTCCCCGCCCGTCTCGCCGACGCCGCCCAAAACGACCTGCTCTTTCCCCTTCTTGCCCACTATCTTCTGCAAGCGGGCGCCGTCTTTTTGGCGCTCCTTCTCGCGCGGCGGGAAGAGAGCTTTACCGAACTCCTCGCGCACGCCTTCGGAAGGACGGGGGCGGCGATCCTCTCCGTTCTCTTCGCCCTCTTTCTGCTCTTCGCGTCCCTTCTGCCCCTGCTCGAACAAAAACTCTTCGTCCAGAACGTGTTTTACGACACACTGCCCGCGTTCATCGTCTATGCGCCCTTCTTCCTCTTTACGGCGTACGTCGCGTCCAAGCCGCTCTCCTCCTACGGACGGGTGTGGGACATCCTCGCCCCCCTCTTTCTTGTCGGGCTCGCGGGGATCCTCATCCTCTCCGTAGGCAGTAGTGACTTCGGCGCGGTCGCTCCCGCGGGCGCGGCGGGCGGTTCGGGATTTTTGAAGGGCGTCTCTTCCGCATTCAGCTGGTTCTTCGACGCCGCTCTCCTCCTCCCCCTGCTCGGGAAATTCCGCTATACCAAGGGGCTCGCGTGGAAGGGGGCGCTATGCTATCTTGCGGGCGGCGCCGCGGTGATCTTCTTCACCGCCGTGTTCTACGGCATCTTTCAGGGGACCGCCGTCAACCAGCTCTTCGGATTCACCGTGACTTCCAAATACTTTCCCGGCATCGCGATGCTCGGCAGGGTGGACTATCTCTTTATCTTCCTGCTCGCCCTCGTGATGGCGTTCTACAACTCCATGGCGCTTCAAGGGAGCGTGGAATGTATGTTGCAAGCGTTCGGGAGGAAGAAATATCTTCCGACCGTGCTCTCCGTGATCGTAAGCGCGGGGATGCTGACCGCCGTCACCCTGCTCGACCGCGGGTTCAGCGACGTCCTGCTCGGCGTGGGCAAGTGGGCGTTCTGGATCTTCCCGCTCTTCTCCGTCGTCGTCCCCGCGCTCATGCTGCCCCTCGGGAGGAAACGCCGTGAAGCTCCGTAAATTTCTGCACACCGTGCCCATGAAACTCTACCTCATCCTCACCGCGGTCATTCTCTTCTCCTTCTTTTCCAACGACTTCTCTTTGGTAGACATCCAAAAGACGGCGGTCATCCTCGCCGCGGGGATCGACCGCACCGACAGCGGATTCGCCCTGACCGCCCAGCTCGCCGTCCCCAAGGGGGAGGACCGCACGACGGGCGGCACGTCGTCCGTCGAGATCGAGACGGAGGGCGAGACGGTCTCGGACTGCGTCACCCTCATCTATACGAAGACGGGCTGGGTGCCCAAGCTCGTCTTCTGCGATCTCATCGTGATCGGGGAGGAGGCGGCGAAAGAGGACGTCGTCTCCTACCTCAACTACTTTTTGCGCAACGACTATATGCCGGATACCTGTCTTCTCGCCGTCTGCGAGGGCAAGGCGCGCGATCTCATCTCCTCGCAGAGCGCCCTCGAAGATACCTCCTCCCTCGCCGTCTCCCAGCTCTTTTCGGACGCCGCGCTCAAATCGGGGCGGGTGGTCTCCAAGACGCTCAAAGACTTCGCCATCGACTATTACGGCGTTTCGGCGAGCAGTTGTCTGCCCTACGTCCGCAAGACGGAACAGCCCGACGGTCAAGGGGGAAGTTCGGGCGGTGCGGGCGGCGGCTCGGGAAGCGCGGGCGCGCAGGATACGGGAAGCGGTTCGGGCGCGCCCCAAATTTACAGCGCGGAGGAGACAGCCCTCTTCGCGGAGGGGAAACTCGTCGCCGTCCTGCCGAGAGAGCAGACCCTCGCCTACAATCTCATCGGGGGGAAGGTGGTCTCGGGGACGTTCAACGCCGAAGAAAAGGGAAAACCCATCACGCTGACCGTCATCCGCGACAAGGGCAAGGTAAGCCTGAAATTGGAGAAGGAGCCCGTCGCCGAGCTCTCCCTCGATCTCACCTTGCGCCTCTGTTGCCGTAGCATCTCGGCGCCCATCGAAGACATCGCTTCCGACCGGCTCTCCGACGAGGCGATCCAAAATGCGGGAACGGTCGTCCGCGGCTATCTCGAAGACCTCTTCAAAACGTGCAAAGAGAGCGGTTGCGATCTCTTCCTCCTCAAACGGAGCCTCTACCGCTCCTCCCTCAAAAAGTTCGCCGCCCGCAAAGACAGCCTGCTCGAAACGGTGACGCCCGAGATCAAAGTCAAAGTCCGTTCGATGAAATGAGCTCCGAAAAAAAAGTAAAAAAAGTTTTTCCCAAACTATTGACAGATCGGCAAAACGTGTTATAATAAAGGCACAAAAGGAAAATAACTAACAAGAAACGTTATTTTCCAACAAAGGCGGGATACTCCGATGGAAATGTAAAACACCGGACAAAAAGCTGAGATAACGGACGGGAAAGTTCGTACTCAAAGAAGGATGCCGCGAAAGCGGCGTCCCGACCCGCGGATTTCATATCGGAGGTACAACGATATGAGTGTCTTTCAAGCCCGAAAGATCAGGTAAAAGGAGGATACGCCAATGTACTTCGATAAGAAAGGGGCTGAAACGTAATACCGGAACCGAAGGGACGCGGCAAGCAACAGAACGCGTAAGGCAATGAGCCTGTAGAAGAACGGGGTTTCGGAACAGACCGATCGCCTCTCTACAACTGAATTTCGGAATAGATTCCCCCCGTGCAGAGCGCGGGGGTTGTTTTTTGCTTCGTTTGCCCCGCCGCTCCGCCTGCTTCCCCGAAGTGGCAGTAAGTCAGCCGCTTTCCCCCTTCTTCGACATTCATAGACCGTTTCCCCTTCGCCCTGCGGGATCTTTTATGGTATACTGCCCGAAAAAAAGGGGGCATTATGAAACGTCTTCCCCTTCGCTCGGCGCCCAAATATCTTTTGCTCGGCGCGGGAATGGTCTTTTTGAATTTTGCACTGCCCTGCCGCGAACCGCTCTCCTTCGCGCTCTTCTACGCCGCGCTCTCGTGCGGATTCGATCCCTTCCTTACGTCCGCGCTCTATCTCGCCTCCTCCGCCGTCTCCCTGACGCTCGCCGCCTCGCTCTCCGCGGCGGTCCAAGCCCTCTTCCTTTTACTTCTCGCCATTCTCTATGCCCGTTTCCGCCGCAAACAGGGCTTCGAACGCTTCCTCTTCGCCCTGCTCGCACAGCTCCCCTTTGTCTTTTTGTTCCCCCATACGGGCTATGCACTGCTGCCCATATCCCCCGTCCTGCAAAAGCTCGTGATCGCGGCGGCGATCCTCCTCTGCTCTGCCCTGTTTGAGGGCGGGCTCAACGCGCTCCTCTGGCGCGCACTGCGTTCCCGCCTCAGTGCGATCGAGCTGACGGAATTGGTTTTGATGTGGTTACTTACGGGCATGGGTATCCTCTTTTCGCTCGGACCCATCGCTTTCACCTGTCTTTCGCTCGCCGCACTCCTCGCCTCCGTCCTCGTCTTCGGCACCTCCGCCTGCATTCCTTTTTCCGCCGCCCTGTCCCTGCCCGCCGCCGTCTCTTCTGTCTCTCCCGCCCCCATCGCCGCCTATGTGGTCTACGCCTCCTTCGCCCTTCTCCTCCTTCCTTACGGAAAATTCGCCGCCGCGCTCTCCCTCCCCCTCGCCCATGCCGCGGCGATGTACTTCGAAGGACTTTATGCGGGGCCGGTGCTTGCGATCGTATGGAATCTTCTCGCGGGCTTCCTGCCGGCCCTCATCGTCTTTGTGCCCGACCGTTTCCTCAACCGCCTCAAAAAAACCCTGCTCTTCTACCGCGAACGCTCTCTGCCGCGCATCGCCGTCAACCGCAGCCGCCGCGCCGTCGGGGAACAGCTCTACGAGGTATCCGCGCTCTTCCGCGAGATCGAGAGCGCCCTCGCCCTCGACAGCGGTTACGATCCCGCCGAAGGGCTCCGCGGCAAGATCTACTCCTCGCTCTGCGCGTCTTGCCGCAACCGCCGCTCCTGCGGGGATACGCTCGCCGCCGAACTCGATAAGCTCATCGCGGTCGGCAAGGCGAAGGGGAGCGTCAACCTCATCGACCTTCCCCTCGCCCTCTCCTCCAAGTGCGTCAATACGACAGGCCTCCTGTTCTGCGTCAACAAACATCTCGCCGCCTACACCCGCGTTGCGACGGAGCTCGAAACGGCGCGGGAGGGCAGGATGCTTCTCGCCCGCCAAGCGCACGGGGTGAGCGAGATCCTCAAAAACATGGCGCTCGAACAGAGCGAGGAATACGTCTTTACGGAGGAAGAACACATCCTCTCCGCGGCGCTTGCGCGGGAGGGACTGCTCAGTACGGAGATCCTCCTCTACGGCGAGGGCGACCGCATGACGGTGACCGTCACCCTCGAGAGCAAGGCGAGCGGAAAGCGGCTGGCGCGGATCGCGGGCGAAGCGCTGAAAACTCCCTTCTCGCTCGCCGAAAAGATCCCCCTCACCGAGGACCGCGCCTGCTTCGTTTTGAGGCGGAAGCCCGAGTTCGACGCGGCGTTCGGCATCGCTTCCCGCCCCAAGGACGGCGAACCCGCGAGCGGGGATACCCATTCCATCCTCAAAATCGACGAACGCCGTTTCCTCGTCGCCCTCTCGGACGGCATGGGGAGCGGCGAACGGGCGCGGGAGGTCTCCGACCGCACCCTCTCCCTGCTCGAGAGCTTCTATAAGGCGAAGATGCCCTCCGAGACCGTCCTTTCCACGGTCAACAACCTCATTGCCTTCTCGTCGGACGAGATCTTTTCCTGTCTCGACGTCGCCGCCGTCGATCTCGACACGGGGCGCGCGGACGTCGTGAAGATCGGCTCCCCGCCCGCCTTCATCCTCTCGGGGGAAACCTTGCAGGTGCTCGAAGGGGAATCCCTCCCCATGGGCGCGGTGGAGACCGTCCGCCCCGCCTGTCTCAAAGCCGAGATGAAGCCCGACGACTTCCTCATTCTGATGTCCGACGGCGTGACCGCGGCGTTCGGCTCCTCTTCGGAGCTCTGCGCCTATCTCTCCCGTCTCCATCCGCTCAATCCGCAGTCCCTCGCCGAGGAGATCTTGAAGTCGGCGCTCGGGCGGTACCGCGGACGGGCGGAGGACGACATGACCGTACTCGCCGTCAAACTTTCGGGGAGCGCATGACGCTCCCTTTTTTCCGCTCTTCTCTTTACTTTTTCGGCAAAGTATGCTATACTTCCCTCTGATGAGCGGAAAGGCGTCTTTCAAAGACAAGATCCATTACGGGGTGCAGATTGCGATCGTGGGCGGGCTTACGGGCGCGTTCGCGGGCGTCGTCGTCACCCTCTATAACGTCTTGGTGGAACTGTGTGAAGAATTTTCACGCGGTTATTATCATTTTTTCCGCACCCATCCCGCCTTTTTGCCCCTCCTCTTTCTCGCCCTCTTTTTGGGCGCGATCGTGATCGGGGGCGTTCTGCGCGTCTTGCCCATTCTCCGCGGAAGCGGCTTCCCGCAGACGGAGGGCGCGACCAAGGGGCTCATCCGCTTCAAATGGTACAACGTCCTCACGGGAATGTTCGCTTCCAGCCTGTTCGTCGTCTTCATGGGCCTTTCCGCGGGCAGTGAAGGACCGAGCCTCATGATCGGCGGCGCCTGCGGCTACGGTGTGAGCGACGTCCTCCGCCGCAACCCGATCGTACGCCGCTATCAGATCACGGGCGGCGCGTGCGCGGGGCTTGCGGTCGCGCTCAACGCCCCTCTCACGGGCATGGTATTCGCCTATGAGGAGGCGCATAAGCGCTTTACGCCCGAGGTGTTCGTCTGCTCCTTCTCCTCCGTCGTCGTCGCGGTCGTCGTGCGCAACCTGCTCCGCCCCGCCGTCGGCATGGGCAAAGCCGCGCCCTTCCTCGCGGGATTTTCCTTCCCCGTCGATCCCGGGCTCTTTTTCTGCCTCTACGCCCTGCTTGCGTCGCTCATTGTCTCGCTCGCCGGGGTCGCGTTTTACTTTTTGCTACTACGCGTCCGCCGCGTCTTCAAAAAACTCCGCTTCTTCTTCGGGCTCGGAAAGTATACGATCCCCTTCCTGCTCGCAGGCGCCGCGGGGCTGATCACCGTCCACGTGATGGGCGGCGGCGTGGAATTTATCCGCGGTCTGACGGGAAACGCCGATACCATGTCCGTGTTCGGGGCCCCGTTTTGGGCTTCACTCTTGATCATTGTCATCGTCAAATTCCTCGTCACGGTCGCCAATACGGGAGCCGACCTTCCCTGCTGTTCCTCCGTCCCCATGATGGCGATGGGCGCGGGGATCGGCGCGCTTTTGCGGCTCGTCTTCGTGAAGATCGGCATGGATCCTTCCGCCGAATACGGCAATCTCCTCGTCGCCCTCTCCATGATCACCTTCTTTACGACGGTCGTCAAGGCGCCCATGACGGGCATCATCATGACCGTCGAGATGACGTGGAGCTTCTCCTTCCTTCTGCCCGCCGTGCTGTGCGTTGCGGTGGGATATTTGGTCGGCAGTCTCTTCCATACCGAACCCCTCTACGAAAAATTGCTCGACGAGATCGTGGAGGAACAGGAACGGGGGAAGGAAAAACTGCTCGTGCGGGTGCGGGTGGAGGAAGCCGCCGCGGGCAAATATGTCCGCGATATTCTCTGGCCGTACACCGCGCTCGTCACGGGGATCGCACGGGGCGGGGAGCGCGTCGTACCCAAGGGCGCAACGCAGCTTCTCTTTGGCGACATCCTCACCGTCGAAGGCGAGCCCGAGGACCGCAAAGAGTACCTCTTCGTGCTCTCTTCTCTCGTCGGACCCGTCCTCGAGAGCAAAACGGCGGATACCATGTCCGAAGACGACGGCTCCGTATCGCAGGATACGGGACCTAAACGATAAGCGAGGGATCTTATGACAGTTGTCACGGTCGGGGAAATCCTCATGCGGCTTTCCCACACGGCGCTTCGCCGCGCCGACGGATTTGTTGCACATTTCGGGGGCGCGGAGGCGAATGTCGCAATCGCGCTCGCGGGACTGGGCGTTCAGGCGCGCCATGTCACCGCCCTTCCCGATCACGACCTCGGGCAGGCGGCGTTCGACGCATTGAGGCGCTACGGCGTCGATCCCTCCTTCATCCTCCGCGGAGCGGGAAGATTGGGGCTCTACTTCTATGAACGGGGGGCGTCGCTCCGCCCGGGAAAGGTGATCTACGACCGCGCTGGCTCCCTCTTTTCCCTCCTTCCCCCCTCGGCGTACGATCTTCGCGGCGCGCTTGCGGGCGCCGACTATTTGCACATGACGGGCATCACGCCCGCCCTCGGCGAAAACGCGCGCAAGCTGACCTTAGACGCCGTCCGCTTGGCGAAGGAGATGGGCGTCAAGGTCTCTTTCGACCTCAATTTCCGCTCCTCCCTCTGGACGGAAGAGGACGCCTTCGCCTTCTTCGAGGCCATTCTCCCCTCCGTCGATCTCCTCACCGCGAGTTCGGACGGGCTCGCCGTGCTCGGGCAGGAAAACGCGGGGACCGACCTTAAAAAAGCCGAACTCGCCGCCCGCGCGATCGCAAAAAAGTGGGGGATCCCCGCCGTCGCGCTCACGTTGCGTGAAAGCGTTTCCGCAAACTTCAACCGTCTTTCCGCGCTCTATCTTTCGGACATGGTATACACGTCGCGGGTCTATCCCGTAGAAATCGTAGACCGTGTGGGCGGAGGCGACGCCTTCTCGGCGGGGCTTTTATATGCCCTCTTGAACCGCGAGGAGAACCCCGCGGAGTTCGCCGCCGCCGCCAACGCTTACAAACACACCGTCGAAGGGGACTTCCTCTGCGTCTCCTCCGGCGAGATCCGTGCATTGATGGCGGGCGACGTCCGCATCAGGAGGTGACCATGAAACACGTCATTCCCGTCGTAACCCTCCGTACGCGGCAGGATACGCGCCTTCTCTTCGAACTTGCCGAAGGGGGGCTTCCGCTCGCCGAGATCACCTTCCGCACCCCCTATGCCGCGGAGGGGATCCGCCTATGCGCGCGGGAATTGCCCTCCGTCTTCGTGGGCGCGGGATCGGTCGTCAACGAGGAGCAGGCAAAGCTCGCCCTCGGCGCGGGCGCACGCTTTCTCGTCTCGCCCGGGCTCTCCGAACCCATATGCCGCCTTGCGCGGGAGGCGGGCGTCCCCTATCTCCCCTGCGCGGTGACTCCCGCCGAGATCATGCACGCGCTCGGGCTCGGGATCCAAACCGTCAAGTTCTTCCCCGCCTCGGTCTACGGCGGGATCCAAGCGCTCAAAGCGCTCTCCGCCCCCTTCCCGACGATGAAATTCGTCCCCACGGGCGGCGTGACGTTGGAAAACCTCAAAGATTACCTCTCGCTCGGATGCGTCGCCGCGGTGGGCGGCAGTTTCATGACGGAGGGCGACGTTCGCTCAACCTGCAAAGAGATCCGCAGGATCATGGAGAGCGCCCTATGAAGTGGGAAACGGTCGCGGAGAAGATCCTCGAAAAGGAACGCTGTGCCGTGCGGCGGAACTTGGGAAAGATCCCCTACACGGCGGAAAAGGGCGTCTTCGACGATAAGACGTCCGACATTTCGTGGTGGACGAACGGCTTCTGGGCGGGCTTGAATTGGCAGCTCTACGGGGCGTTCGGCGGGGAGACCTTCCGCTCGGCGGCAGAAGCCGTCGAACAAGAGCTCGACCGCAGTCTCATGGACGCGCAGGGCATGGACCACGACAGCGGCTTCAAGTGGCTTCTGACCGCGGGCGCAAACTTTGCGCTGACGGACAGCGGGGCGAGTAAAAACCGTCTGCTCCTTGCGGCAAACGACCTCGCGGGCAGGTTCAATCCCGCGGGCAATTTTATCCGCGCGTGGAACGACAAGGGCGACGGCGAGACGGCGGGATGGGCGATCATCGACTGTATGATGAATTTGCCCCTCTTGTACCGAGCAAGCGAGCTGACAAACGATCCGCGCTATCGTCTCATCGCCATGCGCCATGCGGATACCGCGCGTGCGGCGTTTCTCCGCGCGGACGGCTCCGTCTGCCATATCGTCTGTTTCGACCCTGTAACGGGAGCGCGGCTCAACAGTCTCGGCGGACAGGGCTACGGGCACGGCAGTGCATGGACGCGCGGGCAAGCCTGGGCGGTCTACGGATTTACCCTCTCCTATCTCCACACGAAAAAAGAAGACTATCTTGCGGCGGCGGAAAAGGCCGCAACGTATTTCATCTCCCATATCCCCGAGAGCGGTTTGATCCCCGCCGATTTTTGCCAGCCGCCTTCCCCCGCCTACGAAGATTCGTCCGCCGCGGCGATCGCCTCCTGCGGATTTTTGGAGCTCTCCCGCGCGACGGGCAATGAGGTCTACCGCGCCGCCGCCAAGCGTCTTCTCTTTGCGCTCACCGAAAAGCGCTGTAACTTCGGCGGGGACAGCGATCCCCTTCTCGAAAACTGCTCGGTGGCATACCGCGGCCCCAACGGGATCCCCCTCATTTACGCCGACTACTTCTATACGGAAGCTATCTTAAAACTCATTGGCAAGGAGACATTTCTATGGTAAAAAACAGAGCGGATTGGCTCGCGCTCATGCTGAAAATCGCCGATCCCGTCCTACAAAACCTCAGGGAAGGCAGACTGCACGAGACTCTGCCCGTCGAAAAGGAATCCCGCGCGATGTACGCCCATCTCGAGGCGTTTGCGCGCACGCTTTCGGGCATGGCGCCGTGGTTGGAGCTCGAAGGTCTGCAAGGCGAAGAAAAATCGTTGCAGGAAAAGTACAGGGAATGCGCGCTCTGCTGTATCGACCGCGCCACCGATCCCGCCTCGCCCGACTATATGAACTTCACCGAGGGGTACGGGCAGTCCCTCGTCGACGCCGCCTATCTCGCCTATGCGCTGATCCGCGCACCCCATGCCCTCATCGATCCCCTTCCGGCGCGCGTGAAATCCAATCTCGCCGCCGCCCTGAGATCCACCCGCAAATTCGACCCCTTCCCCATAAATTGGCTGTTCTTCTCGGCGATCGTGGAAGCGGCGCTCTACCGCATGGGCGAGGAATGGATCCTGCCGCCCGTCGAGCGGGTCGTCACATCCTTTGAAAAATGGTACGTCGGCGACGGGATGTACGGCGACGGCGAATTCTTCCACATGGATTACTACAACAGCTATGCGATCCACCCGATGTATGTGGACCTGCTCAAAACGTTCGCCCCCGTGATCCCCGCCTACCGCGATCTCCTGCCCAAGGTCGTAAAACGCGCTTCCCGCTATGCGGCGATCCAGGAGCGGCTTATTTCGCCCGAGGGGACTTATCCGATGACGGGCCGCTCGCTCACATACCGCTTCGGCGCGTTTCAGGCGCTTTCCCATGCCGTCCTTTGCGAGAACCTTCCTGCGTCCCTCTCGCCCGCGCAGGTGCGTTGCGCCCTCTCTGCGGTGATGGAGCGGACGTGCGAAGGCGGGATGTTCGATGAAAAGGGCTTTTTGAAGGTGGGCGTGTACGGACATCAGCCCTCCCTCGGCGAACATTACATCTGCGTGGGGAGCGTCTATATGTGCGCCGCCGTCTTCCTCCCGCTGGGGCTTCTCCCCTCCCATCCCTTCTGGTCGGATCCCGACGAGCCGTGGACGAGCCGAAAAATTTGGTCGGGGATCGACCTTCCCTGCGACGAAGCGGAGGACTGACGATGATCGAAGAACTCTTTTCTCTCAGAGGAAAAGTCGCGCTCGTGACGGGCGCGGCATACGGGATCGGCTTTGCAATCGCGGAGGCGCTTGCGGGCGCAGGCGCGAAGATCGTATTCAACTGCCTTAAAAAAGAGCATTTGGAGACGGCGCTCGGGGAGTACCGAAAGCGCGGGATCGAGGCGCGCGGATTCCTCTGCGACGTCACTTCCGAGGGGTCCGTCGCGGACATGGTATCCTCCGTTTGCGCCGAGTTCGGCGGAATCGACATTCTCGTCAACAACGCGGGGATCATCAAACGCATCCCCATGCTCGAGATGACGGGTCAGCAGTTCCGCGAGGTCGTCGACGTCGATCTCGTCGCGCCCTTCATCGTCTCCAAGGCGGTACTGCCCTCGATGATCGAGCGCGGCGGCGGGAAGATCATCAACATTTGCTCCATGATGAGCGAACTCGGACGGGAGACCGTCTCCGCCTACGCCTCGGCGAAGGGCGGCTTGAAGATGCTCACGAGAAACATCGCCTCCGAATACGGGAAGTACAACATTCAGTGCAACGGGATCGGACCGGGCTACATCGCAACGCCGCAGACCGCTCCCCTCCGCGAACGGCAGGCCGACGGAAGCCGTCATCCCTTCGACAGCTTCATCCTCTCCAAGACGCCCGCCGAACGCTGGGGCACGCCCGAAGATCTGATGGGCGCGGCGATCTTCCTCGCCTCGAAAGCGTCCGACTTCGTCAACGGCCATATCCTCTATGTGGACGGCGGCATCCTCGCCTATATCGGAAGACAGCCGACGTGACTTGTTTCGTTTGATTTCTTTCTTCGTCTACGCCTTACGGCGTATGCTCTAAAACAAATCAAACGAGGAAAGATTCTTGGGCGAAAAATGTCTTCAATACATTATAAAATCGGAGGGAAATTATGAAAATCGCATTGATCATGGAAAACAGTCAGGCGGCGAAGAACGCCGTCGTCGAGAGAGCGCTCAGAAATGTTGTCGAACCGATGGGGCACGAGGTCGTCAATTTCGGAATGTACGGACCCGACGATGAGGTCCAACTCACCTACGTCCAGATCGGCATTCTCGCCGCCGTCCTTCTCAACGGCAAAATGGCGGACTATGTGATCACGGGCTGCGGCACGGGCGAGGGCGCCATGCTCGCCTGCAACTCCTTCCCGGGCGTCATTTGCGGACACGTCGAGGACGCGCTCGACGCCTACACCTTCGCGCAGATCAACGACGGCAACGCCATCGCCATCCCCTTTGCAAAGGGCTTCGGCTGGGGCGGCGACCTCAATCTCCAATACATCTTCGAAAAACTCTTCTCCGAGCCGAGCGGACAGGGCTATCCCCGCGAACGCGCCGTCCCCGAACAGCGAAACAAGCGCATTTTGGACGGCGTGAAGGGGGTGACCTTTCGCCCGCTTGCGGAGATCCTTCCCGCGCTCGAAAGAGACCTCGTCTGCGGCGCCCTTGCGGGAAAGGCCTTCCGCGCGGCGCTCCCCTCCTGCCGCGATGAGGCGCTGAAAAAAGTCATCTCATCGATTTTGGCATGACCACGTCCGAAGATCGGGCATCTTGAATTCAACTTTATGAATAATTGGGAGCCGACGCGGTCCCCCAAAATGTAGCCGATACGATATGAAATTCTATGTGATCCGCCATTGCTCGACGGCGTACAGCGAGCAGAAGATCTATTGCGGGGCGACGGATATCCCCCTCTCCGAGCTCGGGAGAAGGGAGGCGGAGGCGCTCACGGACATCATGCGGCAATACGAGTTCGACGCGGTCGTCTCCTCTCCCCTTCTGAGGGCGAGGCAGACGGCGGATGCCGTCCTGCGCGCAAAAGACGTGCCGCTTTGGATCGATCCGCGCCTCGGCGAACGCCGCTTCGGGATTTTCGAAGAGACGAGCGTAGACCGCCCCGACGGTAAGATCTTCCGATATAGCCTTGCCAACCGCTTCCCCGGCGGGGAATCGTATCTCGACGTCGCCGCCCGCGTCTATCCCCTCCTCGACGAGCTCAAAGAGCAGTATGCGGGGCGCAACGTCGTCCTCGTATCGCACGGGAGCGTGTGCAGAACGATCCGCTCCTATTTTACGGACATGACCGACGCGGAATTTTACGGTTTCACGCACCCGAACGGCGCCGTCCTCGAATACGGCCTCTGACCACATAGCGCCCTGCATACAGGCGGCAAGATTTCGTGTATCAAAAAAGACGTAGAATTTTCTACGCCTTTTTTCTTATCGGTTATAGCATTGTGGGCGGCGCATATCGGAAGGAAGCCGTAACAACTCTTTGCCGTCAGCCCTCTTTTTCTTCCCCGTCCGCGACAAATTCGATCCGCTGGTCCAAATTCTGTCGGTTGTTCTTGTATTCGCGGCGGAGATGGGGACGTTCCAAGAGCAGGCAGTCCGCCGCCTCCCACAGCGCGAAGGAGCCGATGATCGAGAGAAGCTCGGTCGTAAATACGTTTTTCCCCACGATCGCAAGGTACAAATAGACGGCGATCACGGCGGCGCCGAAGAGCGCCAAGAGCAGCATTTTGCGGAAATTCGCCATGAGATCCCACGAAATATCGAAGGACTTCATGATATAGTGGCGGTGCATCGCCTTGCCGATCTCCCGCTGTTCCTCTTCGGAAAAGTCGCCGTGCAGTCTGACGCGGAGCGGGATCGCCGCGGGGATGACGTTGGTCTGCGCCTCGATGTAATCGTAGATCTCGCCGCTAAGGTCCTTTTCCCCTTTCAGACTGAGGGGATCGTAGAGCGACTCCTTGTCCGCAAGGCAGACGTCGATGACGGCGTTTCCGTCGCCGTCGCGGATCTGTTCTATGTACTCCAAAAGTTCTCTTTTTTGCTGTTTTTTTCTCATAACGCTCTCCGCTTCGCCTCATCTTTTCGCATATTATAGCACATTATAGCACACAGCGCGCGGGAACGCAACGCCCCACCCCAAAAAGGAGCGAAAATTCCCCGTATTGGAACGGTCTGCCCGAAATCGCGGCGGGACGGCGTATATCGGAAGGAAGGAAGCCGTAACACGGCGGTATATGGTCCCGAAACAGGCGTAGAGAAGCGCGTCTTTTCTCTCGGATTCCTGATCGCAGGGCGCTTCGGGTAGGCCGTTTTCCGCCGTTTGGGGCAAAACCGTGCGCGCGGCACAGGCAAATTTTGGAAAACTTTGAAAAATTTCGGAAAGTAGTCTTGACTTTTTCCCGTTTACCCCGTATACTGTCCTTAAAAAGCGGGGGGGAGACCGTCATGACGATCACATTTTACGAATACGGCAACACCATCATGTTCAATAAGAAGGACATCGCCGTCGAGCACACCAAGTGGGAGGAGGAGATCTCCGTCGGCGACAAAGTCCTCTACCACGACTCCGAGCACGGGACCCGTCCCTACGGAAAAGTCATCTCCATTTCGCCGCAGAGGGAGTATCTTCTCTTGCGCTTGGCGGGCTACGAGCAGTTTGTCATCGTACGGAAGATCTCCATCAACGAGTACATCGTGATGAAATCGGACATCGCGGAAATGCTCGAATCGACGGGCCTTTTGTACTACGCGGGAGACGTCAGTCTGAATGACGTATTTTGGGCGCTCGATCCCGACGGCGGCGAGCACGCGATTTTTTTGTGGTTCCACCTCGGCGAGCACAAACTCTTTACCGACATCGTCACCTTAAAGGACTACAATCATTACCATAGCGCGCGTCCCGAGGGCGAACTCGTGGACCACATCAGCGGGAGATATACCGTCTCCGCCGACTGACCCTCATAGCTTTTACCAATTCAAAAAGGCGCCTCCTTCAGGGTGCCTTTTGTCATTTTTTGCGTTGCTTCAACCCTTAGAAGTTGCTGATTTTCTCCCCTGTTTGCCGATTATTTTTTGATGGTATTGGAGTTTTGATTGTAGGCTTTGGCGACGCACTTCCATTCGCCGTTCAGTTTCAGAAGAAGCAAGTAGTCGGTAAAATCGATACTGCCGCCCCAACCCTCTTCCAAAACGCGGACAACGGCAAGCGTTTCCTCGACGGTAATAACGTCCACTCTCGCTTTGAAATTTGCGTCCGCGCCGACGGTATCCACGTTGCGGTAGAACTGTTCGATCGAGCCGTGTTCAAGCTCGCCGTTGAGGATCCCGAAAAGGACCGCTTCGTCGGTAAAAAGCTGCTTTGCATATTTGCTGTTGCCCTCGGCTACGCTTCTCACGAAATTCATCGCCGCTTTTTCCACATCTTGATAGTCTTTCAATGTTGCTCTCATAAGATACATCTCCTTAAAATTGATTGACAAACAGACTTTATCATGGTATGATCGATTTGTCAAGTACGCACATTTATGTTTGGTACTTACGATTCGGAAAGTATAGGAGAAGAATATGGAACGTTGCATTGCCAATGAAAAACTTGCGGATACGGGTTTTTCGTACACGCTTTCTCTCATCAACGGGAAATACAAGATGACGATCCTCTACACGCTCATGGAGTTTTCCGTGGTGCGCTTCAATGAGTTGCAAAGATATATCAAGGGGATCTCTTATAAGACGTTGAGCGTCATGCTGAAAGAACTCGAAGCGGACAAGCTGATCGTCCGCAAAGAATATCCGCAAATTCCGCCGAAAGTGGAATACCGTCTCTCCGAGCGCGGAAGATCGCTCATGCCCATTCTCGATATGATGTGCGAATGGGGAGATCAGAACAGGCTGTAAAAAACGATCGGAAAAACCGATTGATCCGAAGAAAGCGGGGACGTTTTATCCCCGCTTTCTTTGTGCTTTCCGAATTCAAATTTATTTCATGTGATGGAAATAGTCTTCCCGCAGAATGCCGCGTTCCACGATATCGACGCGCTCGCCCGTCGTGGGACAGCGGAAGTACTTTCTGCGCGTCCCCTCATAGACGAGCCCGCACTTTTCCATGACGCGGGAGGAGCCGATATTTTCCGCCGCGTGACTGCCGTCGATGCGGAAAAATCCCACTTCCTCAAAGCAGTAACGCAGAACTTCGGAAAGGGCCTCCGTCATGATGCCCTTCCCCCACCAAGCCTTGCCCATGCAGTAGCCGATCGTGCCGCGTTCCTGAACATCGTCTGCGCATAGGACGGAAATGTCCCCGATGAGGACGTTCCCCTCTTTTAAGACGATCGCCCAATGGTAGATTTGAGGCTCCCCGCTCTGCTGTTCCCATATTTTGAGAAGGGCCCGCGTCGCTTCGACGTCCCCGTGCGGCGGCCATGTGAGGTATTTCGTGACGTCGGGGTCGTTCATCCAATGCGCAAACGCCTCTTCGGCGTCGCTCTCCTTCCACCTGCGAAGGAGCAATCGCTTCGTTTCAAGAATTTTCGTACCTTTGTGTTGCATACGCCGCTCCGCTCAATTCGGATTTTCGCTTCGATTATAACACAACCGTGAAAGAAACGCAACGAAAAAATCCGAACGACCCAACAACAGAAAAGGAAAAACGGCGGCGAAAACGGGGATATTTGAAACGTGCCGACGGGCAAGAGAAGGGCGGATCGCCAAGCGGTTCAGCGGCGGCCGCCCTTCCTTCGTCGGCACAAACTCCAATTTGAGGCAGTTTGCTATCGCAAACCGCCAAGTGCGTTCCGTTGTGCCTCCTTTTTCCAAAAAGTTCTTCGATACTTTTTGGAAGCCTTATTTTTCAAAGTCTGTTTTCCCGCCTGTTCGTTCAGTTGCAGGCGTGAGCTTGTCCGCGCCGCGTAGCGGCGCGCTTGTCAT